>JAFOTD010000076.1 GCA_017388175.1 Clostridia bacterium | reverse complement strand
ATACGTCAGCTCCTTCGCAAAGACCGACGTGATCTCCGAGAGCGAAAGCCGGTCCTCGACCGTTCGTTCCTCCTCGGGAAGCCCGAGCGGGAACCGATCAAAAAGGTCGTTTGCAAGCGCCGTTCTGACCTCCTCAAAGCGCGCAGGCTCGATCGTCGCGCCCGCGGCGAGCCGATGCCCGCCGAACCGGGAAAACAGCGTTTTATGCCGACTGAGAAGCTGAAACAGATCGACGGCGGGAACGCTGCGGCCCGATCCGATGAGCGCGCCGCCGACCTCCGAAAACAAAATGACGGGACAGTGATACCGCTCCGTAAGCCTTGCGGCGACGATGCCGATCACGCCGGTGTTCCAGTCCGAACCGCGTAATAGAAGGATGCGCGGATCGGGCTCTTGTATCTCCCGTTCCGCTTCCGCAAGGATGCGCTGCTCCTCGGCTCTTCGGCGTACGTTATCGCTTTCGAGCTCAGCGGCAAGCGTTTGCCGCTCTCCCTCGTCCTCCGTGATCAGAAGCCGCACCGCGCGCGTCGCATCGCCCATGCGTCCCGCGGCGTTGATGCGCGGCGCAAGAATGAACGACAGCGTGCTCTCCCCCGCGATCTCGCTGACGCCCGCCGCGTCTAAAAGCGCGCAAAGCCCCGGATGCGAACCGATAAGCGGAAGTCCCCTTTTGACGATCGTGCGGTTGATCATGTGCAGCGGCACCACATCCGCCATCGTGGCAAGCGCCGCGATCGGCAGATATCGCCCGACGGAAACGCCGAGCGCAGAAGCAAGCAGCATTGCAACCGCAGCGCCGCATAGGCATCCGAGCACGGGATCCTGATCCGTGCGCGAAGCACAGACGACCGCCGAAGCGTTCGGAAGCGTATCGTGGCAACGGTGATGGTCGGTCACGACCGTATCCATGCCGAGCGAGCGGGCATACTCGATCTCCGCATGCGCGGAGATTCCGTTATCCACGGTGACGATGAGCCGTACGCCGTCCCGCTTCATTGCGTCGACGGCGTTGTTGTTCAGCCCGTAGCCCTCGCCGAAACGGCTCGGCAGCAGATACGTTACGTTTGCGTGCAGTCTTCTTAACGCGTCGACGAGGATCGTCGTCGCCGAGACTCCGTCGGTGTCGTAGTCCCCGTATACGCAGATACGCTCATCCGACCCGATCGCGGTTCTGATGCGCGTTACGGCGCGATCCATATCCGAAAGCGAAAACGGATCGGGAAGCGGCTGCGATTCCGGATGCAAAAACGCGGCGATCGCAGCATCGTCAAAAAGTCCGCGCCGCGCAAGCATGGCGGCGAAGGCGCGCGTGAACCCGAACCGGGCTCGGATATCAGATATGACGGCGTCGGAAACGTCCGTGTTTTTCCGCATCACGTATCGCATACGGCATAAAAAGGGCCGCAGGAACGATCCCGCAGCCCTTGTTGCGTTCTCAGAGCGCGATCGCGGCGGTATCTCTTGCGATCGCCAGTTCTTCGTCGGTCGGGAGCACCATGACGGTGACCTTGGAGCCGGGCTTCGTGAGCACGATCTTCTGTCCTCTCGGCGCGGTGCGGTTCAGCTCGAAATCAAAGTCGATGCCGAGGTAGTCCATGTCCTTCATGATCAGCTCGCGCGTTGCCGCGTCGTTCTCGCCGACGCCCGCCGTAAACACGATGCAGTCCACGCCGTCCATCTCGGCGGAATAGCCGCCGATCAGACGTTTGACGCCCTGCGCGAACATGTCGAGCGCGAGCGCTGCGCGCTCGTTGCCCGCTTCACGTGCAGCCCACAGATCGCGGAAGTCGCTGGACACGCCGGAAACGCCGAGCATGCCGCTCTTCTTGTTCATCATGGTGTCGATCTCTTTTGCCGGCACGTCCATCGCTTTCACGAGGAACGGGACAATCGCGGGGTCGATGCTGCCGCAGCGCGTGCCCATCGGGAGGCCTTCGAGCGGCGTCAGGCCCATCGAGGTGTTGACGCACTTGCCGCCCTTCGAGCAGCTCACGGAAGAACCGTTGCCGAGATGGCAGGTAATAACGCGCACGGCGGGATCGCCTTCGCGGCCGATCGCCTTGATCGCTTCGCCGGTGACGAACATGTGGCTCGTTCCGTGGAAGCCGTAGCGGCGGACCTGATACTTCTCATAGATCTCGTACGGCAGCGCGTAGAGGTAGTTTTTCGGCTCCATGCTCATGCCCCACGCGGTGTCGAACACGGCGACCATCGGCGTGTCCGGCATGACGGCGCGGCATGCGTTGATGCCCATGAGGTTTGCGGGGTTGTGAAGCGGCGCAAGCGGCGTGCACTCTTCGATCATCTTGATCACTTCGCCGTCGATCAGAACGGACTTCGTGAACTTCGTGCCGCCGTGGACGACGCGGTGTCCCACCGCCACGATGGATTTCATATCGGAAATGACGCCGATCTTTTTATCGACGAGCACGTCGAGCACCATCGCGATCGCTTCCTTATGCGTCGGCATAGCCGCTTCCTTTTCGAGCTTGTCGCCGCCCGTGGGCTTATAGGTGAGCTTGCCGTCGATGCCGATGCGCTCGCAAAGGCCCTTTGCGAGCACGCTTTCCGTGTCGATGTCGATAAGCTGATATTTCAGCGAAGAGCTGCCTGCGTTGATAACAAGAATGGATCTCATAGTCGTTCCTTTCTCACATATTCTGTGCCTGCACCGCCGTGATCGCGACGACGGAGACGATATCCTCGATGCTGCATCCGCGGCTCAGGTCGTTGATCGGCGCCGCAAATCCCTGGCAGATCGGGCCGATCGCTTCCGCGCCGGCGAGACGCTGTACGAGCTTGTAGCCGATGTTGCCGGCCTGCAGGTCCGGGAAGATCAGCACGTTCGCCTTGCCTGCGACGGGGCTGCCCGGGCTCTTGAGCTGACCGACCTTTTCAACGAGCGCGGCGTCCGCCTGCAGTTCGCCGTCCACCATCAGCTCCGGTGCGCGCTCGTGAACCATTTCGGTTGCGATGCGGACCTTATCGACGTTGTCGTGCTTTGCGCTGCCCTTCGTGGAGAACGACAGCATCGCGATGCGCGCGTCCATGCCGCAAAGCGCCTTTGCGCTTGCCGCGGACGAGATCGCGATCTCCGCAAGCTGTTCGGATGTCGGATCGATATTGACAGCGCAGTCCGCAAAGATCATCAGACCGTCGTCGCCATACGCTTTATTCGGGATCTCCATAATGAAGAAGCTCGAAACCGTGTTGATACCGGGCTTCATTTTGATGATCTGCAGACCCGGACGGAGCGTGTTGCCCGTGGTGTTGATCGCGCCGGAAACGAAGCCGTCGCCTTTATGATCCTTAATCATCATGGCAGCGAAGAACAGCGGGTTCTTGATCATATCGGCAGCCTTTTCGGGCGTGACGCCCTTCGCTTTGCGCATTTCATAGAACCGGTCGACGTAGGTCTGATAATCCGGATGCGTCTCGGGGTCGATCGTGTCGATGCCCTCGAGCGAAACGCCGAACTTGTCCGCAACCGCTTTGATCTCTTCGCGCTTGCCGAACAGCGTGACCTTCGCGATGCCTTCCGCCGTGATGCGGGCAGCCGCCTGCACGGTGCGTTCTTCGGTTCCTTCGGGCAGCAGAATGTGCTTCACGTCTGCCTTTGCTTTTGCCTTGATCTGATCCATCAATGACATGACAAATTCCTCCAAAATAGATTTACAATTTATTCTAACATATTTGCGTAAAAAATGATATACTTGATTTGGATATATTTTTCAATTCGGAGAGGAGCGAAGGTTCATGCGCGTCGTCGGGATCATTGCGGAGTACAACCCGCTGCATAACGGGCACATCTACCATATGGAGGAGGCCAAAAGGCAGGCAGGTTCCGAATTCTGCGTCGTCGCCATGTCCGGAAACTTCGTGCAGCGCGGCGAGCCCGCATGCACCGACAAGTTCACGCGTGCAGAGTGGGCGGTCATGGGCGGCGCGGATCTCGTGGTGGAGATTCCGACCGCATACGCCGTATCAAGCGCGGAACGCTTTGCAGAGGGCGCGGTGAGAACGCTCGCCGCGACCGGCGTCGTTACCGATCTTGCGTTCGGCGTGGAAACCGAAGACCTCAACGCGCTCTATCACCTTGCGGACCTTCTCGACCGCGAGCCGGCCAATCTGCGCGTGTACCTTCTGCATCATCTCAAGCAGGGCAAATCGTTTCCGCGCGCGCAGTACGACGCGCTTTCTGATCTCGGCGTGCCGGAAAACGAGCTGGAGATCCTGCAGCAGCCGAACAATATCCTCGCCGTGGAATACCTGAAATCCATCCGCCGGTTCGCGCCGGAGATCCGTCCGCTGCCGATTCAGCGCATCGGAAACCGCTATAACAGCACTGTGCTGACCGGAAAGCTCAGTAGCGCCACGGCGATTCGTGAAGCGCTTCTTAACGGTGACGAATCCGTTTACGATACGATGCCGATGAGCGTTGCGGCGGCGATGCGTTTTGACGCTCAGTTCCCCGTCACGTTCGACCGCTTTGCGCAAATGCTTCTATACCGGCTGCGCTCGATGACGCTCGACGAGCTCGCGGCGCTGCCGGACGTGAACGAGGGCTTCGAGCAGGTGCTCTACCGCGCTGCGCGGCAGGCGGTCGATCTTCCCTCTCTTTTCGAGCTGATCAAGTCCAAGCGCTACACGCTCGCGCGCTGCAAGCGCATCCTCGTATCCGCGCTTCTGCACATTCCGAACGGCATGGCCGACGCGCTCGGCGATCATCCGGAGGATCTGTATCTGCACGTGCTGGGCTTAAAGCGCGTGGGACGCGGGCTTTTGGCTGCAATGGCAAGCCGCGCAAGCGTACCGGTCATCCTCCGTCACTCCGATCTTCAGAACTGCACCGACGTCGCCCGCGCATCGCTTGCGATCGACGCGCTTTCGACCGATCTGTACGCTTACGCGCTCGGCCGCGAGCTGCACCGCGACGCGCAAAGCGCAATCACGGTATAACGCTTCGCGTTCGCCGATATCCCGATCCCGACAAGCTGCCGTATAAAAATTGCCCCGGATTTGCTCCGGGGCATTCTTTGTTCCGCGAATGGAATCAGTTGAACGTCAGCGTTTCCGTCCAGAACTCGTTGCCGTACATATCGGTCAGGCAGTAGGCAACGTCGCATTCGACGTCGCCGATGTCCATATAGCCGACCGTAAAGCTGCCATCAAACGTCATCGCTTCACCGAGATAATAGGTCGCGTTGTACGTCCCGTCCGCGCCGTAGTAGTCGCAGAGGAAGTCGATTTTATCGCCCTTTTGAAGCTGGACGAGTCCCTTCGCGACGGTCGTCGTTTCGGATTCGCTGTAGACGCGCTGTGCGCCGGCAACGTATCCGTTCTCGTGCCCCTTGACCTCGTTGTCGAATACAACGATCAGGTCGTACCGCTCGCCGTTAACCATGACCGGGACGCGCCCCGCAGTCGCCCAGAGCGAGCCGTCCTCCACGTGGTCGAGGAAATAGTACGCAACGACCTGTCCGTCGAGCGTCATCCACTTGTTGTCGAACGAGATCATAAGATCACCGTCGGAATCGAACTCGTACGTATCGTCCATACCGAGGTCCAGATAGCCGTCCTTCTTCTCATCCTTGACGAACAGATTGATCTGCACGGTCTTGACGAGGTCCCACTTCTCTTTGCTCATCGAAAGGACGTATTCTTCGTCGCCCTTTTCCGTGAGCTGCATATCCGCAACCGTCAGACTGTTTTGATCATAATAGTCCTTGTTGGCAAGCGCGCGGCCGGAATCAAACCAGCTTCCCGAATCTCCGCCGAGAATTCCGCCGAGATAATCCGCAACGCTCGTCGAACCGCCTCCGCCGAACAGAGACGAAGCGCCGCCGAGCAGCGAGCCGAGCGTATCGGTGCTGCCGGAGCCGCCGAGATAGCTCCCGAGCAGTGTGGACAGCATATCGCCGGAGGAATAGGACGAACCGCCGCCGTAATCGCCGAACAGCGAGCCGTACGGGGAGCTCGTCGTGCCGCCCGTTGCGATCTGGCCGCCTGCGGCTAAGCTTGCGAAGCTCTTGATGCAGCGCGAATACTCGCCGGAAATGCCGATATTGCTGTACAGCGCAACGGCGGAATTCATGCTCTTGAAGCTCGAATACGGGAAGTAAATCGAAAGGCCGTTCGAATTCTTCATGGAAACCGACGTGCGGTTGTACTTTACGCAGCCGGAAAGCGCCTTCACAAGCGCGGTCGCATTGGATCCGCCGATTCTGCTTGCGAAGTCGATCACGTCGATGTGGTTGACCTTCGACGAAACGCCGAACTCGCGCGCGTCGGCACGAGCGTCCGCGACCGCCTTATAGTCGGAATTGTCGAGCTTATTCCCGACTTCGGCGGAAAACGCCGCGAACGTTTCCGGAACCGTCCCCGCAAACTCCGCGAGGTCTACGATCGACAGCGTCGTGTTGCAGCCGGGGTAGTTCTTTTTGCTGACATTGGTAAAGTCGTCAATCAGCGTTTTACTTAGCTCGACCGTTTTGATCGAGGGATTTTCGGAAAGCTCCGTAAGCCAGTTCGTATAGTACCAGCCGGTGCCGGGCTCCGCTTCCTCGGACGCGATCAGATAATCCGCGTACGGTTCGGTTACGACCGCCGTTTCGAGCGTCGCCATCAGGCACGCGTCAAAGCCGATAAAGTCGAACTTCACGCCGCCCTTTTTCAGCGCGGAGTTGATCTTGTCGAGCGTCATCGTGCCGCTCGCGGTCTGATCGTAGCCGTAGCCGGAGATCGCGCCGCCGCCGTGGTCCCAAAGGATCAGCATGTAGCGGTTCGCCGGATAGTTCTTTGCGCAGAACTGAATGAAGTCAACGAGCGTATTCGGATCGACCATGCTCTTTTTGCCGACGTTATCGTCCAGCACCTGCAAACCGCGGCTTGTGACGCGATAGCGCTGGTTGGTCTTATTCGAAATGACCGAGTTGTTCCACTTCTTTGCGCCGCCCGTTTCGACGATGATGTTGACGTTGTCGTCGTTCAGGTTCGCGTGAAGCATTTCATTCAGGTCGGCAGTTGCCATGCTGTGCTCGCTCTCAAGGTCGCTGCCGCAGATATAGACCATAACGGTGACTTCGTCGCTTCCGTTGCCTCTGAGCGTCGTATACTTGCCGCGCGCCTTGTTCGAAACCTCGGTGTTCACCGTCTCCATGGACGTGCTCGCGCTGTATGCCGACGGAGCGATATTGTCCGATTCGTCATAGCTGTCGGACAGATACGGCGACGAGCAGGACTCACCCGCTCCCCCGAGCAGCGAACAGCCTTCGCCGTTCATCATGCATCGGATCAGGAAGAAGGCCGCAACGACCACAAGAATCAGCAGAAGAATCTTGCCGTACTTGCCGCCGAACAGTCCGCGCGCGACGCCGCCGGTCTGTGCGCTGCCGTTCTGCGCGCTGCCGTTCTGCGTAAACGCCTGCTGCGAATTCTGGCTCTGCGAATTCTGGCTCTGCGAACCGCCGAGCAGCGATGAAAAGAGGCTTCCGCCCTGCGTACTGCCGTCGGACGGTTTTTTCGAGCTGTACTGACTCTTTCTTCCCTGATACCCGTCCTTTCTGCCGACGGGACCGCTCGTCGAAACCGGATTGTCATCGCGGCGTCTGACGCTTGCGGTTCCGGACAGAATGCGCTTTTTGCGCTTATTGGAATCCGAAGTGTTATTCATATGCATTCCTCCCTGTGAATACACATATTATATCAAATTTTCACGGAAAGAAAAGGATTTTTTCATAGATTCCGCGTTGAAAACGAAAAGCGCCCCGGGATCGCTCCCGGGGGCGTTTGAAACCGCTTTCGCTTACAGCTCTGCGAAGTACTTGATGGTGCGGACCATCTGGCTCGTGTAGCTGTTCTCGTTGTCATACCAGGACACAACCTGCACCTGATAGGTGTCGTCGTCGATCTTCTGGACCATGGTCTGGTTCGCGTCGAACAGCGAGCCGTAGGTCATGCCGATGATGTCGGAGGAAACGAGCTTCTCGGTGGTGTAACCGAAGGATTCGCTCTCCTGTGCCTTCATCGCCGCGTTGACCGCTTCCTTGGTGACGTCCTTGCCCTTAACGACCGCAACGAGGATCGTGGTGGAGCCGGTCGCGACCGGGACACGCTGTGCGGAACCGATCAGCTTGCCGTTGAGCTCCGGAATGACGAGGCCGATCGCCTTCGCAGCGCCGGTGCTGTTCGGAACGATGTTCGCCGCGCCTGCGCGAGCGCGCTGCAGGTCGCCCTTGCGATGCGGACCGTCGAGAATCATCTGATCGCCGGTGTACGCATGGACCGTGGTCATGATGCCGGAAACGATCGGGAAGTTGTCGTTCAGCGCCTTGGTCATCGGCGCGAGGCAGTTCGTGGTGCAGCTTGCCGCGGAAATGATCTTGTCTTCCTTGGTCAGGACATTGTTGTTGACGTTATACACGATGGTGGGCAGATCGTTGCCTGCGGGCGCGGAAATGACGACCTTCTTTGCGCCTGCGTCGATATGCGCCTGCGCCTTAGCCTTGCTGGTGTAGAAGCCGGTGCACTCAAGCACGACGTCGACGCGCAGTTTCTTCCAGGGCAGGTTCTGCGCCTTGGGTTCTGCATAGATGGTGATCTCCGTGCCGTCCACGGTGATCGAGCCGGGAACCTTCACGGTCTTGCCGTCTTCCTCGAACTCAGGCTCCTTGGAAGAGACCGTATGCTTATTCTCGCCGATCACGCCGCAGTAACCTTTCTGCGCGGTATCGTACTTCAGAAGATGCGCGAGCATTGCCGGGCTGGTCAGGTCGTTGATCGCAACGATCTTATAACCCTTTGCGCCGAACATCTGACGAAACGCGAGACGGCCGATTCTGCCGAAACCGTTGATTGCTACTCTAACCATGTGGTAATAACCTCCTGAGAATATATTTTACCTACCTATGTTACAACAAACGATCAAAAAAAGCAAGCATTTCCCGTAAGATTTGCGTAAAACCCATAGGATTGTCTGCAGAACAAGGGACAGTAATCCCGCGTTAATTGACGATCCAGCAGAATTCAATATGCGTATCACTTGTTACCGTATAACTGTAACGGTAATAATACGTATAATAAATGTGACCCGGCGCGGGTGTGGCGAAGGAATAGGGCGATAACGGACTCCCGTATGAGCCGTATGCTGCCGATGCAGGGGTGCCTTCGAAATAGGCCGCGCCCGAATCCGTGCTGCCGTAGATCGTGATCCTCGTTCCTGCGGGAACAGAGCCGGACGTTGCGCCTGAATAACCTCCGCCCGTGAACGTGCATTTGTAGCAGGTTACCGAGTAATATTTCACCGGCGTCGGCGTCGGGGTAGGCGTCGGACGCGGCGTCGGTTTCGGCGTCGGTTTCGGCGTAGGCGTCGGGGTAGGCGTGGGCGTCGGGGTAGGCGTGGGCGTGGGAGCCGGCGTTGCGGGCGGCGCGCCGCCGGTGCCGTCCGACCAGACCGCATAGACTCTGCACGGAATCGGTTTGTTCCAATCGCGGTCCTCGAGCGTCTGCGCGTCCGGAAGCTTTTCGAAGAAATCGAAATAGGTGACTGCGTCGATCATATGACCGTCTGCGTCGCACCAGCCGGCAAACGTCTTCCCCGCCCGCGTCGGCTCCGGGAACGGAGCAAGATAGACCAGCTGATCGGAATAGTACGGGAATCCGACGTGATACGTGCCAAACACCGTGTCTCCGTCATAGAACCGCAGTTCATACGGACTGTCCTCGCAGAGCCATACCGTGTGGATCTCGGCCTCATACACGCCTTCGACGTTCTTCGGCACGATGCCGAGGTCGTCGGCGGTCAGCGTCCTGCCGAGCGCAACGGTTCCGATTACGTGCGGCGACTCGTTATTAAAGTACAGATCATCCAGATACGCCTGACTCTTATCTGCCAGCAGAACGAACCCGAGCGCGGTATACCCTTCCTGCTCCGGAAGCGTCGGCAGCTCGTACTCGGTGAACGTCTCGGCAGGCAGCGGGACGTCTGCCAGGATTGAGTTCTCATAGTTGTGGCTTCCCGTCTGATCCATATCGTCATATACGACGATGTGGATCTCTCCGCTCGTCAAAGGCTCGGCAGTGGGTTCCGGCGTCGGCGAAGGCGTCGGAGAAAGCGTCGGAGAAGGCGACGGCGATTCCGTCGGGCGTATCGTCGGAACCGAAGAAAGCGCCGGAGCTGTCGTCGTTTCGACAGCTGCGCCCGATTCCGGCGTTTCCGAGGGCTGCACGATTGCCGTCTCCTGCGGTACGTTCGCCTTTACCGTCGGGGCAATAATGCCGAGCGTAACGACGCCTGCCGAAGCAAAATACAGCATTACCTTGCTCATAACCGAAGGTTTTTTCTCTTTCTTCTTCGGAGGCTTCACGCCGCGATTGAATTCATCGGGAAGCGGCGCAAATTCCTTTGCGCCGTCATCCGAAAACTCTCTCGTTATTCCGTTGATCTCTTCGAGATTCATTCTTGATTTCAACATAATGCTGTAGAAATATCTCGTCAGTTATCGACGTACTCTTTCTTGCTGTATTCGACGTTGTCCTTCACGTTGACGAGGATCGTATCGCTGTGAATCAGCTTGCGGGTCAGCGTCAGAGTTGCCGTTCCCTGCTGCGGGAAATCCTCAGGGATCGGGATCACCAGCATATAAGCGTAATAAGTGTTACCGTCGTCCTCAGGCCAAGGGCCACCTTTAATCAGCCGGCTGCCCTCGGCGGGGATTTCTCGTCCATCGATGGTAATACTGATCGTAACGTCGCCGTTGCTGAGCGTTTCGGCGTCGCTGCCAACCGTCAGCTGCAATTCAACCGTTGTATCAAAGATACGCACCACGAAGCAGTTCGGGAAAGCCGTGCCGAACATCATCTCGGTGAAATCGACGTCGTCCGCGGAATCAAACCCCCAGTAGATCCAGTCCTCCACGGCGGGCTCCATCGTTTCGACGACGGTTTCCTCGCCTGCTTCGCCTTGCACCGTATAGGTCAGCTCCATCAAAAGATCCGCTTCCGCGTGATGCGCGAAGAACGTGTTTGCGTCGAAGCCTTCGTCCCGATTTCCGACCCGCAGCGTATAGGCCCCCATTTCGATTTCCTCCGGCGTCAGCGCAACCTCAAGCGCAGGCTCTCCGTCGTCCGGCGCCAAAAGGCGGAAGGAAACCGACGAAACCTGATCAGGCAGCGATATGAGCAAAAACGCGTAATAGACATCCGACGCGCGATAATAATACCCAACGTCCACACCGGGCGTCTGAACCGGCGCAGGTTTCGACGTCGGTTCCGGTGTCGGCGTCGGCGCGGGCGGTACGGAGGGTTCGATCGTGGAGACCGGCGCATCCGTTTCCTTGCCCGAAGGCTGCCGCGTCGTCTGTGCGACTGAAGCGTTCTCATCCGCCTTAGAGGGCAGATCCGCATGAACGCGCGGCGAAAGCGCGCCGAGCGTCACCACGCCCGCTGCTGCAAGGTACAACATCACCTTGCGGAGGCGGGAGCGATCCTCCTTTGCCTTCGCAGGGCGCGGAAACCGATTGAATTCATCGGGCAGCTCCGGCAGCTCCGGTGCGCCGTCCTCGTGAAACTCGGTCGGAAGCCTGTTCAGCTCGTGAACGCTTTTCCTCATTTCTGATGCAGGTCAAGCTGCGGGAACGGAACCTCAATGCCGAGCTTGCGCATGCCGACGAACAATCCGCGATTTAAGGCGCGCGCGCCCATATAGATATTGCCTTCCGCAACGTCCACCGTAAAGCGCAGAACCACCGCGCTGTCGTCGAGCTTATTGACGCCGAGATATTCCGGCACGTTCAGCATCAGCGGCTGGTTATTCTCGTAAATCTCCTGAAGAAGCGCGGGAATCTGCTTTTCCAGCGCCTCGATATCCGTTTCATACGGGATCGGGAAATCGGATACGGAAAGAGAAGCGTTGTCCGAACGGTTCAGGACGTTCTTCATATCCGAATTGTTGATGATCTTGATGTTTCCGCCGACGTCGGTCAGCACCGTGGAACGGACGTTGATCTCCGTAACCGTGCCGCGGAAACCGTCGACCTCGATGATGTCGCCGACGTTATATTGATTGTCGATCAGGATAAACATACCGGTGACGATATCGGCGATCAGGCTCTCCGCGCCGAAGCCGATGATCAGTGCGATAATGCCGAGTCCGGCGAGGATCGTTCCGATGTCCTTCACAAAGATCGACAGAAGCACACAGATCCCGACCAGGATCACCGTATAGCGCATCAGGTTTTTGATCAGAGAGATCATGGTACGCGCACGGTTGCTTTTCGGCTTCAGTAAGCTGAGGATAAAATGCAGCAATCCTTCCGCAGCAAACAAAATCATCAGAATCAGGATGGCGCGCAGAAAGTTTTCCCAACTCCAGTCGATGGGTGTAAACGCCTTTACCATGCCGGTTTGTCTTCCGATCACGTAAACCAGGACCGCAATGACCGCACAAACGATCGCCCGAATCAGCGCTCTGTTTTTTTTGTTTTTCATAGAAAACTCCTTTCGGGTTTTTGAAACGCTTTCCGCCGTGCGGAAATCCCCGCGTGCGCCGGCGGCAGCAGATCATATATAGTATACGCTGTCCTGTTCTTTATGTCAACCGAAAGGGAGAATCTTCACGAAAAACGGCGATTTTCCCCAACTGAAAAGCTCCGCGTTTCTTGCGGAGCACAGCGGTCTTATTCAGTTCTCTTCGTCGTTCAGCGTTTCCGCCACGATGTACAGCGGCCGGTCCTTGAGCTCGTCGTACATGCGCCCGAGATACATGCCCTGGATCCCGACAAAGACGAACAGGAGCGCAAACAGCAGCGTACCCCCGACGACGGCCCAAAGCCATTGCGGGCAGGCCGCGCCGCAGATCGACGTCAGGACGATCATGGCAATCAGTCCGAGACAGCCGAGCACGCCGAGCCCGATTCCAATGCCGAACGGCAGCTCCAGCGGCTTCGAGGAGAAATTGAAAATGCCGTCCATAGCGAGCTTTAACATCTTTTTCAGCGTATACTTCGTCTTGCCGGCGGCGCGCTCGTCGCGCACATATTCGATCGGGACCGCCTCGAATCCCATCCACGCGGACATTCCGCGAAGGAATCTTGCCTGTTCGCGCATCTTTAGGAACACGTCCGCAACCTTACGGTCTAAAAGCCGGAAATCGCCGGTGTCAAGCGGGATCGGGTATGCGCTCATCGAGGACAGCAAACGGTAATACAGCTTTGCCGTCAGTTTCTTGAACACCGTCTCCCCCTTGCGCTTCAGCCGCTTGCCGTAAACGATATCCGCGCCGTCTTTCCACATCTGAACCATCTTCGGAATCAGCTCGGGCGGATCCTGCAGATCGACGTCGATGATGATCAGCGCGTCGCCCTTTGCATGGTCCATGCCGCAGGTGACGGCAAGCTGATGCCCGAAATTGCGTGAAAACGAGTACACCTTTACGGTATCCGGGTGTTCTTTCGCAAGCTGCCGCAGCTGCTTCATTGTTCCGTCACGGCTTCCGTCGTTTACGTAGATGATTTCATACGGATGTCCCGTCGCCCGCATAGCTGCGTCCATGCGGCGATACGATTCCATCAGAACCTCTTCCTCATAATACACGGGAATGATTAAAGACAGCGTCTTTTCCGCCATACTTGCCTCCGAATGCTTTTTTATCAGTATAGCCCAAAAAAGTTGTGGTTGCAATTCCTTTTTCACGGATATATAATAAAGGCAGAATCTAACAAAGGAGATTTTGGCAATGGCAATCGTAACAAGCACCGAAATGTTCAAAAAGGCATACGACGGCGGATACGCGATCGGCGCGTTCAACGTCAACAACATGGAGATCATCCAGGGCATTACCGCTGCCGCGATCGCGGAGCGCGCGCCGCTGATCCTGCAGGTCTCGAAGGGCGCTCGTGCCTATGCAAATCATATTTATCTGATGAAGCTGATCGAGGCGGCGATCGAGGACGCCGAGCAGAATGCGGGCTTTGACCTTCCGATCTGCGTCCACCTCGACCACGGCGACAGCTTTGAGCTGTGCAAGAGCTGCATCGACGGCGGCTTCACCTCCGTCATGATCGACAAGTCCGGTCTTCCGCTCAAGGAGAACATCGCCATTACCAAGCAGGTCGTCGAATACGCGCACGATCACGGCGTCGTCGTCGAGGCTGAGCTCGGCACGCTGGCAGGCGTTGAGGACGAGGTCAAGGTCTCCGCGGAGAATTCCTCCTATACCCGTCCCGAGGACGTGCAGGAATTCGTCGAGAGCACCGGCTGCGACTCGCTGGCGATCGCGATCGGCACGAGCCACGGCGCATACAAGTTCACCGCCGCGCAGTGCACGCGCAACGAACAGGGCCAGCTCGTTCCCCCGCCCCTTCGCTTTGACATCCTCCGCGAAGTCGAAAAGCGTCTGCCGGGCTTCCCGATCGTTCTGCACGGTTCCTCCTCCGTCCCGCAGGAGTTCGTCAAGATCATCAACGAGAACGGCGGCAGAATGCCCGATGCGGTCGGCATTCCCGAGGAACAGCTTAGAGAAGCGGCGCGCATGGCGGTCTGCAAGATCAATATCGACAGCGACCTGCGCCTCGCGATGACCGCATGCATCCGTCAGTATTTCAACGAGCATCCGGATCACTTCGACCCGCGCCAGTATCTGAAGCCCGCGCGCGCCGCGATCCAGAAGATGGTCCAGCACAAGCTCGTCGACGTGCTCGGCTGCAGCGGCAAAGCGTAATTACAGGCTGTCGCAGAAGGGGCCGGATCGTTTGCGGCAAGGCTCTTAATATACAACCTGATTGAGAGAAAAGGCAAAATCTGCCTTTTCTTTTTATTTATTTGCCGCAAACTATCCTCGTTTTCTCTCGGTCGCATACGTAAGTATAGCTCCCTCGAGAAGAACGAGAATTCCGTCACCCTTCCCAACAGCCTGTTCGAGTTTCTCGCGGATCGGGCTT
>JAFOTD010000075.1 GCA_017388175.1 Clostridia bacterium | reverse complement strand
CATTTTGCCGACCAGCAGCTTGCCGTCCGCCAAATACAGATGATAATCGAAAATGAAACGGTCCCAAAGTGTATAGCTCTGTTTGTTTTCGTAATCGTACACGACGATATGCTCGTCGATGACGCCGGAGCCGAAGCTGACCGTAACGAGAAGCTCCGGCTTTCCGTCGCCGGTCACGTCCGCAAAATACACGTTCCAGATCGGCATGCCGTTTAACAGCGTGCGCGTCGTGCCGTTTTCTTTCGCTTCCACAGTGCCGGACGTCCAGCGGAACGTCACATCTGGGAACGCGTCGATCGCGATTTCCCGGTATTCCTCCCACGGCATCTGATCCGATGCGCTGTAATAGTCGAGCCATTCCGTGACCTCGGTGAAGGGGACGGAAACCGTTTTCGGGCCGTCAACAGGCTCGGCCGTCGCTTCCGGTTCTGCCTCTGCTTTCTCCTTCTTCGGCACGGTCAAGAAGCACACCGCCGTGATGATGCCCGCAAGCAGCGCGACAAGGATGATCCAGAAAGCGGGCTTTTTGTAGTTCAGGATGGATTTGATGCGGGACGATACTCGTTTCGATTCCATAAAGTGCCCCTTTTAGAATGATGCTTCATTATAGCACGGCGCATACAGTACTGAACAGGTATGTGGAAAATCGTTGGGAAGATTTTACATTTTTATTGCATCCTTCCCGACTTTGTGACCTTTCCGTGACATTTGAGAAAAGCGCATTGACGATTCATGCAATGGATCGTATAATCATACCGAGAGCAGGAAAGGAGACCAGTATGAACCTGTTATTCTTTCTGACGCCGAAGTGCGACGTGTGCGTGCTCGACAGCAATTATACGCTGCGGCAGGCGGTGGAGAAGCTCAACGCGACCGGGCGCAGCGCGGTTCCGGTCATCGACGGAGAAGGGCATTATCGCGGGACAGCGTCCGAGGGCGATCTTTTGAGAGCGGTGCTCAAGGAAGACACGCAGAAGGACTGGGAACACGTGCGTCTGATGGATATCATCCGTCCCGACTTCAACCCGCCGGTATCCGCATTCGCGACGATCGAGGATCTTTTGCAGCGCGCAAGCGAGCAGAACTTCGTACCTGTGGTCGACGACCGCGGCATGTTCATCGGCATCGTAACCAGAAAGGCGATCCTACAACACTTTATGCAAACGCTGAAGAAGCAGGCATGACCCGATCAAAAAAGCGCCGTCCGGAAATCCGGACGGCGCTTTGCCGCATCACGGAACAATGACGCGCGTCGACCTTTTCCATGCGGGAGACTGCCCGAGGGCGGGAGAAAGGGGAACGCGGGTTACACCGCCCACAGCGTCACGCTGACGCCGAAGGCTAAAAGGAACATGAGCGCCATGCTGATCGGCCACTTGCCGTTCTTGTTGAAGCCGTAAAAGTCCTCCATGCGCTTATCCTCCGGGAACAGCACGACGCGGCGAAGATACCATACGCCGTAGAGAACCACCGGTAGAACGCCGAGCAGCGCGAACGGAAAAGCGAAGTCCGTATGCTCGAAGAAGCACAGGGAAACGATCGCGATCAGCGGGCAGAACAGATGCATAAAGAGATCCGTACCGGAGAGCAGCATCTTCCATTGCCCGGATGCCGGACCGAGGAACAGGAACACGGTCAGAAGCGTGACGGTCACGGCGGCGGTTCCGACGTATTTCAGCAGGATGACCCAAAGCGGCAGCGCGCCATGCGTCCATGCGGCGATCACGACCGCGGCGGAGACCGCGCAGAATACGTTGGACAGCACGGTGAAATAGCGGAAGAACGTCTTCGGTCCGAGCTTGCGGACGCCGAAGATCACGCAGCCGAGCTCGATCAGAACGAGCGCCGCGTTCAGGATAACGGATGCGATCATGGCTTGCTCCTTTCGGGTCAAAAAAAGGGAAGTCTCCCGAAGCAGGGGAGACTTCCCGTCGGATTACACGTTAAAGAAGAATTCGACGACGTCGCCGTCCTGCATGACATATTCCTTGCCTTCGGAGCGGACGAGACCCTTTTCTTTGCATGCGGCGATCGAACCGTTTTCGACGAGCGTCTCATACGGCACGACGGCGGCGCGGATAAAGCCGCGCTCGAAATCGCTGTGAATTTTGCCGGCAGCCTGCGGCGCTTTGGTGCCCTTGGTGATCGTCCATGCGCGGACCTCTTTGGGTCCGGCGGTGAGAAAGCTGATGAGACCGAGGAGCCGATAGCACGCCTTGACAAGCTGATCGAGACCGGATTCATGTACGCCCATCTCTTCGAGAAACGCTTTCTTTTCTTCGGGATCGAGTTCCGCGACCTCCTCTTCAAGCTTCGCGCAAACGGTCATCGCTTCCGCGCCCTCGCTCTTTGCTATGGCGTACAGCGTCTTTACATAATCGTTCAGCTCTGCGCCGAGGTCGTCCTCGCCGACGTTCGCAACGTAAATGACCGGCTTCGAGGTGAGCAGGAAGAGGCCTTTGATCGCCTCCTGCTCGTCCTTGTCCGCCTCGAACGTGCGGACGGGCTTGCCGCTTTCGAGATGCGCGTAGATGCGCTTTAAGAGATCGATCTCGACGAGCAGCTTCTTGTCGCCGCTCTTTGCCATCTTCTGCTGACGATCGATGCGCTTTTCCACGGTCTCCATGTCGGCAAAGATCAGCTCGAGGTTGATCGTCTCTGCGTCGCGTCCGGGATCGACGCTGCCGTCGACGTGCACAACGTTGTCGTCGTCAAAGCAGCGGACCACGTGCACCACGGCGTCCACTTCGCGGATGTGCGAAAGGAACTTGTTGCCGAGACCCTCGCCGCGCGACGCGCCGCGCACAAGCCCTGCGATGTCGACAAACTCGATGACCGCGGGCGTGTATTTTTCGGGATGATGCATGTCCGCGAGCACGTCGAGTCTGTGATCCGGCACCGCGACGACGCCGACGTTCGGCTCGATCGTGCAGAACGGATAGTTCGCCGCCTGCGCGCCCGCGCGGGTGATGGCGTTGAACAGCGTGGACTTGCCGACGTTCGGCAATCCGATGACACCCAGCTTCATATCCGTTCCTCCTTATTTCAGCTTATCAAGGCCGACTTTCAGCCGGCGCATGGAT
>JAFOTD010000074.1 GCA_017388175.1 Clostridia bacterium | reverse complement strand
CCATGATACATCAGGAGGTTTGGGAAAATGAAGAGAATCGCGGCTTTTGCGCTTGCCGCGCTGCTGCTTTGCGCGGTCGGGTGCAGCCTGAGAGTGGGCAACGGGAAAAAACAGCAGACCGAGGAAAAGGGCGACTGGCGGATGACAAAGTCGGTTACCTATGACTCCGACGGCAGCGTTGATGCACGGCATGAATACGAGTACGACGCAAACGGGAACTGCGTCAGGGAAACGCACTACAACGCCGACGGCACCGTCAGGTATTGGAATGAATACGAGTACGACGCGAACGGAAACAAGGTCAAGGAAATGCGGTTCAACGCCGACGGCAGCGTTGAGGATTGGTATGATTACGAGTATGACGCGAACGGGAACTGCGTCAGGTCGACGCGGTACGCCGCCGACGGCAGCGTTAAGTATCGGTATGAATACGAGTACGATGCGAACGGGAACCGCGTCAGGGACGCGAACTACAACGCCTACGGCAGCATTTATGCATGGCATGAATACGAGTACGACGCGAACGGAAACAACGTCAAGGATAAGTGGTACGACGCCGACGGCACCATCTTGTATTGGAATGAATACGAGTACGACGCAAACGGGAACCGTGTCAGGGAAACGGACTACAACTCCGACGGCAACGTTATCTATCGGTATGATTCCGAGTACGACGCAAACTGGAACCGCGTCAGGTTGACGTGGTACAACGCCGACGGAAGCGCAGAAGGATGGGTCGAATACGAATGGACGTACTTTGAGAACGCGACGAAGACCGGGAATGTGTCAAGGGGACGGTTCTCTTGACACACTATATTGATCATTTCAGGAGGTATGGAAAAATGAAGAGAATCGCTGCTTTTGCGCTTGCCGCGCTGCTGCTTTGCGCGGTCGGGTGCGGCCTGAGAGTAGGCAACGGGAAAAAACAGCAGACCGAGGAAAAGGGAGGCTGGCGGATGACAAAGTCGGTTACCTTTGATTCCGGCGGCAGCGTTTTTTCACGGCGTGAATGTGAGTACGACGCGAACGGAAACAAGGTCAAGGATATGTGGTACTACGCCGACGGCAGCGTTTTCTCTTGGCATGAATCCGAGTACGACGCGAGCGGGAACATGGTCAGGACGAAGGAATACAACGTCGACGACGGCAGCGTTGATCGTCGGTATGAATATGAGTACGACGCAAACGGGAACCGCGTCAGGGAAACGGACTACAACGCCGACGGCAGCGTTAGGTATCGGTATGATTACGAGTACGACGCGAACGGGAACCGCGTCAGGGAAACGGACTACAACGCCTACGGCAGTGTTAGGTATCGGCATGAATACGAGTATGACGCAAACGGGAACCGCGTCAGGGGAACGCACTTCAACGCCGACGGCACCGTCTGGTATTGGGAAGAATCCGAGTACGACGCAAACGGGAACCGTGTCAGGAAGACATTGTATGACGGCGTCTACAGCGTTCCAATTTGGCTCGAATCCGAGTACGACGCGAACGGGAACTGCGTCACAGAGATACAGCGCGACGAAGGCGGCATTTCTCTTTGGTATAAATACGAGTACGACGCGAACGGAAACTGCGTCAGGAAAACGACCTGTAGGCCTGACGGCATCGCAGATCAAGGATGGACCGAGTACGAATGGACGTACTTTGAGAACGCGGCGAAGATCGAAAATAAAAATGGATATTGACCGTATCGGCTTTTGACCGCAGGGAACGGACGGCTGCAGTGCATAAAAAGACGCGTCGGAAAACCGGCGCGTCTCAGGCTGTCGTAAAAGGTGGTGTCAAGGGGACGGTTCTCTTGACACAGGATAGCAGCTTGTCGATCACACAGAAGCATTTTGATCCATGAAAAAAGGTCCTCGGAGGAGGACCTTTTCGCATATTTGTTTGCTTTTACAGTTCGCCTCGGATCAGCTTCTGATGCGCGGAAAACGCGCGGGCGAGATACTCCTCGGGGTCCATGCCGAAGTAGGGATCGTCCTCTTTTGAAAGCAGCGATTTGCCGAATTCCGAGGTCCCGACGTGCTCGATCTCAAGGCTCCACGCGCCGGTGTAGGCGGAGGCGATGAGGTCGCTTCTGAGCGCGTTCCAGTCGATGGTGCCGTCGCCGGGGATGTTGTGCGCGTCGAAATCGCCGAAATTGTCGTGCAGATGCACTGCGCTTATGCGGTCGGAAAAATCACGGAGTATGTTCCGCTCGGGGCAGACGAAATGGTTGTGCCCGGCATCGAAGCATACGCCGACGCGCGGCGAATCGACGCGGCGCATGAATTCATAGAGGTATTCCGGTGCGCGAAGATTCTCAAACGCAAGGTTCACGTCAGAGCGTTCCGCAACCTCGCAAAGACGCATAAAGCGCGAGAAGCCGAGATCCGAGAACGGCGGGGGATCCTTTTTGCGCGTTAGATGTACGACGAGCGTCGGAACGCCGTAAACGCCCGCTTCGGCGACAAGCCCGCAGAGCTCCGAAAGGTAATGTTCACCCTCGTATCCGTCCTCCCAGAGCGCGTTCATGTTCGCAAACTGCAGATGCGCGTTTTCGACGGAAAGCCCGTGCTTTGCCGCCGTTTCCATTTTAAGGGGTACGGGCGGCTCATACACAGATTCGACCGCCCACCAAAGGAGCACGCTTTGAAAGCCCGCGGCTTTGATAAGCCGCAGACGGTCGTCGAGTTCCAAGGGATAGCCGAACCATCCGGCCATGGCGGGAGTGGGGTTGAACATGGTTATCTCCGGTATTTGCTGTAAATCTTTTTGTAGACGACGATCAGAACGACCGCGCCGACGACTGCGCCGAGACCCGTGAGGATCCCCGCGACACCTGTTTTGAAGATCCCGAGCACGGCGGCAGTCCAGAAGATCAGCGAGTAGCAGATCCACATGATGCCGTTTGCGCGATTATAAGCCGGAACATCCGTGATCTCGTTCTCGTTTACCGTGCTTCCGGACCAGAACCACATCGGCTTTTTGCGCTTCCACGCGTAAATGCCGATCCCGGTGAAAAAGATGGCGAGAGGAACGAGGATGCAGAGCATCACGATACTATCCGTGTTCATGGCGGATCTCCTTTCATGCGGTTGTGCCGCAATTCATGACCGTTTATGCATCGCGCTCCACTTGACAGGGGAGGGTCAAACGGAACGCACTATCCGTACATCTTGCCCAAGATCCAGTTCGCGAACCGGGCGGGGAGGATCTTAATGAGGATCAGCACCGCGGAATACGCGATCCCGACGGAGCAGAACGGCTTCGGATTCTTCTGACGCGAAAGCTTATAAAACCGTTTTGCGATCCGGTCGGGCGACATGCCGTGCTGCTCGTCGTGTTCCATCTTGGCGACGGACTTTACCTCGTTCGGGTAAAGCGCCGCGTTGACCGGATTCTTTTCGCGCTGCGCGGTGAATTCGGTCTTCACGTCGCCGGGCAGCACCGCGGCGACGCGGATGCCCGTGCCCTTCAATTCGTTTCGCAGCGCCATCACGACGCTGTTGATCGCGGCTTTCGCGGCGGAATAGAACGCCTGATACGGGATCGGCGTGACGGCCGCGACCGACGAGGTGAAGAGCACGTGCCCCTTGCTTTCACGAAGCGCGGGAAGCGCGGCTTTGAGCACGCGGATCGCGCCGAAAAGTAGGACGTCGAACTGCTTCTGCGCGGCGGAGATCTCGGTCGTTTCCACCGGGCCGGAGATGCCGAAGCCGGCGTTTAAGATCAGCACGTCGATGCGGCCCGCTTTCGTGAGAACGGCGTCGACCGCGGCCTTGCACTGCGCCTCGTCGGTGACGTCGCAGGGGAGAAACGCCGCGTTCGGATCGTTGGGATCGGTGCGGGAAAGATTATAGACGCGGTCGCCGGAACGCGAAAAAGCGGCGGCTGCCGCTTTCCCGATTCCTTTGGACGCGCCAGTGATGACGACGATTCGATCAGATGCCATACTCGGTGAATACCTCTTTGATGATGCCGAGCGCTTCGTCGAGAAGCGCCTCCGTGTGCGTCGCCATATAGCTCGTTCTGAGCATGCACTCGGAGGGGTGCACGGCGGGCGGGAGAACGGGGTTCACGTACACGCCGCGCTCAAACAGCGCCTTTTCCACGCGCAGCGTCGTTTCGAGATCGTGCGTATAGAGCGGGATGATCGGCGTCGTGCTCTCGCGGATGGCAATGCCCTCGCGGCGCAGACCGTTTCGCATGTACATGGACAGCTCCATGAGCCGTTTGGGAAGCTCCGGATGCTCGATCAGAATGTGCAGCGCTTCGGTGACGGTCGCGCAGGAGGCAGGGGGAATGGACGCGCAGAAGATGAACGGACGCGAGGTGTGCCGCACATAGTCCACGATCTCCGCCTTTGCCGCCATGAAACCGCCGATGCCGGCGAGCGACTTCGAGAACGTGCCCATGATGATGTCGACGTCGTCGGTGAGCCCGAAATAGTCCGCGGTGCCTCTGCCGCCTTCGCCTAAGACCCCGAGTCCGTGCGCGTCGTCGACCATGACGCGCGCGCCGTACTTCTTTGCGAGACGCACGATCTCCGGAAGGTTGCAGATATCGCCGCCCATCGAGAACACGCCGTCGGTGACGATCAGCCTTCCGGCCTTATCGGGGATGTTCGAAAGCTTCTTTTCGAGGTCCTCCATGTCGTTATGGCGGTAACGCACCATTTCGGCATAGCTTAATTTGCATCCGTCATAGATGCTTGCGTGATTTTCGCGATCGCATACGATCACGTCGCCGCGCCCGGCGATTGCGCTGATGATTCCGAGATTCGACTGGAATCCGGTCGAGAAGGTCATGCAAGACTCCTTGCCCAAAAACGCGGCGAGCTCGCGTTCAAGCTGCGTGTGCAGCACGAGCGTGCCGTTTAAGAATCGCGATCCCGCGCAGCCGGAGCCGAATTTGCGAATTGCATCGACGCCCGCTTCGATGACACGGGGATGCGTGGCAAGACCTAAGTATCCGTTCGAGCCGAGCATGATGCGGCGCTTGCCTTCCATGATGACTTCGGGCGCCTGCATCGATTCCAGCTCGTGGAAATACGGATAAATGTCCTTTGCACGGATCTCATCCAATACCGGATTGTGACATTTTGAAAACAGATCCATCGGAATCCTCCTTTCCAAAAAAATAACCGAGAAATATTATAGTATAAATGCGTCCGAATTGCAAGAATAATATACGGAGAAAGACTCCCGATCCGATCTGTCGTCCTGAACGAAGCGAAGGATCTTTCAGCATCTCGGAGATTCTTCGCCGCATTGCGGCTCAGAATGACACCCCGGGAAGGATCCCGGCCCGATCTATCATCCTGAGCGAAGTGAAGGATCCGAAAGGCCGGTGATAAACGAAGCAGGGGGCGTATAAATTACGTTTTGCACATGATTAATTCCATCAGACTGTGAACAGCAACAAAGTCGCACGAGTGGCGCGCCGCAAATGAAAAATCAAAAACTTTGAAAAAAAGACTTGCATTTTTTCTCAGAATGTGTATAATAAGATTTCGCAAGGGGTTATAGCTCAGTTGGTTAGAGCGCCACGTTGACATCGTGGAGGTCATTGGTTCGAGCCCAACTAACCCCACCATACAAGAAATCCTGCGGTGTGCGTTACGTTTTATGTGATAAACCCACAGAGTGATTACGGGAAAGCGCGCGTCGGTCGACCTAAAATCAAGCCCGCCAAGACGGGAAGATTGCGGGCTCCGCAGCGTACCCACCTGCCTGAGAGGCGGGTCTTATCACCCCGAAACGGACGGCATCTCGGGATTTTCTGAAGCTAATGCCGAATTGTGTAATGGTAGCACCTACGACTCTGACTCGTATTGTCTAGGTTCGAATCCTAGTTCGGCAGCCAACAAAGAAACGTCTTTTGTCTACCACGATAAAAGGCGTTTTTTTCTGCATATTGGGCAAAAATAGAGCTTCGGAGCGGTCGGTCGGCTGCTGCGGAGCCTGTTTTTTCGTTTTCAAGGATAAAAAGCTGGTGTACAAATCGCGTTTCTTTGCGCCTATAAAGAACAGCAAATAGGGTCAGGGAGGGTGGATTTGAACCATATATTCCCTGAAGTTTGCAGAAGTGTAGTAATTGCCCTCGGCAGCGGCAGACAGCCAAAGCCGAGAGCATTATTTTTGCATAAACATATTGACAAATAGAAAATCGTGAATATAATATAGATTGATGTTTTTCGATGTGAGGTGCGAAATGGAACTTAGCGATAAGAAAACAGCCGAAATGTTCAAGGCGGTTTGCGACGAAAACCGTATCAAGATTTTAAAGCTCTTGCAGGGCGGAGAGAAATGCGCCTGCATCCTGCTGGATGATTTGCATATCACGCAACCGACATTGTCTCACCACATGAAGATCCTTTGTGATTCCGAAATTGTAGTCGGGCGGAAGGAGGGCAAATGGATGTATTACTCCATTTCACCCGAAGGCGCAGATAGAGCCATTTCCGTGTTTCGTGCTCTGACCGACGTGCATGGACAAGGAGACTGCTGCTGCAAAGAGTAAACGATTATAGGCTGTGCTGCGGCACAGCTTATAAAAACAACGAAACATAGATACATTTCGATCCATAAATCGGAGGATTTCTTATGTGGGCATTCATTCAGGACGAGATTCTCGGCATGCAGTGGTTGAACAGACTGATCCGTCAACTGCTGACCTTGTGCGGGCTGGATGTGAAAAGCAGGATCGGCGGCAGCGTACAATTCTTTTTGTATGATACGATAAAGATTATGGTGCTGCTCGGGATTCTGATCCTGATCATATCGTATATCCAGAGCTATTTTCCGCCGGAGAGAAGCAAGAAGATCCTCGGCAGATATAAGGGCATTGGTGCACGGATCATTGCAGCGCTGCTCGGCACGGTCACGCCGTTCTGCTCCTGCTCGTCGATCCCGCTATTCATAGGCTTTACAAGCGCGGGACTGCCGCTGGGCGTGACGTTTTCTTTTTTGATTTCCTCGCCGATGGTCGACCTCGGTTCTCTCGTCCTGCTGACGAGCATTTTCGGCTGGAGGGTCGCTGTCATTTACGTCGTTCTCGGATTGGTGATCGCTGTGGCAGGCGGTACCCTGATAGAGAAGCTGCACCTTGAAGATCAGGTGCAGGATTTCATCCGAAACGGAAAAGCAATAGACTTGCCGCAGGAAGCGCTCCATGTAAAAGACCGGTTGAAATATGCGTGGGAACAGGTCGTATCAACGGCAAAAAAGGTGTTCCCTTATGTGCTGATCGGAGTCGGCATTGGAGCGGTGATCCACAACTGGATCCCGGAGGAATGGGTCGTTAAGGCATTGGGAGGAAACAATCCCTTCGGTGTGATCATAGCAACGATCTGCGGCATACCGATGTATGCCGACATCTTCGGCACGATCCCGATCGCGGAGGCGCTGCTCGGCAAAGGCGCACTGCTCGGCGTTGTCCTGTCTTTTATGATGGGCGTCACCACGCTGTCGCTGCCATCCATGATCATGCTGAAGAAAGCTGTCAAAGCAAAGCTCCTCAGCATTTTCATCGCAATCTGTACCGTTGGAATTATCCTCGTGGGATATTTCTTTAACGCAATACAAAACCTGATTCTATAAGGAGGAAAACACATGTCATTATTCGGGAAAAAGAAAGAGAAGATCGAACAGCCGATCTGTTGCTGTGGAAGCAACTCCGCCAACGAGACTACAGAGGTGAAAGCGACAAACGAGTGTTGCGGTAAGCCGGTGGACGGCGTATGCTGCGTTAAAGTGTTAGGCGCTGGCTGCAAATCCTGCCATCAGCTATATGAAAACACCAAAGAGGCCGTCGAGAAACTCGGAATCAACGTAGAGGTCGAATATATCACAGACATGGAAAAAGTGATGGCATACGGCGTGATGAGCATGCCGGCGCTCGTCGTGAACGAGCAGGTTGTCTCAATGGGTAAAGTGCTGAAACCGGATGAGGTTGCCAAGTACCTGCAGTAAGGTCGAATACAGCATTGGAGAATTCGCGTATAATAGAAAAGGAATAAAGAGATCGACAAATCGGGATTTATCTTAGAGATAATTGATGGACGAGAATTACCAGAATATATGACAATGAATAAGGGGAAGATATGTGGCTGATCATGGCGGCTTTGTCCGCGCTCTTTGCCGGACTTACGGCGATACTTGCGAAAT
>JAFOTD010000073.1 GCA_017388175.1 Clostridia bacterium | reverse complement strand
TGGTGGGCCTTCAGGGACTTGAACCCCGGACCAATCGGTTATGAGCCGACCGCTCTGACCAACTGAGCTAAAGGCCCTTGTTTCCTGAAGGAAAAATGGTGATCCCGAGGAGATTCGAACTCCTGTAGCCGCCGTGAAAGGGCGGTGTCTTAACCACTTGACCACGGGACCACTCAATCAGCCGTTTTTTGGTCGGGGTGAGAGGATTTGAACCTCCGGCCCCATGCTCCCAAAGCACGTGCGCTACCGGACTGCGCTACACCCCGAAATCCACACGAACTTCAAACGGCTTGATTAGAATACTACATTCCAACAAAATTGTCAACACATTTTTTTAGATTTTCTAAAAAAGTATCAATGGAAGATATGGAAGAAGTCGGCTACCGGCTCCAGAATCTCGTTCAGTTTCTGAATGCCGTTGTTCAGATTCTCGAAGTCAATGGAATTAATATGTTCCATTGCAACGTCGGCGTCTTCAAGCAGAGTGGAAAGACCCTGCGCGGTTTTATAGACCTCATCAACGGTGTCTTTACTGGTTTCCACAATGGATTGCAGGGACGTGCTGAGCTCGTCAAAATCGAATTTCTCCAGATCGTTCGCGACGGTATTGATGTTCTTCCCTGTCTCTGTCAGCGTTACAGACATATCATTCAGCTTTTGCACGGTCGGCTGCAGGCTGAAAAAAACAATGCAAACCGCAGTAACGCAAAGCGCAAGACAGACAATCGAACAGATCAGCTTCAGTCGATTGATGAACAGATTCTTTTTTTCGTATGTTCTCAGTTCCTCGATCGTTTTCCTGAGCGTATCAATCGAGCTGTCCTTTTGTTCCGAATCCGCCGTTACGTATTGACTCGTTTTTTCCATTTGCAATATCCTCTTCCCATTCTTTCGGGGGAGAGGATTGCTCTCCCCCGCTCTGCTGTTTCAGTCCAGATCCGAACGACGTTCCAGAAGACGGGCAAGCATTTCCTTCGCCGTCTCGAGCTTTCTGCGTTCCTCGTTCACGACCGCTTCCGGCGCTTTCGCAACGAATTTCTCATTGGAAAGCTTCCCTTCTGCGCGCGCGACCTCACCCTTGACGCGCTCGATCTCTTTTTCGATCCTTGCACGTTCCTCATCAAGATCAACCAAGGAAGCAAGAGGAATATATGCTTCCGCACCGTCGCAAACAAGATGCACGTCCGTTTTCTGCACGTCTCCGCGCACATCTGTAATCTCCACGCTTTGAGCACCGATCAGCTTCGTCAGAAGCTTCTCCACCGCGCCGAACGCCGTAGGATCGGGCACGACGAGCTTTGCCCTGATCTTCAGACCGACCGGCACTTTACGTTCCGCGCGGACGTTGCGAATCGCTCTGACCACGTCCTTTAACGTTTCGGTTGCAGCTTCCTCCGTCTCAAACCGCGGCGAATCGGACGCCTTCGGCCAATCGCACAGCATGATCGTTTCTTCATGCCCGGGCAGCCGCTGATACAGTTCCTCGGTAATGAACGGCATAAACGGATGCAGCAGCTTCATCGAAGTCGAAAGCACGTACAGGAGCACGGACGAGACACGCGCTTTTTCTTCCGCGTCGTCGCTGTACAGGGACGGCTTGCTGAGTTCGATATACCAATCGCACAACGTACCCCAGATGAAGTCGTAGATCTTTTCCGCTGCAAGGTTCAGATCATACGCGTCAAGATGCGCCGTCACCTCGCGAATCGTGCGGTCGAGCTGCGCAAGGATCCATTTGTCGATGATCGACAGTTTGCTTTCGTCAAACTGCGGCGTCGTGTTTTCGTCGATGTTCATCAGCACGAAGCGAGCTGCGTTGTAAACCTTGTTGCAGAAGTTGCGCGCCGCTTCGACCTTTTCGGTATAGAATCGCATGTCGTTGCCGGCAGCGTTGCCGGTGACGAGCGAAAACCGCAGAGAATCCGCGCCATAGCGCTCGATGATATCGAGCGGATCAATGCCGTTGCCGAGGGATTTACTCATCTTGCGGCCGAGTCCGTCACGCACAAGCCCGTGCACGTAGACCGTCTTGAACGGCTCCTCCTTCTTCACTTCGGCTGCAAACGTGATCATGCGGGAGATCCAGAACGTAATGATATCGTACCCGGTCACAAGCGTGTCGGTCGGATAGAAATACTTCAGTTCCTCCGTCTCCTCCGGCCAGCCGAGCGTTGAGAACGGCCAAAGCCCTGACGAGAACCACGTATCAAGCACATCTTCGTCCTGACGAAGGTTTCCGCCGCAGCGCGGGCACTTCCCGGGCGCTGTTTCCTCGCAGAACGTGCCACCGCAATCGTCGCAGTAATACACCGGAATGCGATGCCCCCACCAGAGCTGTCGGGAAATGCACCAGTCGCGAATATTTTCCATCCAGTTATAGAACGGCTTATCGAATCGTTCGGGGACAAATCTGACCTTGCCGGAACGAACCATGTCGATTGCCGGGCCAGCAAGCGGCTTCATATCCACAAACCACTGCTTCGAAACGATCGTTTCGATCGTCGTGTGGCAGCGATAACACGTCCCGACGTTATGCGTGTAGTCCTCGATCTTTACGAGATTGCCGCTTTCTTCAAGGTCCTTCACGATGTTTTTGCGGCACTCAAAGCGATCCTGCCCGCAGTACTTTCCACCCTCTTCGTTGACGTGACCGTCGTCTGTGAACACGCGTAGCACAGGGAGGTTGTGGCGTTTACCGACCTCGAAGTCGTTCGGGTCGTGCGCGGGCGTGATCTTCACAGCGCCGGTGCCGAATTCCATCTCGCAGTATTCGTCGCCGACGATCGGAATTTCACGATTCACCAGCGGAAGAACGACCGTCTTGCCGATGATATCCTTATAGCGAGGGTCCTCCGGATGCACCGCAATTGCGGTATCGCCAAGCATCGTTTCCGGACGGGTCGTTGCAACGGTAATCGAATAGGAACGATCCGGCGCATCGTAGCGCACGTGCCACAAATGGCTGTCCTGACTCTCGTACTCAACCTCAGCGTCGGAAAGCGCTGTTTTGCAATCCGGGCACCAGTTGATGATGCGGTTCCCGCGATAAATCAGGCCCTTATCGTACAGATTTTTGAACACGCGCACCACCGCGCGGTTGCAGCCTTCGTCCATCGTAAAGCGTTCCCGTTCCCAATCGCAGGAGGAACCCATCTTGCGAAGCTGTTTTACAATCGTTCCGCCGTATTCCGCGCGCCATTCCCACGCGCGCTTCAGGAACGCTTCTCGGCCGATGTCCTTTTTGGTCAGGCCCTCTTTTGCAAGCGCTTCCACAATCTTTACTTCGGTTGCGATCGACGCGTGATCCGTACCGGGGAGCCACAGCGTTTCAAAGCCGCTCATGCGTTTATACCGGATAATCGTATCCTGCAGCGTGTTGTCCAGCGCATGCCCCATATGAAGCTTGCCCGTAATGTTGGGCGGCGGAATCACAATTGTAAAAGGCGTTTTATCCGGGTTCGGCGCGGCATGAAAATAGCCGTTTCTTTCCCACTTTTCATACCAGGCGTGCTCAGTACTTGCGGGATCATAGGTTTTTGGCATTTCGGGATTCATTGTTTCCACTCCTTCAAATAAATACGCCCACTTCGTCAAAGGACGAAGTGAGCGTTCGCGGTACCACCTTTGTTAAACGGAACGAATCCGTTTCTCTCAGTGCCGATAACGAGGCAGACCGGACACGGTTACTCCATTCTCCGCATCAGCTCCAAAGCGACCTTCCGCGTTTCTGAACCGACCGTTCTTTCAGCCAATGAAACGGATCTCTGACGGACGAAATGCGTACTCCTCTTTTTCAAAGCTTTTCTATGGATTTTACCACTTTTTTCAAGATTGTCAAGCGTTTATTGCGCGTTTGCCCATGCCTCCATACGATCATTCAAAAGATCGAAATAGCTCGGGCCCCAGTGCAGATATTCTTTGAAGAACGCAACCTTATCGCCCTTCATGCAGCGATTCGTCAAATCGAACAATTCGCAGAACCCGCCGGTGTACTTGAAGAAATAGATCGGCATGTCGATCGAATAATCGTAGAAATCCTGCGCATAGCTGCCAAGTCCCCAGTTGTCAAGATATACCTTCAAATCCTGAACCGACGCGCCCTGCCCGTTGACCTTTAAAGAGCAGATCGTGATCAGGATGTTGCCGAAGTACTCGTTCAGGAACGTCGCGATCGACAAATCGACGCCATATTTCTCATTGATCTGCGCAACATTCCATTCCGCGTTCGTCGACCAGGATTCAGCGTAACCGTTCGTTTCAATGATGAGCTGGAACTTCGGAATGGTACCGAGATCATACTGATAGGTGAACTGATACATATGTCCCGGGAATCCTTCGTGCGCCAGCGTTGACATGCTGTAATGTTCCTGATCCTTCGGATTTGTAAGGATATAATTATTCCGATATCCATCAAGTGCGGGCGTCATATACGCCGCGGGAGAGAAGCTGTCCTGCAATTCCTCGGGGATTTCCTTATAGGTAACGCTGACGTCCGGCATCGGGGGAACGATCTGCGGCATCAGGGTCTTCAGATACGCTTCGTCGCCTTCGAGCGAGCCGGTCGTGATCTTCTTTTCCGCCATCAAATCTTCATAACAGTTCATCGCAGAGGCGAAGAACAGCGTATAAACAGTTGAGTTGCACTTCTCCAGGAACGCGATCATTTCATCGACCGTACGATTGTTCGAAGATTCCGCGCGCATCTTCCAGCAGTAATATTCGTACGCTGCACCGCCCTGCTCATAAGCGCCCTGACGCGCGCGGCACTTCGGACGAAGCTCCTCAAGACCATCGTGCAAAAGCTGATACGCTTCCACCCAGACAGTTTTCACGAGCTCATCGTTTTTGGCAATATATGCTTCGCGCTGTTCGTCGCTCAGATAGTTCTGATCCTCGAGAAGCTCACGGAAAGTGGCGTGCAGATAGCTTGTCTCCCCGCTGTCCGCAACCGTCTTGAGATCGGCAAGAATCACGTCAAGCATCTGTTCGGTCATAAAGATGCCTCGATTCGCGCGCTCCTGCTCGAACGCAAGAATCTGACCGAAAAACCGGGGCATATCCTGCATCAGCGTCAGATAGTTTTCGATATCCTGCTGGTCCTTAATCGCGTAAAGACCGAAGAACAGCGGCATATTCATATGCAGGCCGACGTATTCATCAAGCGGCTCATAGTAATAGAACCAGTCTTTCGACTCGATTTCCATATCGAAATACCGGCAGTATGTATCGTAAGCAAACTGATGCTGTTCCGAAAGTCGGCTGCGGTCGATCGCATTCAGCTTTTCACGGAAGGTATAGCACTGTTCGATCCATTCATTGTTTGATTCTTCCGTGAATTCGCCGAGCGTCACGGGAACAGTCGACTCGTCGATTCCGAAATCCGCGGGATTCTCACAGTACTGATCAAGCGACGTAATATCGGACGTAACGTGATTTAAAAACAATTCCTCATCCAGTGCCATAAAAGCTTCATCCGCTTCCGTAGGCTGATACGGTTGCTCGCTTGAGGGCGCTTGCGTTGCACCGTTAGACGGAGCATCGGTCGGAACTGTCGCCGCCGGAGTTTCCGTTGTGCCGGTCTCATCCTTTTTGATGCGCCACCCTGTGCATGCCGTAAGGCCAAACAGCATGATAGCCGCAATCAGCAGAGCCGTCAGTCTTTTGATTCTGTTCATTCTTCTGTTCTCCTTTGATCCATTTCAGTTTCCTTCTGTAAAAGGTTCTCCTCTGTATATAGACAATGCAAAAGGTCAAAATGTTGCAGTTTCTCACACGGATTGATTCGTGTCCTGCGAAAACAGCTCGTTCGGAACCGTTCCGCCGAGGCGATTGAGCGCCGTGACAAAATCATCCGGAAGCGGTGCGGTAAACGACATCGTTTCGCCGGTCTTCGGATGCTGAAACGTCAAACGGTATCCGTGCAGCGCCTGCCCGTTTAACCCGAGCTTCGGCGCGGACGATCCGTAAACTTCATCCCCGAGAATCGGGTGTTTGATAAACGCCATGTGAACGCGGATCTGATGCGTTCTTCCGGTTTCCAATCGTACGTCCAGAAGCGTTTCCGTGCCGAAGCGCTGCAAGACCCGCCAATGCGTGACCGCGCGGCGTCCATCCTCCGTTACCGCCATTTTTTTGCGGTCTGTTTTATGCCGGCCGATCGACGCGTCGATCGTTCCGCTTTCATCCTTAAGATTCCCGTGAACCAGACAAAGGTATTCACGATGTGCCGTATGCAGAGCAAACTGTTTTGCAAGCGCCTCGTGCGCCGCGTCGTTTTTCGCGACCACAAGAAGACCGCTCGTCATCCGGTCGATGCGGTGTACAATCCCCGGCCGTGTTGCGCCGCCCGTATCCGATAACGTTCGAAACCGGAATAGCAGCGCGTTAACGAGCGTTCCGGTTTCATTTCCGGGCGCAGGATGCACAACCATACCCTTGGGTTTATTGATGACAGCAAGATCCGCATCTTCGTAAATCACGTCAAGCGGTATATTTTCCGGCGTCGGCATCGACACTCCGGTTTCCCGTTGAACATGCATGCGGATCGAATCGCCGGTCTTTACCTCGGCGTTTGCCTTGCATTGCTTTCCGTTTTTCTCGACCGCGCCTGCCTTGATCAGATTTTGAATCTTCGAGCGAGAAAACGCAGTATTTTCCGCAAGATACGCGTCAATTCTCGGCGCTTCCGTCTCCGCGATCAGCAGGATCGTTTCCGTCTCCATGCGATTCCTCCGCGTCCTCCTCTGTTTCATCTTCGGGAATCAGCTCTTCGAAACGCGAAAGCTTGTTTTTCTTTCGCGCCTTTGCTTTTTCGGCCGCTTCCTCACGTGTCGGCATGCGGAACAGATACCGGAAATCGTCTTCAAAGCATTCAAACACGCCGACCTTTCTGAAAAACGCCTCAAAGAGCAGCAGCGCAATCGCGATACAGATTGCCGAGTCCGCAATGTTAAAAACAGGGAAATCAATAAACCTTGTGCAGATCATATCGCGCACGTAGCCGAACGCAACGCGGTCGTACAGATTGCCGAGTGAGCCCCCGATCAAAAGTCCGGCGATAACCGCGGACAGCTTCGGCAGCTTTTTACGCGTGCGAATTGCGAAAAAGATCAGCAGAAAAACGAAAACTGAAGTCAGCGCAAGCAGCAGGCGCGACGCCCACGGGTTTCCGTTCCCGATCCCCCACAGCGCTGCGTCATTCGGCGTGAAGCTCAGCACGACGAACGTTCCGTTCTGAGGGATCGCGTTCTGCTGCGAAACCACGCTGTTCGACAGAAACGTGCGCAACGCAGACAGATCATACCACGAACCGGTATAACCGAGCGTGCCGACCACGTGGGAAGACATGATCCAATATTTTAAAAACTGGTCAAGCGCCAGCACAACGATCGCAACCGATAAGATCAGCATTTATTCCTCCGTTCCTTCTGCGAACGCATCCGGATAAAGGTTCGCATAATTTTCCTGTGCCTGTAAAACACGGTTTACATAGTTCCTGGTTTCCTCGTACGGAATATAGGCGATCCGCCCGCGGCTGTCAAGCCCGTACTGGGAAACCCACGCTCTGGCGTTCGTCGGTCCTGCGTTATACGCAGCCAGCGCAACAGCGGCGTTTTGATCGAACGCATCCAGCTGCATCCGAAGATAATAACACCCGTAGCGAATAGAGACCTCCGGATCAAAGAGGTTTTCCGGTTCGAAGGATTCCCCGAGCGCGTTCGCAATTTCCTCGCCGGTTGCCGGCATAACCTGCATCAATCCGCATGCGCCAGCCCCGCTTTGCGCATGCTCCTGAAACTTGCTTTCCGTATAGATTACACCGCAGACGAACGTCGGATCAAGATTATATTCTTCGCTGTATTTTTGAATCAGTTCAACATATTTCAGTTGAAAGCGATCTCTCATCACGCGCGGCAGAATCCAGAATACCGTAAGTGCGGCAAGAATCAGGCAGGCTGCCACCATTGCCAATACGATCAGCGTTGTTTTCTGTTTTTTGCTCATGCGCGGCTGCATCGTCCCCGTTTCCATCAATCCAATTCCTCCCGCAGTTTTGCGATCAGCGCGTCCGCCTCCGCAAAGAAATCGTCCATCGTTCCCTCGTTCCGGATCGTATAGGTCGCAAGCGATTCCCTCGCTTCATCATTCATTTGCGCACGGATGCGCGCGCGGATTTGTTCTTCATCCGTTCCGTCCCGAAGCTTCGCGCGGGCGATACGGATTTCCTCGTCGCACAGCACGGCAACGGTGCACGCGCAGTATGCGTCCAGCCCGCTTTCAAACAGAAGCGGAACGTCCCATACGGCAAGCGGCGCATCACATGACTCACTCAATCGAAGAAGCTCGTTTTGTACAAACGGGTGTATGATCGCATTCAGCGAATGCCGAAGATTCCGATCCTCAAATACCATTGACGCGATATATGCGCGATCCGCGGTTCCGTCCGGCTTCAGCGCCCGATCGCCGAACAGCGCGATCGCATCCGCAAAACATGCGGACGCAGGCGTCAGCGCAAAGCGTGAGATTGCATCCGCATCGAAAACCGGCACGTTATGCGCTCGAAAGCAAAGCGCAAGCGTGCTTTTTCCAGATCCGATGCCGCCCGTAATACCGATAATGCGCGTCATTTTGTCTCGTACCAGCTTTCCCCGCACTTCGCTTCGGCGACAAGACGCACAGAAAGCGAAACGACGTGTTCCATCGCATCCTGCATCAGTTGTTTCACGCGCTCAGCCTCGTCGCGCGGCGTGTCAACGATCAGCTCGTCATGGATCTGCAGAACGAGCTTCGCGCGATAGCCGCCCTCCTTCAGCGCGCGGTCGACATGCACCATTGCAATTTTTATGATATCCGCAGCGGTGCCCTGAATCGGCATGTTCATCGCGACGCGTTCACCGAACTGGCGGACGTTATAATTGCTTGCCGAAAGCTCCGGAAGCGGCCGTTTGCGGTCGAACAGCGTAACGGCATATCCGCGTTCTTTGGCTTGTGCAACGCTCTCCTTCAAATAGGACTGAACCTTCGGATAGCGTTCAAAATACCGGCGGATGTAACCCGCGGCCGTGGAAACAGGAACACCGAGATTTCGCGCAAGGCCAAAATCGGAAATACCGTAGACAATCCCGAAATTAACAGCCTTTGCCGCGCTGCGCTGCTCCCCGGTCACCTGTTCCAACGGTACATGAAATACCTCGGCGGCCGTGCGTGCGTGAATATCCTCGCCGCTGTTGAAGGCCGCGATAAAGCCTTCGTCTCCGCTGATATGCGCAAGCAGCCTAAGCTCGATCTGCGAGTAGTCCGCGCCGACCAGCACGTTCCCTTCGCTCGGGATAAACGCCTTGCGAATCTCGCGTCCCTCCTGCGTACGGACAGGAATGTTCTGCAGATTGGGCTCCGTGCTCGAAATGCGTCCCGTCGCCGTAACACATTGCATAAAGCGCGAATGAATCCGTCCGTTTTCGTCTCGCTGTTTTAACAGTCCCTCAATAAACGTACTGTCCAGCTTCGTCAGAAACCGATACGTAAGCACGTCGTTGACGATCGGATGCAGCTGCGCGATCGCTTCCAATGTATCCGCATCCGTGGAAAAGCCGGTCTTTGTCTTTTTGCCGGATGGCAATCCGAGCTTTTCAAACAGAATCCGTCCAAGCTGCTTTGTCGAAAGAATGTTGAATTGCTCCCCCGCCGCCTCATAGATGCGCGCTTCCAGCTTCGTAATCGTTTCCGAGAATCGAGCATGCAGATCCTTCAGAACAGTTTCATCGGTGCGGAATCCAGCCTGTTCCATGCCGTATAGCACACGAAGAAGCGGAAGCTCGACGTTCTGTTCAAGAGAAGACAGTCCGTTTTCCGAGATCGCGCGTTCCATGCGCGGATACAGTGAAAACAGATAAGCCGGACTTGCCTTTTCTGTTTTGAGCCAGGCGATGCAAAGCGCTTCGAAGCTATCAACCGGCCTGTTGCTCTGCAAAAGGTAATCGGAAAGCATTGCGTCAAACAGCAGTTTCGGCAAAGTATCCGGATTGAATTTGCAGCGATGGAATACGGTCTTCGCGTCAAACGCGAGAACCTGCTTTTTGTGTGCAACCAGAAAATCAGAAAGCATGCGGTACGCTTCATCCTCGTCCATACATGCGTCAAACAGCGTCTCACCCGCGGTCAACACGAACGCCTGCCGATCGGATCCCGCAAATGCGAGCGTCGGAAAAGCCGTAATCGCGATGCTATCACAGCTTTTCAGCGAATCCAGCGCTTTTTGCATGCCGTCTGCATCGGTAATTGCAACCGTTTCAGGAACGGGAACGGCGTCGTCTTGAAGAGGCGCCTGTTCGCCGGAAAGCTTTTCAGCGATGCTGTTCAGTTCGAGTTCATAGAAGCGTTGTTTGGCGTTTCCGGTTTTTTCAAATGAAAACGCACAGTCTTCGAGGTTTTCCCCCACCGGTGCGTCGGTTGCGATCGTGCCGAGCCAATAGGAAAAGCGCGCGTTTTCCGCTTCATTTACGAGCTTTTCGCCAAGCTTGCCTTTCACTTCGCCGGCATGCGAAAGTACGCCTTCCAGATCGCCGTAGGTATTCAGAAGCTTCAGCGCCGTCTTTTCTCCGACACCGGAAACGCCCGGAATGTGATCCGAGCTGTCGCCCATCAGTGCTTTCAGGTCGCGCATGCGATCTGGCAAAAGCCCGTATTTTTCCATCAGCGCAGCGGCGTCAACGATCGAGTTATCCTTCGTATAGTAGATTCGGGTATGATCGGTAATCAACTGAAACGCGTCCCGGTCGCCGGTAACGATCAGCGTATCCATGCCAGAGGTTTCCGCACGGCGCGCGAACGTGCCGAGAATATCGTCGCCCTCATAACGCGGGCATTCGATCACGGCTACGCCCATGTCCCGCAGAAGCTCGCGAACGACGGGCATTTGCTTTTTCAAATCCTCATCCGCGGGCTTTCTGCCGAGCTTATAATCCGCATAGCGCTCGTGGCGGAACGTCGGCTGATGGACGTCAAACGCAACGAGCACATGCGAGGGCTTCTGCTTCAACAGCTCCAGGAATTTCGTAAAAAAGCCCTTCAGCGCACCGGTCGGAAAGCCGTCGCGTGTGGTGAGATTCGCCTTGAAAAAAGCGTGATAAGCCTGAAACAGCAGGCTGTTTCCGTCGATTGCCAAAAGCAGCCGATTCATATTTTTCCTTTCCCGAAGTGAATTGCTCTTCACATCGGATTCAAACTGTTCGGGACGCGTTATGCGCGTACGACGTCGTAAACCATAGGACGGTATTCCGGCTTAGCGTCGGAATAGGCAAACGCGCTGTGGAACATCTCAAGCGCAGCGTTCACCCTGGATTCATCGTTTACATACATCACACAAAGCGGTTCGTCGGCGCGAATGAAATCGCCGAGGCGTTTTTTCATGACAAGTCCGACCGCCGGATCAATGCTGTCTTCCTTCGTTGCGCGTCCTGCGCCAAGAATCTGCGCCGCCGTTCCGATGCGTTCCGCATTCATCGAAGAGATATAGCCCGCCCGCTTCGGGTATACGTTCAGGATCGTTTTGACCTTGCAGAGCTCGTCAATCCGGTCAAGACTGATATAAGAAGGATCGCCGCCTTCCGCCGCAATCATCTGACGAAGCTTCTCGAGTCCTGCACCGCTGTGCAGCGCGGCTTCAAGCTTTTCGCGCGCTTCAACCTCGGAGTTTGCGAGCTTCGAAACGCGCATCATGTGTACGCCCAGGAGCATGCAGACCTCATACAGCGGATCGCCTGCCGGAATCTTGCCGGATAGCAGCTCGATCGCTTCGCGGACTTCGAGAGCGTTGCCAACCGCAAGGCCGAGCGGCTGATTCATATCCGTAATGACGGCGACGCATTCGCGTCCGACAAGCTTGCCGATCGAAACCATCAGATGCGCAAGTTTTTCCGCTTCCTCAACGGTCTGCATGAACGCGCCGGTGCCGGTTTTAACGTCAAGCACGATCGCATCCGTTCCTGCGGCGAGCTTTTTGGACATAATGCTCGATGCAATCAAAGGAATGCTGCGTACCGTGGCGGTTACGTCGCGCAGCGCGTACATTTTTTTGTCTGCTGGAACAAGATTGCCCGTTTGCCCGATGACGGCGACGCCGATGTCGTTGACGATTTCCTTAAACCGCGCCATCGGCTGCTCAATGCACATACCGGGAATCGACTCAAGCTTATCAAGCGTGCCGCCCGTATGACCGAGCCCGCGTCCGCTCATCTTTGCAACCGTTCCGCCGCATGCGGCAACAAGCGGAGCAATCACGAGGGTCGTCGTATCGCCGACACCGCCGGTGGAATGTTTATCAACCTTTACACCGCGCAGATCAGACAGATCGACAACTTCACCTGAATGCATCATAGCCATCGTCAGATCCGCAGTCTCCTGATCGGTCATATCGTTAAAAACAACCGCCATCTGAAAAGCAGCCATCTGATAATCAGGAATGGAACCGTCTGTAAACCCGTTCACAACATAGCGGATCTCATCGCCGGAAAGCGCTTCTCCGTTTACCTTTTTCTCAATCAGGTCAACCATTCGCATGCAGGTATTCCTCCTTTAAAACAGATAAAGCATTATATCATCAATCGGACGAATTGGCAACGTCTTTTCCGATCATCGGCAGAACGTCCCGATCAAACGCGCGCATGATCGTTTCTTCATACGGCTCGTCGCCGATCGGACAGGTTATGATTCCTCTGAGCTTCGGATACCCGCGTAACAGGTCGTCCGGGACTGCCCCTGTTTTTCCGACAAAAAGGCACCCGGGACGATCGTTCGAAAGCAGCATTTCCATAACAGCCACCGGCGCTTTGCGGAACCGGATGCTTTGCGCGTCAAAACTTCCTTCCCCTGTGATCACGAAATCCGCGTCTCGCATTGCAAACGACAGACCGACACGATCGAGGATCTTGTCTGCGCCGGAAGTAAGTATTCCTCCAATCGAAGCTAATCCGAAACCGAGCCCGCCTGCAGCACCGCTTCCCTTCACGGCCGGATCGCCGCCGAGCATAGCGGAAAGTCTTTCGAACTCCGTCTCCCATTGGGCGATCTGTTTCTCCGTTGCGCCCTTTTGCGGTCCAAAAACCCTGAGCGCGCCGTTTTCGCCGAGCAGCGGCGCTGAAACGTCATAAAGAAGCGTGATTTCCGTCTGCGTCAATCTCGGATCGAGCTCTTCCCTGTCAATTCGTACGATTTCCGAAAGCGTTTCCGGGCAGGGTGCAACGGATTCGCTGTTCGTGTCATAAAAACGCATGCCGAGCGCAGCCAATGCGCCGAGTCCGAGATCCGCGGTCAGGGATCCGCCCAGTCCGATCCAGATCTTCCGGTACCCGAGGTCCATCGTTTTAAGAATCATCTGTCCGACGCCAAAGCTTGTCCTGCGTTCGATCGGCGGGGTCTGTTCATTCTTTCGAGAAAAACCGATTGCGTCAGCAACCTCGATGACGGCCGTCGGGCCGGGGATTATGCCGACGGACATACTCACGCGCGTACCGTTCAGATCACTGCACGAAATCGTCTCGCACCGACCGTCTGTTCCTGCAACCAAAGCGCAAACTGTTCCTTCCCCGCCGTCGGCGACCGGCATTCTCCGAACGCGAAATCCGCGGTCAACAGCTGCAATACCAAGCGCGCGCGTCAGGCGTTCCGCGCTGCAGACGCCCTTCATCGAATCCGGCGCAAGCAGCAGCTTCCAACCGTCAGACGGCCGCATCGGTTCGATTTGGCCGACCGGAAGGAATGCAGCACCGTTTTCGTTTGCAATGAGAGTCCCATCGGAATTGATTTCCGCAAGAACGGGATACGGACCGAAGCCTTCCAGATAATTTGCCTGAACCAACGGATTGCACAGACAAAGCCGTGTCATCAGCCCGTCAAGGGAATGCATCGTCTTTCCCGCTTCGCGAGATTGCACAATTCCGTAATAACAAATAATGCAGGTATATACCGGGCTCTGCGAAAGCGGATCGAACGTTTCGCAAGCTTCATAAAGAAACGTGCCTTTCGGATCGGACGCATAAATCGCCGACAGCGCAATGCGCCAGCAGTCACGGCGCGATGCATCGGAAAAATCATTGACCGGAAAACGCATGCCAATCGGAAAATAATGCCAAATCATTCTTCTTCCTCCGTTTCGATGGATGCGAGCGTGTTTTCTGCGCGCTCCAGTTGGTCGTAAAGTTCCGTCTCCGCCGTCTCAAGCGCAGAGATTGTTTCATAAAGTTGCTGCATCCGGCGATAATCGTTTCCGCTCTGCGCCTCGGTCAGGGCGAGATCCGCCTCGCGCTTTGCTGTTTCGTTCTCCTCGATCAGCCGCTCGACGCGACGGACCTCCTGCTTTGCTTTCGCGCGTTGCTGCTTGATCTCCTTCCGCCGGAAGTACAAATTATCCGGATCCGTGATCGCAGCAGTCTGCGTCTTTTCAGGTTTCCGCTCCACGATACGATCGAACAAATCTTCGTTCTCATCTCGTTGCTCAATAAAGCCTTCCTGCGTCATAAGCAGCGTACGGTCGGAAAGCCGTCTGACCATATACCGGTCATGCGTGACGATCAGGACCGTGCCCGGAAATTGTTCAAGAGCGTTCTCCAGAATCTCGGCAGACGATATATCAAGATGATTCGTCGGCTCGTCAAGCAGGAGCACGTTAGCGCCCGACAGCACGAGCTTCAAAAGCCGGATGCGGGCTTTTTCACCACCGGACAGCGTTCCGATTCGTTTTTCAATATCGTCGTTACGGAACAGAAACATGCCAAGCGCGCCGCGAAGCTGCGAACGGTCCATGAACGGGAACTCGTCGGATAGCTCGTCAATCACGCTGTTTTCGTCGTGAAGATCATACGTATTCTGTGCATAATAGCCGATCCGCACCCCTGCTCCAAGTTTGAATGTACCTTCCGTCTGATGCTCGTTTCCGGTCAGGATTTTGAGCAGCGTCGTTTTTCCGCATCCGTTTGCGCCGATGATGCAAACGCATTGTCCGGCAAGAATCATCCCGTTCAGGTGCGAAAAAACATGATGCTCGCCGAATTGCATGCCAAGCTCGTGCAGCACGATCACTTCGTTTCCGGTCGGGGCAGGCGTCGGAAACCGGAAGGCAATCGACTTTTCGTCGCGCTCCGGTTCAACCATATCTTCTTTAATACGATCAATCTGTTTTTGTTTGGATGCGATCGTCACATAGTTGTGTGCCTGATTCCAGCGTTTCTGCTGTTCAATGATCCCTTCGATGCGGCGAATCTCTTTCTGCTTGCGCAGATAGATCTTTTTTTCAAGCTCGCGCGCGTCGAGTTTCAGTTCCATATAGCGCGAATAATTCCCCGCCGTTCCGCGAACCCTTCCGTTCTGCAGTTCCAGCATCCGCGTTACCGTATCATCTAAAAAAGCGCGATCGTGTGAAACGACGAGGACGGCGCCCTTAAACTGATGCAGATACTCGGTCAGCCAACGGATCGCCGTGATATCAAGATTGTTTGTCGGTTCGTCGAGAAGCAGCAGATCCGCTTTCGACAGAATAGCGCGCGCAAGCATCGCTTTACTGATCTGCCCGCCGGAAAAAGAAGTAACCGGACGGGAAAGATCCTCCTCCGAAAAGCCGAGACCAAGAAGGGCGGATCGCGTCAGCGACCGGAACGTCGCGCCCCCCTCGCGGGAGAGTGTCTCCACTACGACAGCCTGCCTTGCAATCAACCGTTCCCGGTCACAGCCTGTTTCTTCAAGCTTTCGGATAATTCGCGTTTCTTCGGTTTCCAGATCAAGCAGCGGCCGGAACGCCTCCAGGGTGAAAGAATACAGATCCGTATGTTTGTCTAAAACCGGTATCTGCTCCACGTAAGACAACTTCGCTCCCTGATGCATTCCGAATGAGCCGCCGTCATACGTTTCCTTTCCCATCAGAATACGCATCAGCGTCGTTTTCCCGCTTCCGTTTACGCCGATCAGACCGACGCGTTCCCCGGGCTGTATCTCAAAAGATACGCCCGAAAACAACGTTCGATCCGCAAACGTCTTTTTCAGATTGTCTACAAACAATAATGCCATAATTCCGATAATAGTATAGCACATATCCATTGTTTTTGAAAGTGTTTAAAAAGATTTCACCTTTTTCTTACATATATTATGGTATAATGATGCAGAAAGGGTCGTATCATGGACAAAGAGATCAAATTACTTCCGGGTAAAAAGCGCAGATCGCTCCCGATGGCCGTGCGTGTAGTCATCGCACTTGTCGCTTCCGCCGTTCTTTGCGGCGTAGGTTTGTTTTTTGTTCTGCGCAATCGGTCGATCTCTCCTTTCCCGTCGGCAAACGTTGCGTCAGAATATCTGACGACGAAAGAAGACTCCGTTATTCTGAATGACGCTGAGCCGAGTTCTGCCCCGAATTCGCTTGCTCCTGCGATCGTCTCAACGCCTGCGCCTACCGATAATCGGATCGCTGTTTCCGATTATTCGACGCTTCAGCTGAACGATGATAATGCCGATGTTGCAGCCCTGCAGCAAAAGTTGATGGATCTCGGTTATATGGACGCGGATGAGCCCGGTACCGTCTATAACGAATCAACCCGTAATGCCGTTATCCTGTTTCAGCGAGCAACGGATTCCGAACAAAACGGCATTGCTTCCGCTGCTTTGCAGGAAAAACTGTTTTCGAGCGATGCGCAGGAATACCGGATCAAATTAAACGACAACGGTGCGGACGTAAAAAGCATTCAGCGGCAGCTGTCCGAACTCGGTTATTATTCCGATCGGATTACCGGGTATTACGGTCCTCTGACCGAAGAGGCCATGATGCGTTTTCAATCAAAAAACGGGCTGAATCCCGACGGTCAGGTAACCCGGGATGATTGGGAGCTCTTATATTCCGACGACGCTGTTGCGCTTGCAACGCCGACGCCCTCTCCAACGCCTGTCCCAACGCCGAAACCGACGCCCAAACCGACGCCCAAACCGACGTCCAAACCGACGTCGAAACCGACTGTAAAACCATCCGCGACGCCGAAAGCATCGGCGAAAGCGACCGCAACACCGAAGCCTGTGAAAACGGTGAAACCGAGTTCTTCTGCAAAGACTACGCAAACACCGAAGCCGACAAAAACGCCGAAGCCGACTGCCACGCCGAAACCGACCGCTACGCCCAAGCCGACTGCCACACCGAAGCCGACCGCTACGCCGAAGCCGTCTGCCACGCCGAAGCCGACCGCTACGCCGAAGCCGTCTGCGGACAGCGCACAATATGAAAGCAGCGTAAACGGTCTTGTCAAGTGCGCACAGAATCAGCTCGGCGACCCGTATATTCTGGGTGATGAAGGGCCGGATTCGTTCGACTGCTCCGGTTTGGTGCATTACTGTCTGAACAAATGCGGTATAAAAACGAGCCGTCGAAACGCTTATACATACTCTCAAAACAGCAAATGGAAGCTGGTTGAATCCGTTGACGATCTAAAAAAAGGTGATTTGCTGTTCTTTAAGAGCGATACAAGCGACAAAGTCAACCACGCGGCGATTTACATCGGAAACAAGAAATTTATCCATGCAAGCGCCAGCAAGGGACAGGTCGTTCAAAGTTCCTTCTCCTCCTACTGGTATCGGAACTTTGTCTGCGGGAGGCGCGTATTTGACTGATGGCATGCAACATCTGCCCTCGCAACTGTCATATTGACCGGGCAGCCGCAGCAGGATTCTGCGGCTGTTCCTCCGTTGTCCGTATTGCGCGGGCGGCGCTGCATTACGACGAAGAACCCTGTCTCAGCGGAACGCGCGGAAGCGGCACGATCTTCTTCTCCGGATGCAATTTGAAATGTATCTTCTGCCAGAACATGGTCCTAACGGACGGAACGCTCGGGGAAGTTTTCTCCGTCCCACGCCTTGTCGAAACCATGCTGATGCTGCAGACGCTCGGCGCGCACAATATCAACCTCGTCACGCCGACGCCGCACCGCGATGCTCTGACCGAGGCGCTGAGGCTTGCAAAAAAACAGGGACTTTCCATCCCTGTCGTGTACAATACGAACGCATACGAATCGGTCGAAACGATCCGTGCATACGACGGCCTCGTTGACGTCTATCTGCCCGATCTCAAATACGTCGATCCGCGTCTGTCTCTGAAATTTTCCAAGGCTTCGGATTATTTTGATACCGCGATCCGGTCGATCACGGAAATGTTCCGGCAGGTCGGTCCGATGTGCTGCGATGCGGACGGCATTGCGATAAAAGGCGTTCGGATCCGGCATCTGGTCCTTCCCGGCTGCGTTTACGATACGCGCGCCGTGCTCGACGCCATCAAAGCGCACTTTGGAACGGACTGTCCGATCTCGCTGATGTCACAGTTCACCCCGATCCCGGAATGTACGGTAAAGCCGCTCGATCGGCCTCTGACCGCGCGCGAGTATGAATCTGCGCTTGACTACTGCATGTCGCTTGGGTTTACCGACGTTTTTACACAGGATCTTTCCAGTGTCGGCCGATCCTTCACCCCTCCGTTTTCGGATCATGTTGAACTATAAGAAAAAGGAGCGATAAACGCTCCTTTTCGTTTCAACGGATTCATACCGGCAAAGATTCAAGATAAGCAGCGACGCCTTCGTCCTCGCAAGCACCGATCACGAGATCGGCTTTTTCCTTTACGAGATCGTTCCCGTTGGCGACGCAGATTCCGGTCCCTGCCCATTCGATCATATCAAGATCGAGCGTATTGTCGCCGATCGCGGTAACGTCCTCGCGCGCGATCCCGAGCATGGCGGCGACCTTCTCGAGTGCCTTCCCTTTTGTTGACGAAACGGAACCTATCTCGATAAACCCCGGTTTTGACGTCAGCACCGACAGGTGCTTCGGAAGCAGAGCGCGCGTCTCCTTTGCGATCTCCGCTTCCTTACTCGGATCCACGGCGAACAGTACCTTCGGGATCGCGTCGAGTGGCCGATAAAGAAGGTTCGGATCGACGATAAACGGCAGGTTCAGAATCCCGGTATATTGCTCCGTAAACGCGTTCGCCTTGCGGAAAACGACCGTATCCTCCTCATAGATCTGCGCATGGATCCCGAAGGAATCGGCGATCGCAAACGCCGTGATCACGTCCTGCGGACGCAGATAATTCGCAAAGAAATGCTCGCCCGTTTTTCCGTCGGACACGACCGCTCCGCCGTAATGGATCAGCGGCCCATACGCGGACAGGGATTCGCGAATCTTTTTGGTTCCCAGAAATCCGCGTCCCGTCGCAAGCACGACGGTCACGCCGCTGACTCGCACGCGTTGCACGGCATGGATCAGGCGTTCGCTGGGAAGCTTGCCGGTGCAGACCAGCGTATCGTCGATGTCAAGCGCAAGCAGCTTCATTCTTCAAATCTCCACATCTTCTGCAGCTTACGAAACGCTTCGTGCACCTCGCCCGCCATATAAAGAGACCCGACGGCAAGCGTAACGTCTTCACCCCGCGCCGCCGTTTCGACCGCATCCGCGACCGATGAGAACGGCGTTGCGGCCGCACCGTACGAGGCGATCAGCGCAGCAAGCTCCTCGGCGGGCATTGCGCGGTCGTTGTTCGGTGTGACCGTATAAAACTCCTTTGCGATCGGAAGCAGCAGCTCGACCGACTGCGAAACGTCCTTGTCGCGCATCATACCCATGATGATCTTGGCTTTCCCGTTCGGGAACAGGCGCTGGAACGTTTCGACCGTTCCCCTGACGCCGTGCGGATTATGCCCGCCGTCCACGAAAAACGGCGGATCCTCTCGCAAAAGTTCAAAACGCGCCGGCCATACGGTTTCCTTCAGTCCTGTCCGCATCGCCACATCCGAGATTTCTACGCCGTTTTCTCTGAGCAGCTCGACGGCGTCGACGACCGTAGCGGCGTTTTTCGTCTGATATCTGCCGAGCAGACCGAGTTTGAGATCGCGGTAATCGCGGTAATCAAAGGTCTGCCCATGCAGATCGTACGTCCCTTCCCGCAGCGTCGAACGGTCGATGACGTGAAGCTTAGCGCCGTGCGTTTCGCATGCCGCCTCGATGACCGGCAAAGCGTCCTTATGCTCGCCGTAAAACAGGACCGTTCCGCCGTCCTTGATAATGCCCGCCTTTGCGTATGCGATCTGCTCGATCGTATCACCGAGAATATGCATGTGATCATAGTCGATTGCGGTGATGATTGCAAGAAGCGGCGTTTTGATCACGTTGGTGGAATCCAGTTCTCCGCCGAGCCCGACCTCCAGCACCACGTAATCGCAGTTTTTTCTGACGTAGTACAGGAAGGCGGCTGCCGTGATCACTTCAAACTCCGTCGGGGAATTCTCCATCGAATCGACGACCGGAGCGATCTCGGTAATGATCGCCGCAAGATCGTCGTCCGGGATCGGTTCGTTGTTGAACTGGATGCGCTCGTTGAATCGGTCGACAAACGGAGAAACGAAAAGACCCGTACGATACCCCTGCGCGCAGAGGATGCGTGAAAGCATCGCGCAGGTGGAGCCCTTCCCGTTCGTTCCTGCGACGTGGATGAATTTCAACTGATCCTGCGGGTCGCCCAAAAGATGGCAAAGTTCGGTGACCCGGACGAGTCCGAGCTTCGAGCCGCGCCAGTACATGCCGTGGATATAGGCAATGGCTTCTTCATACGTCATGAATGATCCCCTCCCTTTAGGCCTTTCATCGTTACCGGATAGAGATATCGGACAGTTACGATCTGGACCGCGGTCAGCGAAGCGACCAGAAGCAGCCGGAACAGCAGATGCGCCCAGAACGGAATCCCGGAAAACGCAGCGCTGTAAACGGGATTTACATGCAGCCAGAGCGTCGACAGAAACCAGGATACGAGAATGTTCACCGGAATGATGGAAGACGCAATATAGAGCATGCTGCTCTGCTTGTGAAAGACGTACTTAAACAGCAGGCCAGGCAGGATCCCTGTCAGGACGGAATTGAGCGAAAACAGGATATCCCAGTTCTTGCCGGAATTGGTGATAAACGTGCCGACAAGATCCGCGACGAACGCGCAGAGTCCGCCGAACACGGGGCCGAGCGAAAATGAACATAGAAAGATCGGAATCTCCCGAAACGTGATCCGGCTCCCCGACGGCAAATAAAACGTAAGCGGAAAGATCGATAAAACGATCGCCAAGGCGGCAAACATTGCCGCAAACGTCAGTTGACGCGTTGTTACCCAGCGCATTTCTCCCGCCTCCTTTCTCTAATCGTTATATTATACAACAATTCTTTCCAAAACGCAAGAAAGCTCTCAAAAATGAGAGCTTTCCTTAATAACGCGCAATCGGTTATTGCTCGTTCATTTTACGGCGTTTCAGAACGAGAATGATCGCAATCACTCCGAGCCCGACAACCGCTACGATTCCGACGATAATACCGACCGTAAGAAGGACGTCCGTTAATGACGAAGTTTCCTCTTCCGCTTTGGACGTATTCTCCGACCTGTCGTTCTCCGGCAGCGGCTGCGACGTCACATCGATCACCTCTCCGGCAACGGGATCGGTCGTTGTTTCGGAATCCGTCGGAGGCACTGCGTCAGTCGGTGAAACTTCTGTGTCCGGCGTAACCTCCGAGACAGGCGCGGTTTCCGTTCCCTGCGAGGGAGCCGGCGTCTCGTCTGCCGGACCCGGCGTTTTTACAGGTATGGAAGTAACGGGAGGTGCCGGCGTAACCACGCCGGTTACGGACGAAGGATTCGCAGAATACGTAGGAAGCGTGGACGTTACGGGAACGGGCTGCCCCGCATTGCTGGGTTTCGGCGTTGGCGTAACGGTGGTCGGCGTCTGAACGGCGGGCGTGATCGGGGAGAACGTCTCTTCGGCCGCACCGCCCGTAGGAATGCTTTCGCCTTCGGTGTAAACGCCGCCGGCGGGCAGCGGATCAATGGTATAGGTCACCGTGTTATACGTGGTTGAGCCGTCGTCGTTCTTGATCGTTTTCAGGCCGGTATACGTAATGCCGTTGAAGATAAACTCTGTTGCGCCTTCTTTTTCGATCCGGAACTCCGCCTGGAACCAGAATCCTTCCTCTTCTACACCATACCCGTCGGCGAACGAGAAACGAAGTTCTCCGGGAACGGGTTCATTGGTATAGAAAGGAACGTGCGTCTTTCCCGACATCAGTAAAGAAGTCAGATTTTCTTCCTCGTCCGAAAGATTGATTGCTCCGAGCGTCAGAAACTCCGGATCAAACTTCAGCACGCCGGTAAGCGAATCGAGCAGCCTGTCCTCAGGCAGGTTCGGATAAAGGTAGAAATTAACCTTTATGATGTCGCCGACAGCGCCGGTAACCTTATCGGAATGAATCAGCATATCTCCCGATTCCGCAGCAACGCCCGTTGCAAGCGTCATCGATAAGAGCAATATCAGTGTTACGAAAACGGCCAATAATCGTTTCATATTTGGTCCTCCTGATGAAAGTAATCCTGCTTTTTCGCAGTTTTTTTCGGCGGTAACGGAAACCGCACGCACATCTGTCCGCATCGTGCAATTTTCGACTAATTAATTATAGTACAAAAGTATCGGTTCGTCAAATCCTTATTGACAAAATGAAGGAATTTCCTTATTATAGATTAGAAATACTGTATCCCATCTTTCACGGATCTCTTCCGTTTTGCGTATGGTATACAGGTTCAGGAGGATCATATGCAGATTTATAATACCATGACCCGTAAAAAGGAGCCGCTCGTGCCGATTAAAGAAGGCGAAATCTCCATGTACGTATGCGGGCCGACCGTGTACGACTATTTCCATATCGGAAATGCGCGCCCGTTTGTTGTGTTCGATACCATGCGCCGGTATCTGGAATACCGCGGATACAAGGTCAAATACGTACAGAATTTTACCGATATCGACGACAAAATGATCAATCGCGCCAATCGTGACGGCATCACGGTAAAGGAGCTCGGTGACCGGTTTATTCACGAGTATTATCAGGATGCGGATGCATTGGGCATTGAGCGCGCGACGGTCAATCCCCGTGCGACCGAGCACATCGGCGATATCATCAAGCTCGTCAAAAAGCTGATCGAAAAAGGGCACGCCTATGCGACCGAAAACGGCGACGTCTACTTTGCGGTACGCAGCTTTCCCGGCTACGGTAAGCTCAAGGGGCAGGATATCGACGATATGGAAAACGGCGCGCGCATCGCGCCAACTGAGCAGAAGCGCGATCCGCTAGATTTCGCGCTTTGGAAGGGTGAAAAGCCCGGCGAGCCGAGCTGGCCTTCCCCGTGGGGCAAGGGTCGTCCCGGATGGCATGTCGAATGCTCCGCAATGAGCATGAAGTATCTCGGCGAAACCTTTGACATCCACGGCGGCGGTATGGACCTCATTTTCCCGCATCATGAGAATGAGATCGCGCAAAGCGAAGGCGCAACGGGCAAGCCGTTTGTTCATTACTGGATGCACAACGGGTATATCAATATCAACAACCAGAAGATGAGTAAGTCCCTGGGCAACTTCTTCCTGGTTCGCGATATCGCGAAGGAATACGACCTGGAAGCTGTTCGTCTGTTTCTGCTCACCGCAAACTACCGCAATCCGGTCAACTTCTCGCGCGAGCTGATGGATCAGGCCGTGACGAGTCTGAACCGTCTCTACACGGCGCGCGACCGTCTGTTCGATACCGCGATCGACGAAGCGGCAGATGATTCCAAAGTCAGCGCAGAGCTCGACGGGTTCCGTGATCGGTTCAACGATGCGATGGACGACGACCTTAATACGGCGGACGCGCTCGGCGTGCTGTTTGATTTTGCCCGCTGGATTAACATCTTTGCGACCGGCGCACACACGAAAGCCGCGATCGAAGCCGTCAAAGCGCGCTATGCAGAGCTGAACGGCGTTTTGGGACTTGTCGTAAAGGAAAAGAAGGAAGACTTCCCCGAGGAAGCGATCGCGCTGCTCGAAGCACGCAAGGAAGCAAAAAAGGCTAAAGAATGGGCAAAGGCAGACGCTATCCGCAATGAGCTGAAAGCGATGGGCTTTGCCGTAGAAGATACCAAAGACGGCGCAAAGCTGAAACGGCTTTGATTTCATAACAAACCAGTAAAGGAGTTACTTATGAATTGTACCACCATTTCACCGTACCTTTTTCCGATTCTGCTGCTTGCCATGGCAGTCTACGTTCTGGTCAACGCAATCTCCGGAAAAGGAAGGCTGTTCCAGATGGACAACATCATTGAGGAAAAAAAGCCAAAGTTCTACAAGTATACCCGCATCCTGTACTTTGCTCTGGCAGCAATCATGATTGTTCTTGCGGTCGTCAGTTTCGTACAGTCTGCATTGTATAACCAGCTGACTTCGTTTCGGGCAACGGAACGTTATAGAACAGAATTCGCCGACGTGATCGACGAGAAGGGCGAAGTCACGTTTACCAAAGACGGAACCACCTACGGCCCCTATTCCGTAAACGAGGAATATACCGATCCTCTTCCGATTCAGGTTTTTCTTGCCAAAGCGAAGGAAGTGCATCCCGAGGTCAAGTGGACACAGGCGACGTCTTCGCCGCTGAGCTGCTCGGGAAGTGCGGCAACCTCCACCGAGAATCCGATCGAACTGCTGTACTATGATGAAACCGTCATGTTCGGACCGGACGGAAACCCGGAATATCCGTTAAGAGGAGAGGATGATGCCCTCAAACGCGACGCCGACAACAAACTTGAGTATCGTCGCGGCGTAGAGCTGCATCCCGTGTACGTTTCTTCCTTCAGCAAGACCCGTTCGGATGCAAACGACGGCTCCTTCGTTACGAAACTGTATGCATGCGGTCAAACGCTGTGGTCGGTTCTGAACTACGTATTCCTCGGTCTTGCCGTTGTTGTCGTCATCGGTCTGTTTGTTATCACCCGCAAGTTCACCGACAAGGAAAAGCTTGCAAACAGCAGATCACAGCAAACCGGCCAGTCCATGCCTTCGAGCGCGTTTGAATTCGAAGAGGAAAAACCGCAAAGCAAGGAATGACAATTCCTTTATAATCCATAATTTAAAATGGCTGCCGCAGTTTTGCGGCAGCCGTCTTTTTTATGTCGATCAGAAGATTTCTTTCAGGATCATATCGACAAGCTCGGTGAACTTGAGCGCGGCCTTTGCAGCCGTTTCCGTAACCTCCGCATGAGACAGCGGCTGGTCAAGCACACCTGCCGCCATGTTGGTGATCAAACTGATGCCGAGCACCTTCATGCCGCAGTGCGCCGCACACATGGTTTCGGGGATCGTAGACATGCCGACCGCGTCCGCACCGATGATACGCGCCATGCGGATCTCTGCCGGTGTCTCATAGCACGGGCCGGACATCATCAAATAAACGCCTTCCTGCATGGCAATATCCTTCCGTTTTGCGAGGTCGATCATTTTCGCCCGCAGATCCTTATCATATACGTTGCTCTGATCCGGGAATCGGGGCCCGAATTCATCGAGATTCTTTCCGATCAGCGGATTGCTTCCCGACAGATTGATATGATCGGAAATAAGCATCAGATCACCCGCATGATAGTTCATGTTGACGCCGCCCGCCGCGTTCGTCACGAGGAGTTTTTCAACACCGAGTTTTTTCATGGTGCGGACGCCGAGAGAGAGCATCGCCTGCGGATACCCCTCATAATAATGGAATCGCCCCTGCATTGCGATTACCGTTTTGCCGAATTTTTCGCCGATTACGAAACGATTTTTGTGCCCAACCACGCCGGAAACCGGATAGCCTTCGATATCGACATAGTTCACGAAACGCTTGTTTTCGAGCGTTTCCGCGTAATCGCCGAGCCCGCTGCCGAGAATAAGACCGATCTTCGCCTTGTCTGCGCCTTTTTCTTTCAGCAGCGCAACCGCGTTGTTGATGATGTTCATAATGTTTTCCATTTTTCAATCCTCCCAGATATCCTTTAAGAATGATTTACCTTCCCGCCAGCTTTCACCGGTGAGATATTCATAGATCGTTGCGCCGATGTCGGAAAACTGCTTCCGTACGCCGAGGTTGACGCCGTGCTTGATATGCTGACCGCAGATCAGAAGCGGAATGTATTCGCGCGTATGATCCGTTCCAGGAAACGTCGGGTCGCAGCCATGGTCCGCAGTCACCATCAGGATATCGCCTTCACGCATCGAAAGATACATTTCCGGCAAATGTGCATCGAAATACTCAAGCGCCTTTCCATACCCTTCCCAATCGTTTCGATGGCCATACAGCATATCGGTATCAACGAGGTTCGTAAAGATGAAATCGCCGGTTCCCTCGTCTAAAAAGCGCTGTGTCGCTTTGATTCCGTCCGGATTGTTCTTGGTGTGATCGACGGTCGTAATGCCTCTGTGGCAAAAGATATCCTCGATCTTGCCGATTCCCACAACGTCCATCCCCTTTGCGGAAAGACCGTCAAGAATTGTGTCCTTAAATGGCTCAACCGCGTAATCCTTGCGGTTTTCTGTCCGCTGATAATTCCCGTTCCTGCCGATGAACGGACGCGCAATCACGCGACCGACCAGGTATTCGCCGACGAGCATCTCACGCGCAATCTCACAGATACGGTACAGCTCCGGAAGCGGAATCACTTCCTCATGCGCTGCAATCTGGAACACGCTGTCTGCGCTCGTATAGACGATCGGCTTGCCCGTTCGCACATGCTCGTCGCCGAGCTCCTGAATGATTTGCGTGCCGCTTGCAACGACGTTGCCGAGCGTACCGCGGCCGATCCGTTGTTCAAACGCTTCCATGAACGCTTTCGGGAATCCGTTCGGATACGTTTTAAAAGCCTCTTCCAGCGCAAGCCCCGCCATCTCCCAGTGTCCGCAGGTCGTGTCTTTCGCGTGCGTCTGTTCGGCACACTTGCAGTAGCTTCCGATCAGTTCATCATCATCTTTCGGAAGGCTGCACCCGTCGATATGCGCAAGCCCGAGCTTTTTCATATTCGGAACGTCGAGGCGTCCGCGCTTATCAAAAATGTTACAGATCGTATTTGCGCCGACGTCGCCGAAGTCCGCAGCATCCGGCAAATACCCAATCCCCGCGCTGTCAAGCACAATCAGAATTGCTCTTTTCTTCATTATGTTGCACCTCTATGCTGTCATTTTATATAATTTTAGCATACGGTGACCGGATTCGTCAATCAGTTTAACCACGAATACCGTTTTCTTGCCTCGGCAAGCACTTGTTGATAATGCTCCTCCCACATCGGATCTCCGATGATCAGGCGGACTCGCTCGGCAACCAGATAAATAAACTCAAGATTTCCCGGAGGATCTTTAAGATTTTTCCCGCGCAACCCGAGATAGGAATAAAGAATATCGGGGTCGGCGCGCTTCCACGCGTGCGTGATCGCATAATGCATCGTACGCATGATCATCGGCTTTGTCGTATTCATGCATTTTTCGATGTATGGATACAGTTCCTTTTTTGTCGTCGACCGAAGTTTCGGCGGGCGCGTTCTGATAAATCGAACGGCAAGGAAAATATACCGATAGCCGAGCAACTTTGCAGAAACGCCGAGTGTTCGCATAATTGTGTTGATCGTTGCATTCAGCAGCATATCCGGATCGGTGTATTCGGATCTGAGCTGCTCCTCCATCCGCTCCATCTCTTCCAACGTCATGAAAATAAGTCCTCCCCTGTCATGATTCTGATATAGTCTGCCGCCCGAAACAGAAAGGCCGCGTTCGACGGCGTCGCGCGGTCCGCGTCTACCGTATACCCGAAAACGCTTTCCAGCATTCGCGTATCCGCGCGAATCCAAGCTGCATTGATTGCATGCCGCATCGCATGTTCAATCACGGTTGTCCCTACGTTCATTTCATCGGACAGGATCTCGTACAAGTCATATACCGTTCGAATATCGGTTATACGGTCCTGCAGCAGCAGCAAGCGAACTGCTTCCCTCAGATAGGAAAAGCCGTACAGCGAAACAGGAACGCCGATCCGCTGCAGGAAACGTGAGATTCTGGCCTCAGCGTCATTGACTCTTTTTTGTCCTTTCGGGAATGAATTGACAAACGATAGTACGTCATTCGGATCGCTTCCCTGCAAAAAGCAGTACGTCAATGCGTCCGGAACCCGGTCATACTTCAAAGGATTGCGGAGCAGCAGAAACAGATTATTCGGCCAAAGAACCGGACGTTTGAGAATTGCCGGATGAAGGACGGCGATGTCTTCGGAAATCAAAGCGTCAAACGGAATACGATACAGGCATTCCAAAGCCTGCGGCAGGTTCTTTACCACGCTCAGCCTGAAAGCGCCTTTTTCATCGGCTGCAATTCGATATGCTTTTGCGGTTTCCCGATTTTCGGTCAACAATAAAATACGCATACGGTTCCCTTTCATTCGTCTTCATTGTGACACAAACCGACGCGTATAATCTACATCTGTTTTTTGACATATTTCGGTAAAAATGTGAAGAATTTATCCGGTTGGCAGCAGCTCGTCGGCCATCCATTCGGCATACAGGCAGTATCCTCTTGCAGGGCGGCTCAAAAAGACGTGTGTAACGACGCCGACCAGCCGACCGTCCTGAACGACCGGACTTCCGCTCATTCCCTGCACGATTCCACCTGTTTTATCAAGCAGTTCCGGATCTGTGATTTCAATCATCATGCCCTGTGTTTCCGGTGACGACTGAACGTCAACCCGAATCACGCGAACCGAATACGCTTTCGTTTCACCGTCGACGGTAGAAAGGATATATGCTTCGCCTTTATGCGCTGCACTTGCAGGTGCAATCTGGACGGATTGCGGCTCAGGGTCATGAAAAGCCGTGAGCGTTCCGCTGATGCCGAACGAGGTATTGCGATCAACCGTTGCGATCGCATCCTTTTCGTCGAGAGAGAAATGACCAATCAGCTCACCGGCGGCTCCTCCGCCGCCCTTTCGAACGTATACGACATCCGCAGCAGTCAAAAAACCGCTTGCGGGGGCGATCAGCTTTTGCGTATCCACATCGGTAACACCATGTCCCAACGCCGCATATGCGCTCGTATCCTGCTCGTAAAACGAGAGCGTGCCGATTCCCGACGTGCTGTCCCGCACCCATGCGCCGAGCCGCAAAACTCCGTTTGCATCCGGTTTCAGCTCGACCTGCACCGAAAACCGTTCCCCTTCACGCATGCAGGACAGGGTACATCTTCCACCCGATGTCTCGCACAGCTTAGAAAAGGACTTTGCGTCCGCAACCGGTTCTCCGTTCACCGCGCTGATCATATCTCCCTCGCGCAATCCTGCCGAGATTGCCGGACAAACGGTTCCGCTCGCTGTTTCGATTCGATCGAACCCTACGATCTGCACGCCCTCTGTTTTGAGAATCACGCCAACCGCCACTCCGCTGAGATTGACCGATCTTACCTTTGAAGCAACCGTGACAGATTTCAAAGGGAGGACGCCGAACAGCGAAATCGTTACAGATTGATTTGCAGCATCTGTCAACCGCTCATCGCCGCTCTCTCTTACAAACCTTGCACTTTGCGTCTGCGTGACAATCGCAGGCGCGGAAAAATCGACACCGGGATTCACGGCGTCCGGGAGATGCAGCACGCCATACACGTGCGGAGAAAAAAACCATCCCAAAAGAACGAGTGCGAAGAGCGCCGTAACCATACGAAAAACACGTTTCATTCGTTTTGCTCCTTTTCGGTATGGTGTGCAAAACCGAAAAAAACCATACAAAAAAAGCCTTCAAACGAAGGCGTATCAAAATAACGGCTATTCTTTTGCGGCAGCGATCAGGCGTTTCGCATGTTCCATCGCAGTCGCATCGTCGTCGCCGCTGCCCATGATCCGTGCGATTTCCCTCGGACGCTCTGATTCTGTCAATCTTCTTGTAATACTGTGCGTTTTTTCCGCGTCGGAATACTTATATGCAACGTACTGCGCGTCCGCGTGCGCGGCGATCTGCGGCAAATGCGTAACGCATAACACCTGATGCCTTCGTCCGAGCGCACGCATTTTTTTCGCAACCGCGTTCGCCACCATGCCGGAAATGCCGGTGTCAATCTCGTCGAAGATCAACGTTTCAATGTGATCCGCTTCGGACAGCGCCGCCTTCATCGCCAACATAATGCGCGACATCTCGCCGCCGCTCGCCACTTTGATAAGCGGCTTAACAGGCTCTCCGCGGTTTGCTGAGAGCAAAAACGCGGCCGTGTCGATGCCGGTTTCCGCAAGCTGCTCCTTCGGAATCGGAGTAAACTCTGTTTCCATGGCCGCATGCGGCATGCCCATTTCGTTCAACTCTTTAACTGTTTCCCGCATCAATTGTTTCGACGCTGCTTTGCGCCGTTCGGAGAGCTTTTCGGCAAGCACGCCGAACGAATCAACCGCATCCCGATACGCCTGTTCCAACTCCTCCACGCGATTTTCGCCGTCGTTCAAAACACGATATTCGTTCTCTATTTTTTCCCGATACGCAAGAATGTCCGCAATCGTCGAACCGTACTTGCGTTTCAGGTTTTGTATCGAGGCAAGGCGACTTTCCGTTTGCTCCAGCAGCGCGGGATCAAAGCGAAACGCATCGCGGCTGTCGCGCAGTTCGTATGCGACGTCTTCAATTGCATAATACGCGTCGTCGGTCTGTTCGGACATCTTCCGATATGCTTCATCATACTCGCCGATCCGATTCAAAGCTTCGCGCGCATCGGTCAGCGTCGAAAGTGCGCCGCCGTCGGCGAAAAGTGCATCATACGCCGCGTTCAATCCTTCAACGATCGTTTCCGCATTGCGCATGCGCAGTCGGTCCGCTTCAAGGTGCTCCTCCTCTCCGTCCACCGGAGAGATCGCGTCAATTTCCCGAAGCTGATAGGAAATCATGTCGATGCGCCGTTCACGTTCCCGAAGACCGTTTTTCAGGATGTTCAAATCCCGCTCTGCGTTTAACGCTGCCTGCCGCGCTTCTTCCATCCGCGTTTTCAGTCCGTCCGCATCGCTTTTTGCATATGCGTCAATCAGGGCAAGATGCGTTTCCGGATTCAGAAGCGACTGGTGCGCATGCTGTCCGTGCAGATCAACCAGCAAATCGCCGATCGTTTTCAATTCAGCAGTGCTCACAAGCGTACCGTTGACGCGGCAAACGTTCCTTCCGCTCAGGGAGAGTTCGCGATACAAAACGAGCTCATCACCGTTATCAAGCTGCTGCTGCGTCAGATATTCGCGGACCGGAGAATCGGCGGAAAGCAAAAAACACGCTTCGACCGATGCTTTCTCCGCGCCGGTGCGGATGCTGTCGCGGCTTGCGCGTTCGCCGAGAACAAAGCTGACCGACTCAATCAGCAGCGATTTGCCCGCGCCAGTTTCGCCGGTCAATACAGAAAAGCCCGCATCGAAAACAATGTCGGACTTATCTATCAAAGCAATATTTGCGACTTGTAAACGAGTGAGCATGAAGCCCTCCGTTATTTCATCATTTTCTGGAACTTCTTGATGATGTCGGAAACATTCTTGCCCTCACGTACAGCGACAAAGACCGTATTGTCACCCGCAATGGATCCGGCTATTTCCGGCCATTTCATGGAGTCGATCGCTTCCGCCGCAACGGCAGCGCTGCCCGCCATCGTCTTAATGACGATGAGATTGCCCGCGGACGTGATCGAAACAACGCAGTTTCCGAACAGGCGAATAAAACGTTCCTGCAGGTCGGATTCCGCTTTTTCCACGGTTGCATATTTATAGCGGCCTTCGCCCGTCAGAACTTTGATCAGGCGGAGTTCCTTAATATCACGGGAAACGGTTGCCTGTGTCACATTAAAGCCCTGGGCGCTCAAAAGCGTCGCGAGCTCCTCCTGCGTTTCGATATTCTCAGCAGCGATCAGTTTTAAAATCATCGCATGTCTTTTCGGTTTCATGACTCCAATACCTCAAATTATGTCAGTTTTTCCGATATCAAGCGGAACAGATTGCGGTTCTGAAACTTCATCAGTCTTGTAACCCGCTCCGACTGTGTAACCTTGATGCGGTCCCCTTTGGAAACGGTACGAAACCGATCCCCATCCGCAGCAAGAAATCCTTTTCCGTTCATCGTGATCGTCACGGATGAATCCATTGCGCATACCACCGGCCTGAAATGCAGCGTGTGCGCACAGATCGGCGTGACAACCATCGCTTCCAATCCGTCCGCAAGAATCGGCCCGCCCGCGGAGAGCGAATACCCGGTCGTCCCTATCGATGTTGCGATCACAAGTCCGTCGCCGAATAGATCGCCTGTCCCCTGTTCGTTCATCTCAAGGGAAAACTGAACGACGCCCGAAAACGAATGCTTATAAACAAGCAAATCGTTGAAGCAATCACGAAGGGGTTCCCCGTTCACGCTGACGGAAAGCATCTTGCGTTCTTCGATCGAATACGCCCCGGCGAGAATTCTTTGAACCGCTGCCGGAAAGGTTTCCTCGGTCCATTCGGTCAGAAAGCCAACGCGTCCGCAATTCACCCCGAACAGGGGAAGATGATTGCGGCAGGCAATCTGCGCCGTCCGGATAAAGTTTCCGTCTCCGCCGACCGCAACAATCGCAGCGTCTTCCGTTTGCGCGGGTACACCGTCCGATCCGAGCAGCGAGCAGGAAACGCCTTCCTTCTCGGCTGCGTGCATCAATCTCCGGCAGGCGGCGGCAAGCGATGATTTTCCGGCGTGCGCCGCAAAAACAAGGTGCATAACGCAACCTCCCACCTGTGAATATTACGCACTCATTATACAATTGAAAACGAAAAATGGCAAGGAAATTATGAATAAACTTTAACCGTTTTTGTCCAAAAGATGCGACTTTTTCACGATTTCAGGGACTTGTTCTGAGATTTTATGCAAAGTTGCGTCATTTTTGGGACTAACCTTTTGCATGTATAAAAGGTACTCAATATTTCCCTTCGGCCCGGTGATCGGTGAAAAAGACAGTCCGAGAACGCTGAACCCCGTTCCATCTGCAAAGGAAAGCATATCGCGGATCACGCGCTCATGCACGGCCGCATCGCGAACAACGCCGTTTTTTCCGATCTCGGATCGGCCGGCTTCAAACTGCGGCTTGATCAGCGCAACGACCTCCCCCGTATCGGAAAGACTATCGAAAAGCGGCGGCAGAATCAGTCGGAGCGAAATAAAGGAAACGTCAATGGAAGCAAACGTGATCGGTTCCCGAAACCATTCGGGTGTCATGAATCTGGCGTTGGTACGTTCCATGACAGTGACGCGCGGATCGTTTCGCAATGACCAGTCGAGCTGGCCGTATCCGACGTCGATGGCATATACGTGATTTGCGCCGTTCTTCAGCATAACGTCCGTAAACCCGCCGGTGGACGCGCCGATATCGGCGCAAACGCGGCCGCGGAGGTTGATCGGAAACGTTTTAACCGCCTTATCGAGCTTCAACCCGCCGCGGCTCACAAACGGAATTGCATCCTCCACAACCGTAACCTCGGCGTCGGGTGCAATCTCCTGCCCCGCTTTTTCCGCCCGGACGCCGTTTACACGAACCTCGCCCGCAAGGATCAGCGCCCGCGCTTTTTCGCGAGAGGGGCAGAGTCCTCTCGATACCATTTCCACGTCCAGACGTATCTTTGTCATGCTTCCTCCATCAATTCCAGCAATTCCTTTGTGACGTTCTCTTCCGTAAAGCCGTAACGCTCGCGTTGCCTAGTCACAGACGCATGCGCAACTGGTTCGCACGGGAGCGCGATCGAACGGACACGGCAGGGATTCGCAAGAAGCGCAATCTTTTCGCCAAGCGAAACCGTGTTTTCTTCAAGTACCAGAATCCGCGTATCGTTTTCACGGAAATAGGCGACCATTTCTTCATCGACCGGCTGTAAAAACCGTGCGTTGATAAGCCCGACGCCTTTCTTTTTCGCAACCCATTTTGCAAGCGGAAGCAGCGTTCCGTACGTGACGATGACGGTTTTTTGGATCGGCTCTACGATCTCCCATTCGCCGAAATACAGTTTCGTTTTCATTGGCACATCCGGGAGCGAACCGCGCGGATACCGCACCGCGCTCGGTTCTTTTCTGGAAACCGCCATCTCGAGCATTGCGGAAAGCTCCTTTTGGGAAGACGGCGCATAGACCGCAAGATGCGGCATAGTGGAAAGGAACGCCGGATCAAAGATACCCTGATGGGTTTCCCCGTCGGCTCCGACCAGCCCCGCGCGATCAACCGCAATCACAACCGGCAGATTTTGCAGGCATACGTCATGCAGAATGGAATCGTATGCGCGCTGCAGGAACGACGAATAGATTGCCGCCACCGGACGAAGCCCGCCGCGCGCGAGCCCCGCCGCCATGGTAATCGCGTGCGCCTCGGCAATTCCAACGTCGAAAAACCGGTCCGGATAGGTTTTTGCAAACTCTGTCAGTCCCGTCCCGCTCGGCATTGCCGCGGTGATCGCAACGATTTTTTCATTCTCCTTTGCAAGACGAAGCATCGTTTCACCGAACACCTCGGAGCAAGTCTTCTGCCGCTCGGCGCTGACCTTTCCGGTCATGACCTCAAACGGGGCAATCCCGTGGAATTTCTCAGGATTCTCGACAGCAAAAGGATATCCCTTTCCCTTCGTTGTGATCGCGTGCAGGATCATCGGCTTATTCAGTTCCCTGCAGCGGCGCAGATACTTGACAACTTTGCGAACGTCATGTCCGTCGATCGGCCCGAGATACAGGATTCCGAACTCTTCAAACGGGAGATTCGGCGCCAAAAACCGTTTAGCACGGTTCTTAAAATGCTCCATGTGCCGGCTCAAAAGCTTCCCGAACCGACTCGTTTCCAATACGCCTGTCAGCGATCGCTTGAACGCATTATAGGTGCGGTTGGTACGCATAGTCGTCAGCGAATCCTTAATGCCACCGACGTTTTTTGAAATAGACATCTGGTTGTCGTTCAGAATAATCAGAAGCGGAAGCTTGTCCTGTCCGGCGTCGTCCAGCGCCTCCAGCGACAATCCGCCGGTCATCGCTCCGTCTCCGACGAGCGCAACCGCCATATGCGGATCGCCGTTTAACCGCATCGCGCGCGCAAGGCCGAGCGCCGCGGAAATCGCAGTGCTTGCGTGACCGGTATTGAAGATGTCGTGCTCGCTTTCGGAATGCTTCGGAAAGCCGGAAATGCCGTTTTCCTGACGTAGCGTGGAAAACGCTTCTTTGCGGCCGGTCAGAATTTTATGCGCATATGCCTGATGCCCGACGTCAAAGATCAGCTTGTCATTCGGGCTGTCGAACACGTAATGCATCGCAACGATCAGATCGACCGCGCCGAGGCTCGAGGCAAGATGCCCGCCCGTTTGCGATACGTGCTCGACCAAAAATGCGCGCAGTTCCTCGCAAAGCGCCGGAAGCTGCTCTTCCTTCAGCGCCTTGAGATCGCTTATTCCGTTAATCTTATCCAGAATCGGATAACTCATGTCAATACGTTCGGCTCCTTAAAGATTGAACCAGATTGCGAAGCGTCATGGCCGCTTCGCCGGTATACGGCGCAAGAATTGCCTCCGCGCGATTGTATGCGTCCGCAATAAACGCCTTCGTTTCTTCTCTTCCGTAGAAGGTCACATAGGTCAGCTTGCCTTCCAGACGGTCCTTTTCCTCATCCAGAAGGTCGTCCGTCATCTGAAACAGCAGTCCGAGCGTTTCGCCGAACGCGCGCATCTCCTCCGCCTTTGAAGCGTCGGAAAGATATGCGCCTGCCATGCATGCCGCGCGAAACAGCGCGCCGGTCTTGTTCAGATGAATCCGATGAAGCGTCTCGGCGCTGCGTTCTGTGAGGTTCAGATCGTCGCTCTGCCCGCTGACCATTGCATACGCACCGTCAATGATCGCACGTTTCGCGTCGTCGAACCCGTCCTGTGACAGTAATACGACCGCTGCCTTCGTCAGAAGCCCGTCACCCGCGAGAATTGCATTCGCCTCGCCGAAGCGCACATGATTGCTCGGTTTTCCGCGCCGCATCGCGTCATTATCCATCGCGGGCAAATCGTCGTGGATCAGCGAATAGCAATGCACCATTTCGAGCGCGCAGGCAAACGGCATCGCAACGGTTTCCGATCCGCCGAGCATTGCGTTCACGAGCAGGAGCAGATACGGGCGGATGCGCTTTCCGCCGTCCAGAAGGCTGTACGCCATGCTCTCGTTCAGAACGGGTACCGCGTTGTCGTTCGCCATGTACGCACAGAGTGCGCTTTCGATCCGTTCACGCTCGTGCATCAGGCTTTCTCCTTTTCGAGATCGTTCAGTTTCTTTTCGTATGCATCAAGCGTGCCCGCGCATTCACGATACAGCGATTCCCCCTGCTCGTAAAGCCGGATCATCTCCTCCAGGGGGACGTTGCCGCTCTCAAGACGGCTGACAATCGCTTCAAGCTGCTGCTGTTTCTGTTCAAAGGTCAGTTCGCTCATAGCATTTCCTTTCCTGTCGTATTTGCACGTACCGTTCCGTCCGAGAAACGGATGGATATCGAATCCCCCGCCTCAATTTTCTGTGCAGAAGTCAGCACGCCTGCTTCGTTTTCCACCAGCGCAAACCCGCGTTCCAGCGTTCGCTGCGGACTGTATGCAAACAGACGTTCCTTTTCACGCTCGAGTTTGTTTCGCTGTATTTCAATCGCATGCGCGCATCCGGACGCAATCGACGCGCGGTTCTCATCAAGACGCTGCCGGCGCTGTTCCGAAACCCGATGCATTCGAAGACGTATCGCGTCGCCCCACAGCAGTTTCAATCGATCACGCTTGCTGCGGATTCCGATTCCGAGTGCATGCTTCAAGCGTTCGCCCAGGGAGGCAAGCGACGCGAGCAGCGCGTCGCGTTCCGGCACGGCAAGCTCTGCGGCAGCCGACGGCGTCGGCGCACGCAGGTCTGCGACAAAGTCGCTGATGGAAACGTCCGTCTCATGCCCGACCGCAGAAATCACAGGGATCAAACAGCGATGAATAGCTTCCGCAACCGGCGCTTCATTAAATGGCCAAAGATCCTCCATGCTTCCGCCTCCGCGCCCGACGATCAACACGTCGCAGCGCTTTTCCCGATCCGCACGATCGATCGCCTGCGCGATCTCCCCGGCCGCGCCTTCGCCCTGAACGGACGCAGGATAGAACACGATCGGCATGGACGGAAAGCGTCTTCGAATGACCGTTTCCACGTCATGCCGGGCAGCGCCGCTTGCGCTGGTAACTAACCCCACCGCCTTCGGTAAGAAGGGAATGGCTTTTTTCTGCGTGTCGTCGAACCAACCGCGGTTTTTCAGTTCTTCTTTATATGCCGTGAATGCCGCAAACAGCGATCCGTCGCCATTTAAGGCAAGCCCGGTCGCCATCAATTGAAACCGTCCGTCGCGCTGATACAGCGTCGCCTTACCCGCAAGTCGCACGTGCTGCCCTTCCCTCGGAAGAAACCGAAGTCCGTTCACGTACTGACGGAACATCACGCAATTGACCGATGCAAGCTCATCCTTCAACGTGAAGTACAAATGCCCGGACGCATGCCGTTTCACGTCCTGAAGCTCGCCTTCAACCGCAAGTTCCTTGAGATTCGGATCGAACCCAAGCAGAAGATCAACATATTCGGTTAATTCATGCACGGAAAAAACCGGCTTCAACTCTCCCACGTCGCCCTCCGATCCGCGCCGATCAGCGCAACACCGACAGCATTGTCCTTTGAAAGCTCCGGTTTACCGAAATACAGCTTTCCAAAAAAGCGTTTTCCAAGCAGCGACCGCAGCAGCGAAGACGAGGCAACGCCGCCGCAAACGAGAAACGGCAGATCGCCGTATGTATTTGCTGTATGCGCAAACAACTTTGCGAGCGTTCTTGCAAGGCAATCATATACGCCGTACGCAAGCTCCGCATCGGGAACAGATCCCAAAAGCCGCTGTGCCGCAGATTCCGCGCCGGAAAACGAACAAGTCATTCCTTTAACCGCGCTTGCAAGCTTCACGTCCTTTTTCTGAGCCGAAGCCGCAAGCGTTTCCAGATGCTTCCCCGCCGGAAACGGCAGCGAAAGCGCAACGCCCACACGATCAACAAACTGTCCGGCATGGAGATCGGTCGAGCACCCGATCGGTTCAATTCGATACGGCGCGTCCCGATGCGGTTCGACAAGCAGCACGTCCGTCGTCCCGCCGCTGATATGAACGGCAAAAAAGCGATCGCATTCCAGAAGCGATTCGTTTCCGAACAGCGCTGCCCTGACGTGTCCGCTCTGATGATCGGTTCGGATCAGGGGAACGTTCAGCGCGGCAGCAAGTGTTTCCGCCTGCTTTAATCCTGCAAGGAAAACAGGCATATAACTGTTTTCCTGCGACGTCGGCGCACAGCTTACGCATACGCATCCGATACTGTCGCGGTCTACCGCGGAGAATAACTCTACAAGCAGCGGTGAAAGCTGCTTTACATGCTGAAACAGGCCTTCCGATTGCCTGAGCCCGCGATCTCCAAAAGCCACGGAAAGCATCGTCCCTTTTGCAAAGACGATGCTCTTTCCATTCGTACATGCGACCGAGGTGGTATAGCAGCTCGTATCGATCCCCAGACTGAGGACTTTCGTCATGCCTCGTGCACCTTTGCGACGGCGCCGAGAACGCCGTTGATAAAGCCTGCCGATTTTTCCCCGCCGAACACCTTTGCCAGCTCAACGGCTTCATTGACTGTTGCGCCGACCGGAATACCGCGTTCATAAAGGAGTTCGTAAACGGCAACGCGAAGAATTGACAGATCCACCTTGGCGATTCTGGAAAGCGACCAATCCTTCGCATGAGATTCGATCTCACGGTCAATCTCTGTAAGGTGCGCTAAGACGCCTTCATACAAGCGGTCGGAAAAGAGCATGTCCTCTTCTGAAAACATATCATGCTCAGACTGTTCCACCGCATCCTCCATCGAATCCGTACCGCCTACCGTCTCGGCATACAGGCGTTTCATCGCAATTTCTCTCGATAATGTATGACTCATGCGCGTCTCCCTCTGAACAGTTTCCGGAAAAAGTCCTTGACGCTTTCTGCGCCATCCCGATCAATCATCCGTCCGAAGAAAATAGCGATCAAAACGAATACGCCTGCCAGCAGCGTCCACCAGAAACCGATCAAATAGAACAGCAGCACAATGATCAGCGCTAACACGCTGAGTATCACCGCCCATTTGTGATTCATAAAAAACTCTCTCATAAACGATTCCTCCGTTAATGACGTTTACGATTATTTCGACTGGATTTCCGCCTGATCAACCGTCACGTTCACGTCGCCGACAGCCGTTCCGCATATCTCCGAAACAGCCGTGCTGATCGCAGCCTGCAGCACGCGGGTCAGTTCAACAAGCGATACCGTCGGCGAAGTAACAACACGGACATCAATCTTGATGTCGTTTCCAACCGCATACACCTTTGTCTTGCACGAGCTGACGTCACTTCTGCCCTTCACAACACGCTCGGCGATTTGTGCAAGCGTCGGAAAGGAAACGGACGTTTCGCCGAGTGCAGTTTTCTCCAGCAACGCCGTAGTTCTGCGATGCGTCCGTTCGCTGATCAATCCGTACAGAACGAAAACTCCGATTCCCCCGATCACAAGCGCAAGGATCAGGATGATCAAAACCGCCGGCATCCTGCGCAGCTCCAAGACCAGTTCCTGCATGCGTTCCGGAGATACCGGCCAGCCGATTTCCGCCAGCAAAAGACATACGGCAAACAGTACCGACAAAAACGCAAGTATCCCCGAAAGGAACCTGACTGCTCGTTTCATGAAACGCTCCCCCTGCTCAAGCTTGTCCGCGCAAAGCTGCCGAAAACCGATTCGGCAGACAGATCATTTTACGCGGTTTTCGTTCTTCGGCTGTTCCGCCGGCGTTTCTTTTGCAAACACGATCGAATTGACCGTGATATTGACCTGCACGACCTTCAATCCGGTCATGGTTTCGATCGCGTTCTTGACGGCGATCTGTACGTTGCGGCAAACCTCCTGAATCTTGAACCCGTAACGCACGATGATACTCATATCGACAGCGCACTCGATCGTGCCGACTTCGACTTTAATGCCTTTCGTGTAATTCTTTTTGCCGAGTTTTTCACCGAGTCCTTCGAAAGCGGTACCGCTCATGCCGTATACGCCTTCCACTTCTGCCGCTGCCAGCGTCGCGATCGTTGCGACGACGTCTTCCGCAAAAACGACCTTGCCCCCGTTTTCCTCGGATTCGATGGTAATATCCTTATATTCGCTCATAAAAGAACCTCCCAAGTCTTTTGCTTAACAATATATGTAAGCAGTATACCATCAAACTTTCAAAAAGTAAACCCATGAAAGCGATTTCGCGATCAAAGTGTTGTGCTGATTTTTACGTTTTCAGCGCTCTTTCCCGTCTCTCTCAAAACGATATCAAGGATTTGCGCCACCTGTTCGTCGTTCAGCGTATCTGTACCGACGACAACGTTGATATTCCCTTTATGAATAGAAACAATCACGTCTGTGAATCCCTTCGCGCGTACAAGATTCTCTACCGTGAGCTCCGTCTCCATTGCGTTTACAAGCTCCAGCTTCTGCTGCTGCGCGTCCGCAAGCGTTTCCGAATCGGCACCCTGCGCCACGATTGCGTCAAGATATGCAAGTTCCTGCGTCCGGACGTTATCGCGCTCCTCCCTGTAAGATGCAAAGAAGTTTGCGTCCGCCGGACCGCTTTGCGATGAAACCTGCGTAATGCCCGAATTCGTCTGCGCACCCGTTTCCTTCGCCTCCGTATTTCTTGTGCGGTTGACAAGAATGTTCGTCACCACCGCCGCAATCAGCAAAAGACACAGTCCGACAGCCGTCAGCACACGTTTGTTCAGATACTTTCCATAACGTCGAATGAATTCTTTCATAGTTGACCTCCTGCATGATTTTTTGATTATGAACCGTCATAAGACATCTCAAACACTTCAATTCGGTCGATTGGGATCCCGGTTGCCGCATGAACCGCAGCCTGCAGTTTTTCCCGCACGGAAAAATCCGACGCGCCCTCCGCAACCACGATCACACCGCGCACGATCGGCTCCTTTTCATACAGCACGATCGGCGCATGTCCGTTTTCCGTTTCCACCGTCGCAGGCTCGGTGACCTCGCGCACCGAGCGCGAGGTCTCGGATCCTCCCGTACCGTTTGCATCCTTTACGTCCTCATCGGTCTGCCGTACGGTTGCCGTGACGATCTCTCCGTTCGTCTCATACGTTACGAGCACATCCACCCTGCCCGCGCCGCGGATTTTTGACAGCACATCAACCAATCTTTGTTCCAGTTCATCCCTCTTTTCGGCTGCATACGCATTCGTTTCCGTCCGATCATCTTTCTGTTCCGTCCGCTCGCTGCAGCGGATTCCGCTTCCGATCAGATAGAACAGAACCGCCGCGATTCCGAAGAAGACATACAGAGCATAAGCGAGTTTCGGGTTCTTTTTGATGCGGGATTTCCACCACGCAAGCGCACCGTCATCCTTCTTGTGCATTATAGTACCTCCCTTACCGGAATATGCAGGCGATCTGCTCCGCCAAAAGTTCCAAAAACAAAACTCCGATCGCCGCCTTAGCGGCGCCGCGTATTTTCGATTTCGGAAGAAGCATTTCCGCCATCGTCATAATCATGCCGCCTGCCGAGACCGCAAGCGCAGACAGAAAAATACGGTTCATACGCCTCCGACGGATCCGAAGACCGGCGCAATCATCAGCAGCGCCATCGCCGTTGCCGACGACCCGCAAAGCATGAGGATGTGAAGCGTGTCTCCCATACCGCGCAGCAGATCCGCATACTGTTTTCCGGAAAGCGGTTCGGCAAGCATTGCAGAAGCGCGAAACGAACAGCACGTCATGATCGTCGATAATAACGGTTTCAGCACGGCAAGCAGCAAAACCAAGCAGCCTGTCAGTCCCAACGCGCTTCTTACGAAGTGAAGGCATTGAAAAGCGACGTCGACCGATTCCGTCAGCAGGGATCCGATCGCCGGAATGCTTCCGGCAGCAATTTTTGTCGTTCGAATCAGCAAGCCGTCTGCACTTGCCGATGCAACCGATCGAATCGTCGTGATGACCATATAAAGCGAACATGCAGTCGCGAGAATCCACTTTGCCGCACGGTGCAGGACTCTTCCGGCGGAAGCAAGCTTTCCGGTGCTTCCCGCATCCAGCACGAGCATCACGCCGCCGGTTACCGCAAGCGGCGCAATACAGGACGTGATCGTTTTCATCACCAGTTCGGACAGAAGCATATAAGAAGCCGGCAGCAGCGCCGCCGTGTTGGTCATTCCGCTCAGCATCAAAAAACCGGTTATCGCAGGCAAAAGGATTTCCGTCACACGATCGATTGTCGTCAGCATGTGCAATGCCGTTCGGATTTCCATGAATGCCATGACGAGAACGATCCCCGACGCCGTGATCCGGAACGCTGTTCGCGCATTCTCTCCGATCGCGGAATCGTCGGACAATCCGTTTAGCGCTGCCCCGAAAACGGCGATTCCCAAGAGCAGAACCGTTCTGATTACGGCCGGCCGAACGGAAGGCAGAAGCTGTTCCTGCAGTTTGCCGACCGACGTAGAAAAGGGCTGCCCGCGCATCTGCGCGATTTCGTGAAGATAGTCGGAGGGCTTTTCCGTTCCGTCGACGTCCAATTCCCGGAATAGATCGTCCCATTCCGATAAATCGACCGTTTTCAGAAGCGCATCAACGCCGTCCTGCGCTTCTTCGGAGTTTTCCAGAAACAGGAACGGAATAAACAGCGCAAGCGATAACAGAAGCAGATTTCTCACGGCGCGGCCTCCCGAATCAATGCAGCGCCCGTTTCGAGCAAAGAAACGACCGCGGGCAGCGAGCAGGAAAGCATCAACAGTTTCCCTCCGATTTCAAGCGTTCCCGCCACGGCATGCTGCCCGGCGTCCTTTGAAACGTTTACGCCGAACTCGGTCAGATACGCAATGCCGAGAATCTTCAGCACCGTACCGGGCAGTGCAGATGGTACTCCGTATTCCCCGCAGGCGCGCAGAAAAACGTCCGACAATCCCGTAACCCGGATCAGCGTATCCGCAAGCAGAAAAGCCGCCGTCGCGCCCCCGATCAGAACCGCGTACTCCTGTCGGACCGACCGCATCTGCATCGCGGTCACAGAACCGATCAGCGCGATTAAAACAAGCCTTTCCATTTCAGTATAAAGAAAACGTACGCCGCACGGTTTCGAGCAGAGAAGCGATCATGGAAAGCACCAGCATCGTGGCAAGGATCAGTCCTGCAATCGCAGCAATTGTCGCAAGTTCCTCCCTGCCGTTTTGACGAAGCAGCTGTACAATGACCGCTACGAGGATTCCGATCCCCGCAATTTTGAAGAGAAGGTTGACGTCCATATCGCTCCTAAATCAAAAGAATAGCTACGCCGGCTCCGATCAGCATGCCCGAAACACGAAGAACGCGCGCCTGCTTTGCCTCCGCTTCCGCCTCATTTTCGGCGCGACCCAGCGTCGGCGAAAGCGCGTTTGCCCGTCCGATCAAATCCATGCGGGATCCGGTTGAAAGCCCTGTAAAAAACATCAGCATACCCGCGTGCTCCGTGCTTTCCGCTTTCAGTTTCCCCGCTGCCTTTCCTGCCGCTTCCGGCTCCGTATCGCCCTTTCCCAGCGCGTCAAGGTATCTGCCGAGCATTTCGGAAAGCAATCCGTCCTTTTCCGATGCAATTTCCATCAGCGTTCCGCGTCCTGAAGTGATTCGTTCCGAAAAAAGCTGCAGTTCCTTCCGAAGCGTACGCACGGTAAACAGCCTTGCCGTTTTCTTTGCGCCGAGCTGCATTCCGATCATCGTGCACAACCCGAACAACATAACAATACCGACCGTTTTCATGGATCTTCTCCGTCAAGAAGTTCGCCGTTCGCGTCGAAAACGCCTTTACAAACGCCGATTCCCTGCAATACCGCGATTCTCTGAAAAACGTGTTCCCGCAGAAGCATACGGATCGCGGGCCGCAATCTGAGTTCTTCCATCGACGCGCCGTGTGCCGTTGCAAGCGCTGTGACCCCTTTTCCGCGCGCATCGAGCAGCGCTGCCGCGTCGCGGGCATCGTTCAGTTCATCCATGGCAAGAATGCCGGGCGACAGCGTGGAAACGATTCGCACCATTGCGTCCGCTTTTGATATTCCGGATATCACGTCCGTCCGCATCCCGAGGTCAAAGGCGATCCCGCCGGACGCGTCGCCGCACAGTTCAAACCGCTCATCCGCAACGCCTACCCGGGTCGGAAGAACGCCGTGCAGGCCGTTGGACGCGATGCGGATCAGGTCGCGCAGCAGCGTCGTTTTTCCGTGCCCCGGCGGTGAAACGAGGAGCGTTGAAAGCAGCGAGCCGTCCTGCACAATCTGCCGGAGCAAAGGTTTCGCGCAGTCTTTAATTTCGCGAACAATGCGTACGCACACGCCTGAAACCGTTGAGAATCCGAGCACGTTCTCCTCCGTGCGGATCATGCGTCCGGACAGTCCGATCCGGCATCCGCCGACCGTGATAAAGCCGTTCTTTCGCTCGTTCTCCCACGCAAACGCGGAATACTCGGTGAGTCTGGCGGTCAGCCGCTGCAATTCTTCTTCCGATACCATCGGCGCGCCGTTGTTGCCGAAAATGATGCGGTCCGTGCCGTCGAATACCAGTTCCAGCGGCGCATCCCTTCTGAGCCGAATCTCCAGAAGCGGCGCGTCGTCATCCAGACGTTCCAGAACCTCCGCGATGTTTTTCGGCATCAACGCTGTCCATTGTTTCTTCCAATGTTCCATGCTCGTCCCTCCCGTTTTTATCTCTATGCATGGATGGACCCGGATATGAAAACGCCGTCCGACGGATCCCGTCGAACGGCGTTAGATTATAATATGCTCAAAGAAGCTTTCGGAATGCCAGCCCGGTCGTATGCGCAAAGGCAGGCGGATCTTTGCGCATCGCGGATTGTATCAGCGCGGCGGCCTCCGCTTTCGATTCAATTGTCAGATACACAGCGTAATATTCAAGCGGCGGAAGCTGTTTATCGCAGAGATACAGCGGAACGCTGTTCAACAGCGTCGAATACCGCCGTTCCCTGCAGATGAGCGGGAAACGCGCCTCTTTCCGATCTGTAACGACGGAACGGCCCTCACATGCGCCGCATCCCTTGTCGCCGCGCGCCGGACAAGACCGAAGCTGCATCAGCGGCAGTCTTCCGGCAACGATCATGCCAAGCGGAAGATTACTCTTCAAATCGCGCGTTTTCGGCAAGGACAGCTCAAACGAAACGAACAGCGCGGATACGCCCATTTCCCGATATGCTTCGATCGCATCGCTGTTGGTCACATTCAGGCCGTACCCGCCGACCGGAATGAGCCCGGCCTCCTTCGCCATCCGGATCGCGCCGATGTTTTCCGCGAGTACGTATCGAAGGCCCCGCTCCTTCAGGGAGCGAAGCATTTCCGCCGTCTTCGATTCCTCATCCGGATAAATCAAAATCGGAATTTCGCCGACGGAACGATCACAGATGCATTCCGGATGCGCGGACAGTTCGCTGATCGGAAGGCTGTAGAAAGCGACCTGCGGAATATCCGAGAACTGATCATATCGGGCAAAGCGTACAACGAATTGCGGTTTCGCGTTTCGCGTGTGTGCCGGAACGTTAAGATCCGCATCAAATACCGCCCGTTGCGGGATCGCTGCGCGAGCCTCATACAGCGCGTCGAGCGCTTCTCTGCGCAACGCGTTCAAAGCGGAGGCGGGCAGCATCAGACCGTCTTCTATCTGACAGGAAAATGACGCTGCCGAAAACGGCGTGCCGCCCGTTTTCTTCAAGCTCTTTTCAACAGTTTCCACTCGAAGCGGAGCATGAACGGCAGCTTCGGGAACCGCGCCTGCAACGGTAACGCAACGCACTCCGTCGCTGACGGTGAGCGATGCGGGTTCGCCTGATCCGATCCTCGCCTGCATCGAGATCGGAACGCAGTTTCGCGGCCCGCGATAAAGCTCCCGCACGCCAGCAAGTACCGTTTGTGCCCGTTTTGCATCTTCCTGCGTACGCACGCCGAACATCGTATGGTTCCGCTTCCCGGTATAGTACCCTTCGGTAAAACCTCCGCGGGAAAATACGTCGCGCAGAACCTGTTCGGAATACGGTTCTCCGTCGCGCACGCGGCGCACTGCGTCTACCGCTGCGGCAACATATTCCGGCGATTTCAGCCGCCCTTCAATTTTGAGAGAGGCGATCCCGATATCGCGGTACGTGCCGTAATGCGCAATATGCGACATGTCCTTCAAAGAGAGCGCATACGCCGCGCCGTTGCAAACGAACGGAAGCCTGCACGGCTGTGCGCACATACCGCGGTTTCCGCTACGCTCGCCGAGCATGGCCGAGAGGTAACATATGCCGGATGCGCTCATGCACAATGCGCCGTGCACGAAGCATTCAAGCTCGGCGCGGGTCTGTTCTTTAATCGCCCGTATCTCGTTAATCGACAGTTCTCTTGCAAGCACAACGCGGGAGAATCCAAGATCTTCCAGCATTTTTACACCCGAAGCATTATGAACCGCCATCTGCGTCGATCCATGGAGCTTGAGATCCGGACAAATCTGTTTTGCGAGGCGTAAAACCGTCATATCCTGCACGATGATCGCGTCAACGCCGCTTTCGGCAATCTCCCTGAGCGTGTCAGATACTTCCGCGCGTTCCTCATCCCTCACGAGCGTGTTGACGGTTACGTGCACGTCCACGCCGTTCGCGTGGCAGAACCGGACCGCTTCTTTCAGCCGATCGCCGGTATACTGCCCGGCATTTCGGCGCGCGTTGCACGCACCCGCGCCAAAGTAGACCGCGTCCGCTCCCGCATATACGGCAGCCTCCAGCGATCCTTCCGTTCCGACGGGCGCCAGTATTTCCGGATTATTTGAATGGTTGTTTCTCATCATGGATATTATACCGATCGTCAAACCGTATTGCAACCTTATTTTTTGCTTGCCAACGCGCGCCGGATTTGGTAAACTATGTGGACGGAGAACGGAGGGTACGATCCATGGAAGAAGAAAAGCGTCAGACGTTGCCGCAGCCCGCGGAGAACAATTCCGCGAAAGCGGAACCCGCAATAAGAAAACGTCGTATCGGCGACCGTTCGGACGGGTATAAGCTGCGTTCTCTGCAGCCGATGTCCAAGGTTTCGCCGTTTATTATGCCGGCGCGTTCCGGCGCAAGCGTCTATTTTCACGAATCCATCGAAATCACGGAAGCGGAAAACTATATCCGGAAAAAGAGAAATCAGGGGCTGAAAGGCTTCGGTTTCATGCATCTGCTGCTTGCCGCATACGTTCGCGTGGTCTCGGAGCGTCCGCAGATCAATCGTTTCATCTCCGGCCAGCGCATCTTTTCGCATGACCGGGATATCATCGTCAATCTGACCATCAAACGGGAAATGACGCTTGAAGCGGAAGAAACCATTGTAAAAATGCATTTCACTCCGACGGATACCGCAGACGAAATTTATTACAAGCTGCAAAAGCTGATTGACGAAAACCGTGAAGTCAACCCGGATAGCAACTTTGACAACACGGCGAAAATCTTCAACTATATTCCCCGCCTGCTTCTGAAGAATGCGATCTGGTTTTTGAAGCTTCTCGATTATTTCGGGCTTCTGCCGAAAAGTCTTGTTGAAGTCAGTCCGTTCCACGGCTCGATGTTTATTACGTCCATGGGATCTTTAGGCATCCCGCCCGTGTTCCACCATCTTTATGACTTCGGCAACATTCCCGTGTTCCTTTCATTCGGCGCAAAGTACAAGAAAACCGAATTGAAGGCGGACGGGTCCCCCGTGCAGCGCAAATATATCGACTATAAGATCGTATGTGACGAGCGCATCTGCGACGGGTTTTATCTCGCCTCTGCCTTTAAGCTGTTCAAGACCTATTTCCGCAACCCGCACGTTTTGGATGAAGCACCGGAATCCGTATTGCACGATGTCGACTGAAAAAGGCAGAAAAAAGCGAAAAATTGCCCGAATTGAGCGTATCAAGATCATCGAGTACGGATGTATCGCGCTCGTGATTCTGTTGTTTTTGGTTCTGGCGGTTATATACGGTTCGAAGAATTATGCCGGGGCAGGTTCGAAAGCATCGGCTTCCCCTACGCCCGAAGCGACGGCAGATACCTCTATCCGCGGGAAAAACGTGCTCGATGCTCTTGACAAATCCGGTTTTTCCGTTGTGTTCCGGTCGGATCATTACGACGCAGTCTCTCCCGAGGACGTTCCGTTTACCGTCTGCATGCTTTCCGATGACGACGGCCTCCGGCTGTTCTCCGCCGAGACGCTGCTGTATCCCGATCCGGATGACGGAACCGAAACGGCTGAAATGCTTCGTGAGGAAAACCGGTTAACCGTTAAAGCAATCCGAACACTGTTTGACGCCGTTATTCCGGTATTTCACCGAACGGTGTCTTACAGCAACACGATTGCGAATCAATGTCAAAAGGTTGTAAAAGACGGCAATCCTTACGTGAAACAAATGGGAAACTTCACCGTAAACATCTCGACCGTTTTCCGAGACGGTCTCCAATACGTCATTGTGACATTGACCCGAGATCCGTAAAAGCAAAACAGGAACCTATTGCGGGTTCCTGTTTTTAGTACGGTAAACCGAAAAGATCGTCAGCGAATTCACGACCGGAAGGCACAGCGGGAACGCGCGATTCCCCGTTTCCCGCAAGAGATCGCGCTGTTTTGTGAGATCTACCCTATCCGAATACAGTTGAAAAAAGCGCATGGCGTCCTTCTCCGAGCGAAACGGTTGATCGAACGAGAGAGTCACCTGTTCCGCTGTAAAACGCAGGTTGCTTTCCTCCAAAGTCTGAATCGCCTCCGCAGCGGTTCGCTCGTGTAACGAAGCCGAATCGGAGATCCGGTGATGCCATTCGTTTCTCTTGATCATTACGAGCGTGCGCGCGCCGGATTTTCGAAACATTTCCAGCGCTTCCCGTGTCGATGCGAACCGGCAGCACACGATCACGTCAAATGCCGAAAGATCCATTTTGAAAACGTCTGTCCGGAGCGCATGCAGCGCCGGATCGCCGATGCGGGACCGAAGCGCCTGAATCGCTTGCGCATCGCAGTCTGCCGCCGTCACGCTCCGGCAATACCGAAGCATTTCCCCGGCAAGATATCCGAGCCCGCATCCTGCGTCAAGCACGCGATCGGTTTTGCGCAGCGACGGTGCAATCCGATCCGCAAGCGCGCGATAGTACGCGCTGTTTTCTGCAGCATCGCGAAAAAAGCCGATTCGTTCTTCGTCCCAGTAAAACATAAGGTTCATCGTTTCCCTTTCGTTTACGTGTTTTAGGCTTGCATGCCGTTGTACGGTACGGTATACTGCTGCTATCGGAGGAACGGTCTATGAAACACATTTTGATCGTCGGACGCAACGGCGTCGGCAAGTCCACCCTGATCCGCGCGCTTCTAGACGAGATTCCGCTGTCCAAATACGGCGTGATCACAAAAAAGGAAGCCGCTTACGATGACGGATTCTGTCCGGTATACATTCACCTTTACGGAGCAGAGAAACGATATACTTCCGAAAACCGGATCGGGCTTTGCCGCGAAGGAAAAAGCGTCGCATTTCCGGAGGTATTCGATCGTTTTTCGGATTCCATGCGTTTCCCCTCGGACGGAGTGATCGTTTTTGACGAGCTTGGTTTTCTGGAAACCGATGCCGGACGCTTTACGGCCGCTGTAATGGAAACGCTCGACCGGGCGCCGTTCGTAATTGCCGCCGTTCGGGATAAGGACACGCCGTTTCTTCGTGCGGTGCGCTCACATCCGCGCTCGGTCGTGTATCAAATTGACGAGCAGAACCGCGACGTACTGCGGGAAAACCTGATCAGACAGCTTTCCGAAAGACAAGAAAGCTAAGCGTTACGCGTCTTCCCCGTTTTTGTCCGGTTCCCCGGCGGATTGCTTGAGACGCATGCGGTCCCAGAGCCCGTATTTCTCGGTATCGGTGATTGCGTGCATCATTTTCACATCTGCGTCCGGAACGATCGTGCACAGATATTTGATCAGGTTTTTCGCCTCTTCGCGTTTGGTTTTTCCGGCGACGTCGCAGTTTGGCGGGAGCACCGGCAGTTCGAGCTGTCTCGCGACCGAAAGACAATATTTTTCCGGCACGTAGATCATCGGACGAATCACCGTAATATCGCTTCTGGACAGATACGTAACCGGCGCGAACGTGTTCATGCGGCCCTCGTAAAGAATCGACATCAAAAGCGTTTCCAGAACGTCTTCACGATTGTGCCCAAGCGCGACCTTATTGCAGCCGCGCTGCTTTGCCGCGGTATTCAGCGCGCCGCGGCGCAGCTTCGCGCATAGTGCGCAAGGCGATCGCTCCGCCCGATATTCGAAAACGACCTTGCCGATTTCCGTTGGAATCACCTCAAACGGAATTCCGACCTTCTCCGCATACGCACGGATCGGCGCCGTATTCTGATACTTCAGCCCGAGATCGAGCATAACTGCGATCACATCAAATTTCGTATAGGAAAACCGCTGATACAGCTTCATCGCCTGCATCAAAAGCAGAGAATCCTTTCCGCCGGAAACCCCGACGCAAATCTTGTCCCCGTCCTCAATCATCCGGAATTTTTCATCGGCACGCCGGATGCTGCCTAAAATACGTTTCACGTTTTTAACCTCTTTTAATTGCAGTATAACGCAGAAAAAATAGAATGTAAAGTAAGAAACCTGTGTTATAAATGTAAAGGATGGATGAAATTCTTTCGGAAAGATTGCGATTCGCTTTTGGATTTGCTATACTGTAGCGGATCATTCGGGAGGAAATATGAGTTTTACTGATATTCTGTTAATCGGCATCGGCCTCTCCATGGATGCGTTTGCGGTGTCCATGTGTCAGGGCGTGTCCATGCAAAAGCTGAATATCCGGCGTGCAATGCTGATTGCGCTTTTTTTCGGCGGCTTTCAGGCGTTGATGCCGCTCTTAGGCTTCTCTCTCGGATCCACCTTTGCGTCCGCCGTTACCATCGGTCCGTGGATTGCGTGCGGGCTGCTGCTGATCCTCGGCATAAAAATGCTGATTGACGGAATCCGCAGCAAGGACGATCAACCGTCGGATTTCGGCACGATCGGCAGGCTGTTCATTCTTGCGATTGCAACCAGCATTGACGCTTTCGCCGTCGGCGTTTCGTTCTCCATGCAGGAAGGGATCGTGTGGCTGACCGGCGGAACCAGTATTATTCTTGCGGTATCCGCAATCGGTGCAACGACGTTCCTGCTGTCTCTGGTCGGCGTCTGGATCGGGAACCGGTTCGGTCTCAGATACCATCGTACCGCAACCGTCTTTGGAGGCGTTGTTCTCATAGCGATCGGCGTGAAAATCCTTTTTGAGGCGCTCGGCCTTCTTCCGGATTTTCTTCGCTGTGATTCCGTATCTGCCGCCGTAAACCTGCATATTCTTTATCTATGAAAAATTATTCCGTAAAAACGTTGATTCCCGCATTGCTGTTGATTCCGGTTATTGCCGGTCTCGTTCTGCTATTGCGGTACGCCATACATCTGACAAGCTCCGAAGAATCCCCGCAGCCGGTTTCCGCCATGACAAAACCTTCGGAAAGCAACCCGATTTTGTATCAATCCGAAAGTGCAAAGCCCACGGTTTCCGACGTCGCCGTTACGCCTGCCATGCAGGAGCCTTTGCCCGATGAGGAGCCCGATCCTTCCGAGGTCGCTCCGTTTTGGTCGGAAGGAAGCCTTTTTATCGACGATACGTACCGATCCCCCACGTTGACTGTAACGCTGACGGTCCATCGCGACAGCAAAACGTTTCGCAAGCGCGTCGTGTATTACGTGGCAGATATTCACGTGCGTGACGTCACACAGATCCGCACCGTGTCGTTTGACGAAGACTTCGCAAAGCACGGCCACGGTGATGTGAAGACCATGGCAAAAAAAGCAAACGCGCTTGTAGCGATTTCCGGGGATTACTGCGGAGCAAATCACAACGGGCTGATCATCCGCAACGGAATCGTCTATCGTGAAAAAACCGGCTACGGCGACGTGTGCGTTTTACTGAAAAACGGTGAAATGGAAACCGTCAGAAAAGGCAGCGTGAACATCAAAGAGATCATGGAAAAAGACCCCTGGCAGGTTTGGGAATTCGGCCCCGCTCTGCTCGATGAGAACGGCAACGCGCGAAAAACGTTTCCCGGATATGAGATCACAGTCAATAATCCGCGAAGCTGCATCGGCTGTATTGAACCCGGACATTATTGCTTCGTCGTTGTCGACGGACGGCAGAGTGCGTCCCGCGGGCTGGAAATGAAGGAGCTTGCCGAACTGATGCAGTCACTCGGCTGCAAACAGGCCTATAATCTTGACGGCGGCGCATCCGCGCATTTATACTGGAAAGACAGAATCTTCAACAAGCCGAGCAACAACGGCGGAAGACAGATTTCCGATATCATCTACATTGCAAAAGAATCCTACCCCTCATCGCCGTTCTTTTGCGGAAAGGCAGGGCTATCCTGATGAAACGCTTTATTTCGACCGTACTGATTCTATTCGCTGCGGTTCTGGTTTTTGCCTGCCATGCACAGAGCTCCCCGGAAGCGTCCGTACCCACCCCGGGCGCAGCGTCCAAACCCGTTTCGACGCCGGAGGGCGAAGACACACTCGAATATATCACGCCGGTTCCGACCGATACGCCAGAACCGCAGACGCCCACGCCTTCCCCAACGCCATCGCCTTCGCCGACTCCCACGCCGACGCCTTCGCCGACACCCGAGCCGGACGGACTGATCGGCTGGACGAAAGGAGGATTTGTCCCGCGGGAGGAAACGTCTTCTACGGAAACCGAATATACCGGCGAAAACCTTCATTTTACTGTTACAACCGTCGAGGACGAAACGACGTACAAAGGCCGCGTCACGTACTACGTAACGGACATCTATCTTCGCGATATCCACTGTCTTCGCACGAGCGCAGCGACAACGTTTCAGTCCGTTGCACGGGACGGCGTGTCTGATATGGCAAAACGAGTGAACGCACTTTTGGCGATTTCCGGCGATATGTATAACGCGCATAAACACTCGCTCGTCATCCGGAACGGTGAAATTTTTGATAAAAAGTTATACAGCAATTGGGAAGTCTGCTTCCTGTATCTGGACGGAACAATGGAAACCATGACTGCGGACGAATATAAGTCCGCAACGCTTCGGGACGATATCTGGCAGGCATGGCAATTCGGTCCGTCTCTTCTTGACGAGGATGGACACGCAAAAACGAAATTCCCGCAATCGCAGGTCAATCCGCAAAACCCGCGGTGTGCAATCGGCTATATCGAACCCGGGCATTATTGCTTTGTAACCGTCGACGGCAGACAAAAGCAGTCCCGCGGGATGGAACTCGTCGAGCTCGCGAACCTCATGGAGTCCCTCGGCTGCAAAGTTGCCTACAATCTTGACGGCGGCAAATCCGCGTCCCTGTATTGGAACGGCGATATCTACAGTAAGCCGGTCAACGGCGGTCGTGAAATGTCCGATATCGTTTATCTGATCGACGTCGACGATTCCGTTTCCTGACATAAAATAACCGGCAGAAATGCCGGTTTTATGTTTTTTCTATGTAAAAAGCAGTGACTTGATGAACAAATCACTGCTTTTGATGGTCGAGGCGACTGGATTTGAACCAGCGGCCTTTTGGTCCCGAACCAAACGCGCTACCAAACTGCGCTACGCCTCGACACTGGAGCCAAAGAGGGGACTCGGACCCCTGACCTACGCATTACGAGTGCGTCGCTCTACCGACTGAGCTACTTTGGCGGAACCTTGTCTATTATAGGATAAGGATCGTGTTCTGTCAAGCATTTCTTTTAACTTTTTCCATATATGATTTTTCCGAAGATACTGTCTTTGACTTTTTTCGTGACATTTTCCTTCCCTTGTGATATGATAAGAAATCATAAATCGAAACGAGGAATCAGCGTGAAACGCATTCTAAGTACGTTGACAGTTCTATTGCTTTTTATCCTTTCGATAACCGCATGCACCGGCGAAAAACAGGCTGAATCCCCTGCTGCGGATCAATCTGGGAGCAATCCGTCCGGGCAATCCGCAACGGAATCCATTGAAGATTCCGCCGTATGGACGCTTGCCGATCGCTACCCATCCGACTTTACCACTCTGACATATATTGTAACGTATGACATCGGCGAAGAACCGTTTTGTCTGACAACAACACGCAGCAAGGCACAGACCGGCTCCTCAAAACGCATTCGCGAATCGAAAGAAATCGACGGGATCGTTTACGCGCTCTGCGAAAGCAAGGAACGAACGGAAAACGGCGATGCTTCTTATACGTATTATGAATGTCTGACCGGGCGGCATCGCTTTTTCATCGGTCGCGAAAGCAAAGGTTTTTACATCGAGAATTATCTTTCCATGGAAGATGCAATCGCTCTCATAGCCGCTCCAACGTCTCCCGGGAAAAACGTGCATCTGACGGAAACGGAATGGAACGCTCATCTTCGCATGGACACATGTTATCTGGAGATTGTGATCCGTCCGAATGACGGCGGCGCACTGATAAACACTCTCTCCGAATCGCATCAAGCGAAAGAGCAGAACGGCGAAACGATTTACGTCAACGCAAGCAACGACGACGTCGCTTACACGAACGGCGTTGATTCCATCCGTATCCGACAGACTGATCGTGTCGGTGCGGAACATACGGACTACCATACATTATCCGAGTGCAAGGCGATCCTTGCCCTGCTCGGATCAAAATAAGGGGGCATAAAGCATGATTATGTTGGAAAGTGTCGCGGACGGAGCCGCAATCAGCCCGTTCTTTGCGTGGTTGATGTCTCAGCTCCATGCGCTCGCAGCAATTCGAACGCCGTTGCTCGACAAGGTATTCTCGGTCCTGACCTATCTCGGCCACGAGATGGGGTTCCTGTTTATTGCGATGATCCTTCTGTGGTGCGTCAATAAAAAGTACGGCTACCGACTGCTCATCATCTTCCTCGTCGGAACGTTCCTGCAGCAGATTCTGAAGGCGATTTTTATGATCCCGCGGCCGTGGGTGCTGGATCCGAACTTCCAACCGGTTGAAAGCGCAATTGCGGCTGCAACCGGATTCTCATTCCCCAGCGGGCATACCACGACTGCCTGCCTCGCACTCGGCGCGATCGCAATCTACATGAAAAAGAAATGGGCCTATATCGTCGCCGCAATCGTGACGCTGCTCGTCGCGTTTTCCAGAATGTACCTCGGCGTACACACGCTGCTGGACGTCGGTGTCGGCCTTTTGATCGGTGTAATTATGCTTGCCGTATTTACGGCTTTATTCCGGAAAAACGAGGATAAAACGGTTTTCGTCAACGTCTTCATGTGCATCGGCTTGCTCCTGAGCGCTGTTCTGGTCGTCTACCTCGTGTTAAACCCTGTACCGCAGGACGCAGTCGAAAGCGCGCGCAATACGTACGCAGACAGTTTGAAGGACGCAAGCAAGCTTCTCGGCGCCGCTATCGGCATGCTGGCCGGAAAGCTGCTCGACGATCGTTTCGTGCAGTTTAAAACCGAAGCGGTCTGGTGGAAGCAAGTCCTTAAGGTTTTGCTCGGTCTGGTGATCATTGTTGCGATCTGGTACGGACTTAAGAAGGTTTTCCCGGAAAATCAGCCGATTCTGGACGGTGTTCGTTACTTCGCGATGGCGATCGTCGGTGTTGGAATCTATCCGATGCTCTTCAAAAAGCTCATTAAGCCAGTCAGAAATTAAGATCCAATCGAAACTCTTTTATACGGGAGGCAATCCTCCCGTTTTTTTTGTTGCCTGCACATTACATGATTGCCTTGTAACCGAAAAATTCATTTGTGCTGTCAGTTCGAAATATAAAACAACATACGATCTATTTACGGTATATTGTAAGTTATTACAGTTTTTCATAAAATATCCCATTATACTTTACACCTTGTTCATATTTTGTTCAAGTCTTATTCATATTTTTATCGTTGTTTTTTGGCGGTTCCTTCATAAATTCCAGACAATTTCGACATAAATCTCCTTTATACTCTTAATCAGATACAAGAAAGGAGATTTTGTGATGAATAGCATTGAAATGAAGAAATTGTATCGCCGGATCGAGCGGGCTTCCCGTCTTCGTACACATGTCTTTTACCGGAAATTGACTTCCCTGCTCTGCAGTTTATTTTGATCGGCTGTTGCGGTCATAAACAATCTTCTGCGTTTTTATCAGCAAGTTGCTTGATGATTCTGTTACCCATGAATCCAGGCACATAAAAAGAAGCGGATCGCTCCGCTTTTTTTGTATTCTCCTTAATGTTCGATGCGCCACGGCAACGGCAGATTGAACTCCTCGTTCCGCTCGTCAAAGTCGTAGTTCTTTTCCCGATTCGCCGGATCGTCAAACCGGTTGAAATCATCCAACAGGGGTGAGTACGTCAGATTGTGCATGGTTCCGTCCGCTTCGTTGATCTGCATCAGGCGAAGATATCCCCCGCCTCCGTCGTGCGCCGTCGCTTGATAATTGAACAGCATCTGGTAAACCGTCCGCTCGTCCCTGCCGTCTCCGTCGTCGTCGAACGATTCCGGGAAACAGTAAGCGCCGTATTTGTGTCCGCATAGGACCATATACAGGTTCGGGGATTTCACTACGACCTCATCATGCCATCTTTTTCCGTCGTCGGAAAGCGTTTGCGTCTTGGTATAGTAATCGTGCAAGCAAAGAATGCCGACACGGTCCGGATACTTTGCAAATGCATCCTTTACCCATTGAATCGCCTTATGATCCGGGCCGAATCCCATATACACAAACAGGTAATCCGTCTCGCCGAGCGTCAGCAAGTCATAATGTCCGCGATTGTTTTCATAGCTTTCGCCGTACCACGGCTTGCCCTGATACCGTTTTTCTCCAAACAGCTTTGAAAAAGTCGTATACCCAACCGGATCGAGCACATCATGATTGCCTGCAAGCACGCCGTTCGGGATCTCGTCGATCATCGCCTGCGCGCGATCCGCAACATCCCATTGCGCCTGCTCGTCCGGGTTATGCACAAGATCGCCCGTGTTGATCACATATTCGAGATGCATCTCTTCCCGATGGTCATGCAAAAAAGACGTCATCGCGTAATACGTTTCCGGGAACTTCTTGGAATAATGCTGCGGATCGCTCATCCAGGCGATCGTATATATTCCGTCCCCTGCAGCATACGTTTCAGAAGCTTTGGCCGGCGCGGTCGAAGGCAGCGCGGTCGGTTCATCCGTTGGATCGGGAGAAACAGCAGGCGTCGGAGGAAGCGTTTGCACCGCCATTGCCTCTTCCGTTTTTTCCGTCACCGCAATTGTAATCTCATCCGTTTCCGGTTCCGGAGTGCTTGCCGAAGACGGCTGCGCCGCTTGGACGCCGCATCCGCAAACCGTCAGAAAGCTGAGCAAAACCGCAAGCACAATGTAAAAACGTTTCACACTATCTCCTCCGTACCGTTCTTTTGCTGTATGGTATCACGATTGGAAAAGTCTGTCAAATCCGTGCACTGTGTTTGAACGCCGCATCAGGCGGGCAAACTATGGCTCGGAGGTGATTTTCCTTGCAGAAGGTCGAGATTACAAGCATCGACACGTCCCATCTTCCCCGTCTGAAGCCCGACGAAATGCGGTCGCTTCTGAAAAAAGCAAAAGCCGGAGACGCCGAAGCTCGCGAGCGATTCATTTATTCAAATCTGCGTCTCGTTCTGTCGGTCGTACAACGCTTTTCCGGGCGCGGTGAGCTTGCGGACGATCTGTTTCAGGTCGGCTGCATCGGTCTGATCAAATCCGTCGACGGGTTCGATCTGAACCAGGACGTGCGATTCTCCACCTACGCCGTTCCGATGATCGCCGGAGAAATACGAAGACATTTGCGTGATTACAGCGCAGTTCGCGTTCCGCGCTCCATGCGCGATACCGCTTATCGCGCCATGCAGGCCAAGCTGCATCTACAGGAAACGCTTTCCCGCGAGCCGACCGTCGGCGAGATTGCAAAGGAACTCGGGCTAAAGGAAACGGACGTCGTATTTGCCCTTGACGCGATCTCCGACCCCGTTTCGCTATACGATCCTGTATTCAAAACGGAAGATGATACGCTTTGCGTGCTCGATCAGATCTGTGATCCGAAGGACAGCGAGTCTAAACGAGTCGACTCGATTGCGCTTCGCGAAGGCATCGCCCATCTGGGAGAACGCGATCAGAAAATCCTGAATCTGCGTTATTTTGCCTGTAAAACGCAAGTCGAGGTTTCAAAGGAAATCGGCATTTCACAGGCACAGGTTTCCCGCCTTGAGAAAAGCGCGCTAAAGCAGCTCGAAAAGTACGTCCGTTTATGATTGCATACGCACGATCTCGCGCTTCAGCCGCTTCATGATCCGCTTTTCGAGGCGGCTGATATAGCTTTGGGAAATTCCCATTGCGTCTGCAACCTGCTTTTGCGTCTGCACCTCGCCATTTTTGAGTCCGAACCGCAGGTCAATAATGTCCCGCTCGCGATCCGAAAGCTTCTCAAGCGCTTTCTTCAGAAGATCACGTTCCACTTCATCTTCCATATCGCGACTGACGATATCCGGATCGGTGCCGAGCACGTCCGAGAGCAGCAGCTCATTTCCGTCCCAGTCGACATTCAGCGGCTCGTCAAAGCTTACCTCAAGCTTCAGCTTGGTCGTGCGGCGCAAATGCATCAGGATCTCATTCTCGATGCATCGCGATGCATACGTAGCAAGCTTGATCTTTTTTTCCGGCTTGAACGTTTCCACAGCTTTGATCAGCCCGATTGTTCCGATACTGATCAGATCCTCGGTCTGCACGCCGGTGTTTTCAAACTTTCTCGCGAGATACACGACAAGGCGCAGATTATGCACGATCAGTTTATCCTTCGCTGCCTTGTCGGTCGGTGCAAGCGCGATGCAGCGCGCCTCTTCTTCGGGATCCAGGGGCGGCGGGAGGCCTTCGTTTGTGTGAACGTACCATAAGATACCGCGTTTGCCAACGCGCAGACGCACCAGCAGGCGCGCCCAGAAACGATACAGCCATTTCATCATCCCTTGTCCTCCAATCATACGGTAAAAGACTCTCCGGCAAAATCGCCTCCGCCTCACCGATAGGCTCAGGCGATTGTACGCAGATACAATCAACGACAACGTTTCCATACTGTGGGAGACGAACCGATTCAGGACGTTCGCCATACAGCACGCCGCTGCCCGAAAGCTTTTGAAACGGAACCGGTCGAATTGGCGCATCGACTTTCCGGTTGATCAGGATCACAGGCAGCCCCGAAACCGGTTCCGTGAGCAGATTCCCGCTGTCGATCAACGCGTCAAGCCGATACGTATTCGTCTCAAGACGGACGACCAGCTCGGTGTGCAGCGGTCTCTTCCGCCGGATCGACAGCATGCTGCGGACAACGCGCGGCAGACAGGATGCAGCGAATGCCGACAGAAGCGCAGCGCGCATCGGTACGGTACCGACCATTGTTCCGTTCGCGTAAACGGTTCCACCGAGCTGCAGCGTCAACAGCATTGCCGTGCCGCCGATCAGCGCCGCGGAAAGCAGCAGAAACGGAAGTGTTTTCCAGACAGAACAGGCGCGCCGAAACAAGGGGGCCGAAAAAGCTATGAAGCACGGAAGCTTCCAGTACGGCGCTTGCAGAACCGGAAAAAAGAATAACGACACCAGCGCGTACACAGCGCCGAGCATCGACGCGCCGATCGTCGGAAGCAAACGAACGCGTACGCCCATCCATGCCGCCGCAAGCGTATAGACGCAGTAGTTCATCAGCGCATTGTCGACGAGGAACGGTTCGATCGCGATCTTCATGCGACGCGAATAACCATTACGGTCATATCGTCCGTGCCCCCACGGGATTGCGCCAGTTTCAGAAGTCGGTCTCCTGTCTCCGGCGCGGGCGGATTCATCGTTCGGATCGCCTGTTCCACGCCTTCGGGAAGCACGTCCTGCACGCCGTCCGAACAGAGAACGATCCGATCGTTTTTTCTGAGCTGTAAGCGGATGACGCTCGGTTTTGCTTCCGCCAGAATTCCGCACGGAAGCGCATGACCGGAAATCGTACTGACAACGCCGTCTCGCAATAAATAGCTCGGCGGCGCACCATATTTCAGAATTTCCGCGACCCCCGTATTCAGGTCGATGGAAATTGCGTCAAGAGTTGCGTACATCTCCGTTTCACTCTGCGCCAGAAGCATTCTGTTTACGTTCTCATAAACCAGTTCCTTCTCTACGCCGGCATGATACAGTCGAAACAGCAGGCGAATCGCTGCTTCACTCTCGCGACGCGCTTCCTTTCCGCTTCCCATGCCGTCGGAAAGCGCAAAGCATACGCGTCCGCCGGGAATGCGGCATTCTCCGGTCGCATCTCCGCTGACCTTGTCTCCGTGCGCTGTTCTGGAAATCCTTACCGCGGCGTGCAGTTCAGCGTCCTGTTCGAACCGGAATGAAACATATTGCCGGCTTTGCGCCACGCGAATACACCGAAGACGGTATCCGCACGCCTGCTCAATCTCACGGCGAACCGCAGAATGACCGGTTTTGAGCGGACGCCGCAGACGAACAGAGACGGAATCCACTCCGTCTGATTCAAACAGATCGGCGGATTCAACCGCATATCCTGCGCTCGTCAATCTTTGAACGATCGTTTTTTCCTTCAAATCCACAGCATGGGATCGCGTTCGCATTCGTCTTGCGTACGTACACAGCGCCGTTCCTGCCCCGGAAAACTGACGTTCCACAAAACCGGATTGCGCGTTTGCGCGAAGGCTGATCGCATTTCGGTTTCCGGCTTGCTGATATGACAACAGAACAGACGCACAGAAGTCGCTGAAATGCTTGCACGTTTCGTCCATCGGACTGATCGGCGTAACCCGCTTGCCTTCGGAAGCGTCCCTCGCGATCTTATAGATCGCTTCCTGCATCGCTTCCGCGTTCTTCCAGCACAATCGCCGCATTTCACAGCCGCGGCAGATTGCAAGCGCACCCTGTACGGTCCATCTTCCGACCGCATCGTCCTCTTCCTGACGCGCGTGAAACATTCCGGAAAAACTTCCGAGCAGCTTCCCCATTCGCTCGATCTCCAATGACGCCCTTTGTTCCGTGCGTCGAATCGCGTTCGCAATCATGCGCGCGTCTTTGGGTGCAGGATCTGTGTATCTTTGCAGCGTCATAAGCCATTGTTTCGGGATGACCGAAAAAATCAGCATGCCGCATAAAAGGTTCGCCGCGCTCATGGCATTCGCGTCGGCAGCGCGGTATGTTTGAAAAAGAATTCCGGAAAAGAAAAACGCGCCGATGACAAACACTTTCCCCCTCTCACGCACAGCGGCAGCCGCTAAAGCGCCGAGCGCAACGCTTCCGATCAGTGCAGGATTCGCGTCGGTAAACAGCGTCAGCATAATCGAGAGAATAATCCCGATCGCAGCGCCGAAAACGCCGCGTGAAAAAGCGCATACCGCTGTAATGATCAGCGTCAGCGAGACAGCCAAAGACCAAAGTCGGTACGTTATTCCGGAAACAGCAAGCAGCAGCATTCCTAACCCCAGCGCAATCGCTGTCTGCTCGATTTCTGTGACGATTCTTGAACGCGACATTGTCTTGATCGTCAGGCAGATCCTCCGGAAGACCGAAGCACATACCACGGATACGGCAATTGAAATCACGCCGTAAAGCAGTTCCTTCGTTCCATAGATAATCGATGCGGGCAGCGCTGCAATGCTGCAAACAAGATAGATCAGAAAGCGCTTGGCCGGGCTGCACCGGCTGCGGAACAGCAATACCATCCGGGTCAATCCCCAATAGAGCAAGGCGGTGCCCATTCCCTGCCAGTTCGGCTGAACCTTTGCGAATGCGCCGATGATGATCCCCCCGACAATTCCCGAAGGGTCGAATCCGGCCAATTGACTTCCCAAAAGAAGTGCGAGCGAAAGCGGCGTATGCAAATCATGGATGCGAACGCCCGAAAGGATCAGCGCGCACAGGAATCCTCCGATCTGTACCGCAGTACCGACCGGTGTACCCTGCTTCTTATCCGGTATGTAGTCTTCATTCTTCCGCATATCGGCATTGTACAAGAACATACCTGTGAATGTGCAGCGGTATTCGCCGTACGGCGCAGGTTTTTCACGCGCGGATCCGTCAGGCTTCGAACGAGCCTCCCCTGCCTCGTTTCGATTTGCCGTATCCCGACACAATCATCTTGCCCGTTCGTGTCGATTATGTTATAATTTGATTAACGAAATCGGGAGGTCACAACATGACAAAGATTATCGCGTTTGAAGGCATTGACGGAACGGGCAAAAGCGTACAGATGCAGCATCTTTCCGATACGCTGCAAAAACGCGGGCTCAAGGTCATGGAGCTGTCTTTCCCCATGTACGAAACGTTTTTCGGCGGGATGGTCGGCCGCTATCTTTCCGCAAAGGACGGAATCGGCGCAAACACGGTCGACGGAAAAAGCATGGCGCTTTGGTTCGCGCTGGATCGCTTCGAGGCTTTTAAGAATCTTGATTATTCCGACGCAGATGTGCTTCTCATCAACCGCTACGTGCTCTCTAACGCAGTCTATCAAAGCATTCGCGATATCGATCTCGATAAACCGGATATTCTTGATTTCTGCCTTACGCTGGAGCACGGGCATTTCGGCATTCCCGTACCCGATCTGCATCTGGTTCTTGATATGGACACCGAGAGCGCAGCCGGAAACGTCGACAAGAAAGGCTTTCGCGAATACATCGGCAATGCGCGCGACGTCTATGAAAGCATCGGCTCAATTCAGGCACGTGCGCGTAAGAAATATGCCGAATACGCGCAACGCATCCCGAACGTCGAACTGATTCTCTGCTCGGAAAACGGCATCCTTCTTCCGATCGAGGAAATAGCCAAGCGTATCGAAGCAGTCGTCTTCTCGAAACTGGCGCTGTAAAAGTTCGCGCAACGCATTCATAAAGCAACGTCCGGTATGTTTTTCGTGATTTGACATCTTTTTCGTTGACATTGCTGTGCTTCTGCTATAGAATAATTGTGTATCATCCAATACGATGAAATCATTAAGGGGGAGAAATCATGTATTGCAAAAATTGCGGAAAATTCATGAACGATGACGATCCGTTCTGCCCGAACTGCGGCGCAGCCAACGATGCTGTAACTGCACAGCCCGCGAACGACCAGTATGCGCCCGCAGACGATTCCGGCTTTGAGCCGGCTCAGGCCCCGCAGAAAAAACTCAATCTCAACCTCAGCAAAAAGGCCAAAATCGGCATCATCGCCGGTGCAGCCGCGGCAGTCGTTCTCGCCGTCGTTCTGATTCTTGTCTTCTCGCTTGGCGGATCCAATTCGCCGGAAGGCGTCATCAAGAGTTTTGTTAAGGCCGAGCAGAACCGTGACCTTCAAGGTGTGATTGACGCCTTATATCCGGATGAAGTATTAAGCGCCGTGCTCAAGGATAACGACATGACCAAATCGGAATATAAGCGTAAGATCAAGGAATTTCAGGAAGAAATCGATGAGCAGATGGAAGATCTGGATGAAGATGATCTGCCGGAGAAATACACCGTTAAAGTTGTCGACAGCGAAGTGCTCGACAAGGATGATCTGAAGGAGCTGAACGAGTGGTATAAAAATCAGTTCGGTACCAGCAAGAAATATATCTCCGAGGCAAGAGAATTGACGGTCTGCGCCAAGTCTGAAGATGAAGACTGGGACGATGCGGATGAGTCCGAAATCACCGTTGTGAAGATTAACGGTAAATGGTACATTTCGCTTAAGGACACGCCCATTAATCCGCTGTACAGCATTCTCTATGGCAGTTATTGATATCTGTTCAACAGACTGTATCAAGGGCACGCGAAGCAATTCGCGTGCTTTTTTGTGTGCGGTGCCGCGTAAAGTCTCCGTTCATTCCGTTTCAAAACGCGTTTCCATTTTTTCGATTAAGCAAATTGACATCTTTCGACTTATGCAGTAAAATAAGCTTGTATTACAGAATACACAAATTTGTAAGGGGGAAAAAACATGTATTGCAAAAATTGCGGGAAATTCATGAATGATGACGACCCGTTTTGCCCGAATTGCGGCGCAGCCAACAGCGCGCAGCCTGTGCAACCCGCGAACGGTCAGTATGCGCCTCAGCCCGACGAATTCGGCTATGACGAGCCGGCTCCGCGCAAGAAGCTCAACCTCAGCAAAAAGGCTATGATCGGCATCATCGCCGGCGCAGCCGCGGCAGTCGTTCTTGCCATCGTCCTGATTCTTGTCTTCTCGCTCGGCGGATCCAATTCGCCGGAAGGCGTCATCAAGAAGTTCGTCAAGGCATACCAGAATCACAATATCTCGGACATGATCGACGCATGCGTTCCGGACGAAGTCCTGAGCTATCAGCTGAAGCAGAACGACATGACCAAATCGGAATACAAGCGTGCGTTGAAGGAAGCGCAGGAAGAGCTCGATGAAGAGTATGAGGATGAAGACGACGATGAAATGAACTTCACCTATAAAATCGACGACAGTGAAACGCTGGACAAGGACGATCTGAAGTCGCTGAACGAGTGGTACAGGAGCAGATACGGCACGTCAAAGAAATATATCTCCGAAGCAAAAGAGCTGACCGGCCGCATCAGGTATGACGACGACGAGGATTGGGAGGATGCGGAGGAAGTGTATATCACCGTTGTAAAGATCGACGGCAAATGGTACATTTCGCTCAAGAGCGCGCCAATTAATCCGATGAACTACCTCGGAAGAGAATCTGCAAGAATAGACTACACTGAACCTTATTACGGTTATTAATTCACTGTAACAATCAAACGAGCACGCGTTTCGCGTGCTCGTTTCTTTTGGGATATCAGATCAATACTCTCCGGCGTACTTTTGAAAGCGTTTGACCTTTTCGGCAACCGCTTTCCCCGTGGGCGTGGCGGCGAGCCCGCCCTTTGCCGTTTCCCGGTATTCCTTGCGGATATCCCGCCCGACCTGCAGCATGGCCGATACGACTTCGTCAAACGGGATCAGGCTCGTAATGCCGCACAGCACCATATCCGCGCACAAAAGCGCGTTTGCAGCACCGAGCGCATTTCTTTTGATGCAGGGGCATTCGACCAGCCCCGCGACCGGATCGCAAACGAGTCCCATGATATTTTTGATCGTCATCGCCGCAGCGTCGAGCGATTGCTCAGGTGTGCCGCCGGACAGCTCGACGATGGCAGCCGCGGCCATCGCGCTTGCAACGCCGGTCTCCGCCTGACAGCCGCCGTCCGCGCCGGAAATCGTAGCGTTCTGCGCGAAGAGCAATCCGACCGCGCCTGCGGTAAACAACCCCTGTACAAGCTGCTCGTCGGTCCAGCCGCGCTCAATGCCGCACTCGATCAGAACGCCTGGTAAGATACCGCTCGCACCGGCTGTCGGTGCGGCAACAATCCGTCCCATGGACGAATTCACTTCGCAGACCGCCATTGCGCTTGCCGCGGCGCGGCAGGTATTTCCGCCGGAAAAAGGATCGTACTTCGCATAGCGGAACAGCCGCATTGCTTCACCGCCGGAAAGATGCGAAACGGTCTCCACATGCTCTTCCAATCCAATGCGGACGGACTCGCGCATGACGTTCAGATTCTCCTGCATTTCCTTTAAGATCGCGTCACGCATCATCTCTCCGCGGGAAACCTCTCGGCGGATCATTGCCTCCGCAATCGTACAGCTCTCCTGCGTACAATACTCGCAAAGCTTTGTGCCGGATTCAAAAGCATCGACCAACTGCATATCCACTCCTCCTTATACTGCGAACAGCTCGGTAATGCCCTTGCAGAGCTGCCGAATGATGGTCTGCATTTCCTTTGTGACGGGCGTATCCGTCTCGATACACATATACGCGTCGCGGCCGCGGCCGTGGCGGAACACGCGCATAAACGCGATATTGACGTTAAGCTGCGCAAGCACATGCGAAACCTCGGCAATGACGCCGGGTTCATCCATATGCCTCACGATCAGCGTCGGGTATTCGCCGGACAGCTCGACGCCAAGCTCGTTGATTTCCGTAATCAGAATGTTCCCGCCGCCGACAGAACGTCCCACAACCTCTGTCATGCGATCGTTCACGTCGGTCGCCTCGATCTTGACCGTGTTCGGATGATCCGCCGGCTCGTCAGAATACGTAAAATCGACCTGTACGCCCTGTTCCTTGGCAAATTCATACGCATGGCAAATTCTCTCATCGTCCGGCGTAAAGCCCAGAATTCCGCCGATCAGCGCTTTATCCGTGCCGTGGCCCTTGCCCGTTTCCGCAAAAGAACCGTACAGTGTAAAATGCACGCGGCTGACCTCCGTGCCGATCAAGCGTCTTGCAATGTACGCGATGCGTACCGCACCCGCTGTATGGCTGGACGAAGGTCCGGTCATACGCGGCCCGATGATGTCAAATACCGAGAAATCTTCCATGCTGCACCTCCCGTATGCTGAGAAAGCCGAGCATCCCTGCCCGGCTTTCCGATTTTCAAAACATGCACACCCGTCCTTCGACCTCTTGCTCCGAGTGGACGCTCAACCGATGACTCCTCGCAGATAACCCCGCGGCACATCGTACTATCCGCTTAGTGCTGCTTCCGTCAGGATCTGACACGGTTCACGGCGTACGATTGCACGGGACCCGCGCATCAACGTTCCGTATTGAGACCTACCTCACAACAATTGGCCTCGGGACGGGGATTCAGCCTCGCTGTAGCGGATTGCGAGTACAGGGCACCGCTATCTCCCCGCTTAGTGCTCTACCATTATAAACGCATCTTACCTTTTTTGCAAGAGGGAAATTGCGTAATCAAGCTCGGCCGAAAAGCGCTCGCCTTCGGTTTCTTTAAGTTTCAGCAGATATGGCAGCGCATCGACCCGGTTTCTGTTTGCGGCAAGAACAATCGCCTGACGCAAAAGCCGGTTCGGCCCTGCAAGGTTTTTACCGATCAGCTCCCCTGCCGCCTTTCGGTTTCCTCTCAGAATTGCAACCGGATCAAGCGTATGTATGATTTCATCCGGGATCGGAACCGTTTTCTGCGGATTTTTCGGACAAACAGCCTGGCAGCGCATGCATCCAAGCAGCGACGGAAGCCATTTCATTGCGTCGTACGGCATCGGATCGCCTTCAAGATACGTATGTACGCATCGCTTCCATTCGAATGCATAGTCGCCCTTGATCGCGCCGAAACATACGGTTTTGCACAGTCCGCAATGATTGCAGACCTCTACCGGTTCACACTGCTGCGTATAAGAAACCGGCTCCGGAAGCGAAAGCATGGCGCCCTGCAGATTGAAATAAGTCCCGTACGGCTCCAGATAGAGCAGTTGATTGTCCATGCGTGAACCGACCCCGTAAGCAGCCAACTGCTCGCGATACGGCGTTTCCGCGCGCTCTGCCCGGATCCCCTGCTCCTTCAGCATCGCGAGCAGACGCTTCATCGCATGATACGCGCGATTGCTCGCCGGATAGTACGATGCGACAAGCGTTTCATCATCGTAAGGCGTATATGGCATGACGCAGATCAAAATCGCGTTTGCCCACGGATACGCTTCCTTCGGATCATCGACGAGCGGCGACGTGTTCGGATGAAACACGCCATCGTTACGATGGCGTGTCCAGTTCGTATAGGGAGCGACGGGAAGCAAGAAGCCCTCCGCGAAGCCCGCGTTTTTGAGAAGCGCAAAAACGTCCGTCATGCTTCCTTTGCAAGCATCTCCTTGGTTTTCATAAGCCGCGAAGTGTTTCCGCGCTCGTTCTCCTCCAGCTTCATCTGGATATCATGGATCGCAGCGTCGAACTGCGGGATCATGACGTATTCAAGCGCGTTTACGCGGCGACGGGTCTTTTCGATCTCGTCCGCCAGCCTGCTCGTCGCCTTTTCGACCTCTGCGAGCTCAAGCATCAGCGGAAGGATCTCCGCAAGCGCCTGCACCGCACCGTCAAGATCGGCACCGGTCGTGGCGAATCCGTACGGATACACAAAGCCGTCCTTCGTATCGAGTGAAAGCTTCGGCACCGGAATGGAGAGAATGTTCTGTTTGCCCATATCGACCTTGATCTCGCGCGCAGGGTACATCAGCGCTTCCTCGATCTCGTTGCCGCTCATCATTGCGCGGGCAAGGACGAAGGATTGCATCGCCTCGCCGAGTTTTTTCTCTGTTTCCGCACGCAGCGCCTTATTTTTGCGCGCAAGGATGATGAAGCGGCGCACAAGCTCATCGCGCTTATCCTTCATCATTTTGTGTCCGCGAATGGCAACCGTCCTGCGTTTCTTCAGGTTGCTGAGCTCCATTCGCGTGGGCTTATACTGCAGCGCCACGGCTTACGCCTCCTCGTAGTATTTTTCGATATAGACGTCCTTGATACGCTTGAGCTCGGACTTCGGCAGGATCCTTAAAAGCTCCCAGCCGAGGTTCAGCGTTTCCTCGATGGAACGGTTGGTGTAATACCCCTGCGAAACGTATCTTGCCTCGAACTCGTCCGCAAACTTGGCGTAGAGCTTATCCGTATCGGACAGCGCCGCGTCGCCGAGGATAACCGCGAGCTCCTTTGCGTCCTTTCCGCGTGAATACGCCGAGAAGAGCTGGTTCATCGTATCGGCGTGGTCTTCACGCGTCTTGCCCTTTCCGATGCCCTTATCCTTCAGACGGGAAAGCGACGGCAGAACGTTGATCGGCGGGGTCAGACCCTTGCGGTACAGCTCACGGGAAAGAATAATCTGTCCCTCAGTGATGTAACCAGTCAGGTCAGGAATCGGATGGGTAACGTCGTCCTCCGGCATCGACAGGATCGGAATCATCGTGATCGATCCCTTGTTGCCGCGGATACGGCCGGCGCGCTCATACATCGTTGCAAGGTCGGTGTACATATAGCCCGGATAGCCGCGGCGGCCGGGAACTTCCTTACGCGCAGCGGAGACTTCACGCAGCGCTTCCGCGTAGTTCGTGATGTCCGTAATGATAACGAGCACCTGCATGCCGAGGTCGTACGCAAGATACTCCGCCGCGGTGATCGCCATACGCGGCGTGGAAATACGTTCGATCGCCGGGTCGTTCGCAAGGTTGATGAACGTGACCGTACGCTCGATCGCGCCGGTCTCACGGAAGTCGTTGATGAAGAAGTCTGCTTCCTCGAACGTGATGCCGACAGCGGCGAAAACGACAGCAAACTTCTCGTCGCTGCCCAAAACCTTTGCCTGACGCGCGATCTGTGCGGCGAGATTTGCGTGCGGAAGACCGCTGCCGGAGAACACGGGGAGCTTCTGTCCGCGTACAAGTGTATTGAGTCCGTCGATCGCGGAAATGCCCGTCTGAATGAACTCGGACGGATAGTCGCGCGCGGCGGGGTTCATTGCTGTGCCGTTGATGTCGAGATGCTTTTCGGCGATCAGCGCGGGACCGCCGTCCTTTGGCTTGCCCATGCCGTCGAAAACGCGGCCGAGCATGTCGGGCGCAACATCGAGTTCAATGGAGTGACCCAAGAACCGCGCTTTGCTGTCGGAGATGCGCAGACCCTGCGAACCCTCGAAAAGCTGCACCATGGCCTTATCGCCGTTGATTTCCAGAACGCGGCCGCGGCGAATACCGCCGTCCGCCTGCTCGATCTCGACAAGCTCGTCATACTTGACGCCTTCTACGTCCTTGACCAGCATCAGCGGGCCGACGACCTCGGAAATGGTTCGATATTCCTTACGCATCAGAACTGTCCTCCTTCCGTCAGCGCCGT
>JAFOTD010000072.1 GCA_017388175.1 Clostridia bacterium | reverse complement strand
GCCGTCGATGACGATCTCCTCAACCAGCTCCTGCTTCGATTGCTCGTTGAGCTGATAGCCCTTGTACTTCGGATCGACGAAGAGGTTCAGACCCGCGTCGGAAATGTAATAGGGGTGACCCGCCGCGCCCGCGCGCACCGCGTGCGACATGACGCCGAACGGAAGATTGTACGCCTCGATCTTGTTTTCGAGGATCATCTTCGCCGTGTCCGGCATGGAGCCGTAGTGCGACATGATGACCGTCTTCACGCCGCCGAGCGGAACGATCTTTTCGCAGGGCTGTCCGGGAAGCCAGCCGCCTAAACCCGCCGTGCAGTACAGCGTGAGGTCTTTCGGGTGTCCCTCCGCCTCGAAGCGCTCGTTCAGCGCAATACTAAGCTGTTCGGCATTGTTCATGCCGAGAAAGTTGTTATAGATCAAGCAGTCTCCGTCCCGGATCAGCCCGACTGCCTCCGCGGCAGAAATATACTGTGCCATAGTGATTTCTCCTTTTCATGCATCCATCGGGTGCAATTCACGTCCGAAGGACAATTCATTACACCTCATCCGTCACTCCTTCGTCGTGACACCTTCTCCTCAAGGAGAAGGCTTTTGGTAAACAGGGCTTCCCCTCGAGGGGAGCTGTCGATGGTACGCGCGGGAAGCGCGCGATCTTCCGCTGTAACGGAGCGCAGTGGAGTGGATCCGTCAGCTGACTGATGAGGTGTCCCGCAGCAGAAAAACCGCAGGGGCTGCCGAGGGTGTCGGCAACCCCTTGCGATGATTCGTTATTCGATGCAGGATGCGCCGCGCAGAAGCGCTTCACGGTTCAACGGGATCAGCTTGGCTTTCTTTTCGCCGAGCTTTTCGAGAAGCGCTTTGAGAACGGTCTCGACTTCGACGCACTTGGACTTGCCGAGGTATGCGCCGAGCATGATCATGTTCGAAACCTTGCTGTTGCCCAGTTCCGACGCGATCTCCGTGCAGGGGATGTAGTACGCGTTGACGTCGGTGCGCTTGACCTTGATGTCGATCATCGAGCTGTTGACGAAGATCGAGCCGCCGGGAACGACCTTATCCTCGAACTTCTCGAGAGACGGTCTGTTCATGACGATCAGAGACGTCGGCCGCGTGACGAGCGGGGAGTCGATTTCCTGATCGCTGAGCATGACGCTGCAGTTTGCCGTGCCGCCGCGCATTTCGGGGCCGTACGAGGGGATCCAAGAGGTGTTCTTGCCTTCCATCATGCCGGCTGCCGCAAGAAGCTGACCCATCAGCAGAACGCCCTGTCCGCCGAAGCCTGCGAAAATATTTCTCTCAACCATGGTTATACCTCCTTAAACGTGCCGAGCGGATAGTACGGGATCATGTTCTCTTTGAGCCACTCCATCGCCTCAACGGGCGCCTTGCCCCAGTTGGTCGGGCAGGGAGAGAGGATCTCAACCATCGAGAAGCCCTTGCGGTCGATCTGCGCCTGGAACGCCTTTTTGATCGCCGCCTTGGTCTGGTTGATGTGCGGCGTGCTGTCGAGCGCGCAGCGCGCGATGAACGCGGAACCTTCGATCGTGGAGAGCATTTCCGCAATGCGGATCGGCTTGCCGCAGTGTTCGGGATCGCGGCCCAGCGGCGAGGTCGTGGTCTTCTGGCCGACGAGCGTCGTCGGCGCCATCTGACCGCCGGTCATGCCGTAGATCGCGTTGTTGATGAAGATCGTCGAGATCTTCTCGCCGCGGTGCGCCGCGTGCACGATCTCCGCCGTACCGATGGAAGCGAGGTCGCCGTCGCCCTGATAGGTGAAGATGTACTTATCCGGATGGACGCGCTTGAAGCCCGTCGCGACTGCCGGAGCACGGCCGTGCGCCGCTTCGTACATGTCGATGTTCATGTAGTTATAAAGGAAGACCGCGCAGCCGACGGGTGCGACGCCCGCGCACTTTTCCTGAATGCCCAGCTCCTCAATGACTTCCGCCACGAGACGATGCACGATGCCGTGACCGCAGCCCGGGCAGTAATGGAACGGAACGTCCGTTAAAACGGGAGTTTTCTTAAAAACGGTTGCCATCTTTTATGCCCTCCTCATCTGCATAATGCGCTCGGCAATATCTTCCGCAGACGGGATGATGCTGCCGCCCTTGCCCATGAATTCCACGGGCTTAATGCCGTTGACCGCAAGACGAATGTCTTCGACCATCTGGCCGTTGCTGATCTCGACGGTGAGACCTGCCTTGACGCTCTCCTGCGCGAAGACGTCGTGAACGTCCTGCGTCGGGAACGGCCAAAGCGTGATCGGACGGACGAGACCGGCCTTGATGCCGTTCTCCTCGAGGATGCGGACCGCCGCTTTGCAGACGCGCGCGACCGTGCCGTATGCGCAGAGGATATATTCCGTGCCCTCGGTGTGATATTTCTCGACCATGATCTCGTTCTTTTTGATCTCCTCATAGCGCGCGTTGAGACGCGTCATGAGCGTATCCAGATCCTCGGTCTCGATGTACAGCGAGTTGATGACCGCACGCGGGCGCGTGCCCTTCGGATCCCAGCCCTGCGCTGCCCACGGTTTTTCGGGCATGGTCGGGTTCGGATTCATGTGCAGCTCGACCGGCTCCATCATCTGACCGATCAGACCGTCCGCAAGGATGATGACCGGGATGCGGTACTTGTCTGCCGTGTCGAACGCCTTCGGCATCATGTCGACCGTTTCCTGAATGGAGGAAGGCGCGTAAACGACGCAGCGATAGTCGCCGTGGCCGCCGCCCTTAACCGCCTGGAAGTAGTCGCCCTGCGACGCCTGAATGTTTCCGAGACCGGGGCCGCCGCGCATCATGTTGACGATCACGCACGGAACCTCCGCGCCCGCGATCGTGGAAATACCTTCCTGCTTTAAGGAGATGCCCGGGCTCGAAGAGGACGTCATAACGCGCGCACCCGCGCCGCCTGCGCCGTAAACCATGTTGATTGCGGCGAGTTCGCTCTCCGCCTGCAGGAAGCATCCGCCCACCTGCGGGAGACGCAGCGACATGTATTCGGGAATGTCGTTCTGCGGCGTAATCGGGTAGCCGAAGAAGTAACGGCAGCCCGCCTGGATGGCGGCTTCGGCAATGGCCTCGCAGCCCTTCATCAGTTTCTTAGCCATACTGTTCCTCCTTATTTCTCGATCTCAATGGCAACGTCCGGGCAGGTTCTTGCGCAGGACGCACAGGCGATGCAGGCTTCCGCATTCACAACCTCAACGGCGTAATAGCCTTTTGCGTTGAGGCGCTTGGAGATTGCCAGCACGCCTTTCGGGCATGCACGCACACAAAGCCCGCAGCTCTTGCATGCGTTTTCATAGATGGTTACTTTGATCATGGCATTTCCTTTCTTTCCTGAGATGTATTTTGGGGTATATCCTTAAAGTCCTTCGTTCAGGAACTTTTCCCAGCTTCTGTGCATCATCACTTCGATCGGCTGACGGACGCCGATATACCGTTCGTCAAGCCCGTGCTCCTTTGCGTACACGTCGAAATCATCCAGCACACTTTGCGTGCCGCAGGTCCCCCAGACCGGGATCCCCGTCCGTTCGGACAGCGCTTTTACAAGTTCGTAGCCCTCGATGAGATGCGTGTAGTCCGTCTCTCCCGCTAAGTTTCCGTTGTTCACGATACCCGTGACGTCCAGCCGCGAAACAAATTTGATCTTTTCGAGCGTTGCGTACGCGCTCTCGAGATCCGCAGCCGTCGGCCGCATCGGATTCACGATAAACAGAACGTGCAGGTTCTCCTTCGGGATCTTTGAAAAATGCGGCTTATACTGCCCCAGCGCGACCGAACCCACGTGATCGCCGCCGATGTCGAAAAAAACGCTTCCCTCACCCGGCGTAAACGCGGAATACACGCGGGCGGAAAGCGATAAAATTTCAATCTTATCCAGGGCAAACGGGGGCATAATGAGCTCTACGCCGGCGGGTTCCAAAACGTCGCCGCGCTCGCTCGTGCGGAAATACGGGTTGATTACGTCGAGGTCTACGAGCGTACAGGGGCCGTTCTTTGCGGCGCGAATCGCCATATTCAGCGCAAGCTCGCTTTTTCCGCTGCCGAAAGCGCCGAGCAAAACCCAATAATTCTTCATACGCGGTCGTACCTCTCTTTGGTTGTCAGACAACCGTTTCAGGATGTCCAACATCAACGCTATTGTACCAAAATCACGTCGAAAAGTCAATCTGCATTTATGCGTTTTTCTGCGATTCGAAATCCCGTTTTTTGCGCAGTCGGGACGGCTGCCGCGCGCGGCTCCGGACGCATAAAAATCCGCTCCCCGGATTGCGGAGAGCGGATACAAACGGTTGCGTCAGTTTGTCTTGCCGTTTTTCACGTTCGACCACTGGCCGTAATACGTCGTGCCTTCAAAGATGTGATACGAGCGCACGCGCGCATAATACGTCGTTGCACCTTTCAGGTTCTTAATCACGGTCGAATACGTCTTCGGATTGGTGATCTTGACGGTCTTCGTATCCTTGGTGAAGCTCGAATCCGTCGCGATCTGTACTTCATAGCCGGTAAAATGCGAACTTCCTTCCCAGCTTACCGTGATCTGATTCGCGCCGCCTGTCACGGACTTCAGCGTGCGGGTCGTGATGCGAACCGTGGTCTTCAGCGGGCCGACGAGGCCGAGGTTGTAGTTGTCCATGGCGCCGCCGATCTTTGCGCCGGTAACACCGTCGTACCGCTGCGCAAAATACGCCTTGACGCCGTACTGATAGCGCGTGCCGGCATACACTTTGGTATCCGTCCACGTCGTAGCGGTCGTGTTGTTCCAGCGCTCAAAGGTCGTCCAGCCGTTCGTCGTGCTGCTCCACGCGCGGCGATAGATGACGTAGCCTGCCGCGCCGTCGACCGGATCCCACGAGATCGTGATGCCGCTATTGGCGTTCGAGACCGCGGTCTTGGTCGTTGCGGGCATGTAGATCTTGAACCACGCGGATTGGTTGACCATGTCGCTGTACAGCCAGACTCTCAAGTACGCCGTGCCGGGCTTATCGTTCTCCTCATACGTATACCCGTACATGTACTCCGGAATCACCTTGCCGCTGCCGTCTTTGACCGTGAAGCCCGGACGCACTACGCCGCCCGGATAGACCATGTACGGCGTCGTACCCTTGAACTTCGTATATCCTTCAAACGAGATCGTGAAGTCGCCGGAGAAGTACCGCTCGACGCAGACGGTCATTTCGCCCATGCCGGTATCGTACTTATACTTGAAGCTCGACACGTTGCCCGGCATCGTCATGACGCCGGTCGAGGCGTTGAAGGAATAGGTGCTGTCGAACGCCTTGACGTACTGCAGCTCCGCGCTCGTCTCAAAGAATCCCGCGCTCTTCATGTTGTACTGATACTTGCCGCCGCTCTGCGTCAGCACCAGCGGACAGGACGTATACTGCGTCGAAAGGTTGACGCTCTTCAGTTTTGTGTTGGCGGTGAGGCGCAGCGCGCGGATGCGGTTGCCGCCGCACTCCAGAACCTCCAGATTCGGGCAGTTTCCGACGCTCAAAAACTCCATGCGGTTGCCCTGGCAGTACAGGGTCTTGAGCTTCGTATTCTTGGAAAGATCGACGTAGGAAAGCTGATTGTTGCCGCAATCGAGGTACTCAAGCGCCGTGTTGTTCTTGACGTTCAGCTCGCCGAGGTTGTTCGAGTCAACGTCCAGATGCGTAAGCTTCGGCAGCATCGAAACGTCGATCGCACCGAGCGTGTTGGAGTACAGAGAGAGATAAACAAGATTCGTGTTCTTGGAGACGTCGATCGCAGCGAGACAAGTATCGCACAGCGTCAGCCTCGACAGCTTCGTGTTCTTGGAGACGTCGATCTTGCCGATCGGGTTGTCGTCAAACTCAAGCACAAGCAGCGCCGTGTTCTTGGAGACGTCGAGCGAAGCGATGTCGTTTCCCTCGGCCTTCAGCCATTCGAGCTTCGTGTTCTTGGACACGTTCAGCGCGGTGAGGTTGTTGAAGCCGACGTCCAGATGCAGCAGCTGGGGGCACTTGGTCACGTCGATCGTGCTCAGACTC
>JAFOTD010000041.1 GCA_017388175.1 Clostridia bacterium | reverse complement strand
TATGGTAGGACTTCCATCCGACCTCCTGAACGATCGCGTCCGGCGTGCTCAGCAGCTGGTCGCACACTGCAAGAAAGACCAGGAATGAAAGCAGTGAGCAGGAAACGACAGCCACCCTGCAGCGCATCCGGTTCGTTCTGACTGCATCTGACATTTCTTTTTTTTCTCCTTTGTCCGGAAAAGCGTCCGCTCTTACGAAGCAGGACGGCAACACGAGATGGTTATTTGCTTCGGTTCCGTTTACACAGATTCCTCTGCCTGATTTCTTCACAAAACCCGATTATCCAATGATTGTACCATTACCGGCCGGCGTGGTCACATTTCTCATATATTTCTCGTATTCAAACGGGAAGGAGACGCTTCCTTACGAAGCGCCTCCTTCCGGCAACCCCGTAAAGATCCCTCTTACAGCTCCTTTAAAAGCTCGCGGAGTTCGCGAACGGAATCGCCGAAGACCTTCAGCGCGTCCTTGACCGGCTGCGGGCTGGTGAGATCGACGCCGGCGAGCTTCAGCTCGTTGAGCGGATAATCGCTGCCGCCGGTGGTGAGGAACTTGAGATAGCCCTCCGCATCGCCGGTCTCGACGATGTGCGACGCGATCGCGACGGCGCTACTGAACCCGGTCGCGTACTGATAGACGTAGAACGGCGTGTAGAAGTGCGGAATGAATGACCATTCATAGGTGATGTTTTCCGGCACCTCGGCGCCTTCGTAGTACAGCTCGACGAGCGAGCGGTAGATCGAAGTCAGCTTCTCGGCGGTCAGCGGCTCGCCGTTCTGGTACGCTTCGTGCGCCTTGCGCTCGAACTCCGCGAACAGCGTCTGGCGGAACAGCGTCGTGCGGAAGCCTTCGAGGAAGTGATTCAGCACGTACGCGCGGCGCGCCTTGTCGGTTTCGGTCCGGAGCAGGTACTTTGTAAGCAGCACTTCGTTGACGGTCGACGCGACCTCCGCGACGAAGATGCAGTAGTCGTGGTTCATATAATCCTGCGTCGCGTCAGACTTATAGGAGTGCATCGCGTGACCCAACTCGTGCGCGACGGTGTAGGCGTCGTCGAGCGCGTCGGTGTAGTTCAGAAGCACGTACGGGTGTACGCCGAATACGCCGCAGGAGAACGCGCCGCTGCGCTTGCCCTTGTTCTCATAGACGTCCATCCAGTTCTCGGAATACGCCTTGTCCAGAAGCTTCTGGTACCCCTCGCCGAGCGGTTTTGTCGCTTCCTTCACGAGCTTCTTCGCTTCCTCAAACGGAACCTTGAAGTCGACGTCCTTTACCATCGGGCAGTAGAGGTCGAACATGTCGATCTTAGGAAGTCCGAGCGTTTCCTTGCGAAGCGCGAGATATTCGCGCATCGTGGGCAGACTGTCGTGCACCGCTTCGATCAGACTGTCGTAGACGGACACGGGGATATTGTTGCGGAACAGCGCCGCTTCGCAGGTGCTCGCGTAGCCGCGCACGTTCGCTTCGAACTGCGTCATCTTGACGTTGCCGGAATACAGCGCCGCAAACGTGTTGATGTACTTCTTATAGGTGCCGAACATGGCGTTGAACGCCTCTTCGCGGACGGCTCTTACCGGGCTTTCGCGGAATACGCCGAAGTTGCCGCTGGTAAGCTGCACTTCGTTGCCGTTCTCGTCGTGAATCTTCGGCAGCTCCATGTCGACGTTCGTCAGCATTTCATACGTGTCGTGCGGCGTCTGCGCGGCATCGCCGAGCTGCGCCAGCATGCGTTCGCGCTGCGCGTCGAGGCAGTGCTCGCGGTTGCGGGTGATGTTTTCGACCATGAAGCGGTACGGCTTCATCTCGTCCGGCGCGAGGAATTCCTTCAGCGTCTCCTCGGGAATCGCAAGGATTTCCGGCTCCATGAACGCGACCATCATCGAGAAGCGAACGTACGCGCTCGTCGCCTTGCCGTCCATCTCCTGATGCCTGGTTTCGGAACCGTCGGCGCAGCGGTGGAGGTTCGCGTAGATGTAGAGCCGCTCCAGACGCTGCGCGATCTCGTTGATCGTGTCGATGCCTGCTTTGAAGCTCTCACGCGAAGCGCCGAGCGTGCCTTCGATCGCGGCGATGCGGTCGAGCTCGCCGACGAGCTTGTTGAGCTCGGCCTCCCAGACCTCGTCGCTTGCGTACATGTGTGTAAAGTCCCACTGGAATCTCGGGTCCATGTCTTTTCTTGCCTGCATGTTCGTTCTCCTTTGTTTTACTTTGCCACAAGTATACCGCGTTTTTTTCCGGTTGTCCACGGGTCAGGGCGTTTTTTTCAACAAATACACGGTCGCTCTGCCGCGGTGCAGACAGACGATCGGCAGTCCGTACTCTCTGAGCAGCCGGATGTCGTCGGAAACACTCTTGCGCTCCGAAGAAACGCCGTACTCGGAAAGGCGTTCCAAAAGTTCGCGCATCGAGATCGTCCGTCCCGCCGCGCGTGTCTGTTCCAAAATATCCTTCACGTACAGGATTTTCAGCTTTCCGTTCGGTTTCTTTGCCAATGTCGTTTCCTCCTTTCCGGCTTTCAAGAAAGAGGATAACACGAATTCTATCCGATAAAACGGAAAACAAAAAGGTCTGACCGAACGATCAGACCGAAATGATTTGACACGCCATCATGCAAGCTTTAGCACCTTACTGAGGCAGGTTGCTGTGCGGTCGCTGAGCTTGTCTCTCGCGCACTCTCTATGGCAAGGCGAGTATAGCACCGCGGTATGCAAAAAGCAACACTTTATTCATAACTTTTCGCGGATTTTACATAGGATACAATGTAGAAATATGCGGTATTCCCGAAAGAAACCGCATATTGAAAAGCGTTATAAAAATGTATAAACCCGGAAAAATCAGACGCCTTCGGGCGTTTCACCGTCCGGGTCGTCGACCGGCTCGAAGCGGAATTCCTGCATAGCGTCCGGGTATTTCTCGCGGTCGACCGGCGACAAAAACATCCCCTTCGGCCGGATCCAAAGCGACCGGTCGCCGTATAATTTGCGGTAGACGACGTATTCCTCCAGCGTCTCGGAATGCTTCGCGACGTCCTCGACGCGATACAGTCCGCCCTTAAAGTGCCGGTAGACGTGCCCGAGGAGAAGTTCCCGGTCTGGGATCGGGTTTTCGCCCTCGTCGGGGATCAGCACGGCGCTGCCCGAGAAAAACGCTTCGTAAAACGCTTTTGCTTCCGGAAGCCTGTCATAGGGCACGAACAGCTTTACGCGGCCGAAGTTCACACCGAGCTCCACGGTGATCGCCGCACCGAGCGACAACCGCTCCGTAAAGGGAATGCCGTTGTCACGGAATACGTCCTTCAGCATCTCCGCCTGCATATACGGAACCTCCGCGGCAAGGCAGAAATCGCCGGGTTCGACCTCTCTGAGCTTCCGGTTCCGGCAGGCGGGGCAGATCGGCCCGTCAACGAGCTTCATACAGTTTTCACAGTAAAGCGGCATAACGTTCTCCTTTCTGTAGCGGACGTCGACCCGGACGCCCCGTTAAAACAGCTTCTTCAGCGTGCCCAAAAGACCGCGGTAAAGGGATTTTCCGACCTCGCGGCCGATCGTGTTCACGGTGGAGGAGGCCGCCTTGCCGACCATCGACGTGGTCTTGGACTTTCGCTTCGCCTTTTCGCGCAGCGCGTCCTTTTCGGCCTTCGCCTTTGCCTTCGCGTCCTCTTTTTCCTGCTTTTCCTTCGCCTTCGCTTCTTCCTTTTCCTGCTTCTCGCGCTCCTTTTGCTCGGCTTCGCGCTCGGCGGCTTCCGCCTTTTCCTGCGCTTCCTGCTGCGCCTTGCCGGTCAGGATTTCGTAGGCGGATTCGTTGTCGACCGGATCGTCATACTTGCCGTAGAGCCCGTCCGCCATGATCTCGGCTTTTCGACGCTCGCCGTCGATCATACCCATCATCGACTGCGGCGGCAGGATCGTGCAGCGCTCGACGATCGACGGGCGGCCCTTTGCGTCGAGAAAGCTCACGAGCGCTTCGCCGGTGCCGAGCTCGGTGAGCGCGTCCTCGGTCTTGAAGGCGGGGTTCGGACGGAACGTCGCCGCGGCGGTTCGAATCGCCTTCTGCTCAGCGGGCGTGTAGGCGCGAAGCGCGTGCTGCACGCGATTACTCAGCTGCGCAAGCACCGGATCCGGCAGATCCGAGGGCTGCTGTGAAATGAAGTATACGCCGACGCCCTTCGAGCGGATCAGCTTCACGACCTGCTCAACTTTGTCCCGGAGCGCCTTTTTCGCGTCGTTAAAGAGCAGATGCGCCTCGTCGAAGAAGAACACGAGCTTCGGCTTTTCGAGATCGCCGACCTCGGGCAGCTCCTCGAAGAGCTCGGCGAGCAGCCACAGCATGAACGTCGAATAGAGCAGCGGGCTCTGATACAGCTTCGCGCAGTGGAACACGTTGATAAAGCCGCGTCCGTCTTCGTCGGTCTGCATCCAGTCGGAAAGCTCAATCGCGGGCTCGCCGAAGAACAGATTGCCGCCCGCGTCCTCGAGCTGTAAAAGCGCACGCTGGATCGCGCCGGCGGACTGCTTACTGATATTGCCGTATTCGTGCAGAAGCTCGCCCGCGTGCTCGGTCACGTACGCAATCATGGCGCGAAGGTCCTTGAGATCGATCAGAAGCCAGCCGTTGTCGTCCGCGACGCGGAACGCGATCGAAAGCACGCCCGCCTGCACGTCGGAAAGGTTCAGAAGGCGGGAGAGAAGCTCCGCGCCCATTTCGGAAACGGTCGTGCGGACCGGATGCCCGCCCTCGCCGTATACGTCCCAGAAGCGCACGGGATAGCGCCGCATGGGAAACGATTCGGGATCGACGCCGACGTTTTGAAGCCGCGATGCGATCTTTTCGTTCATCTCGCCGGGCTTGCAGCAGCCGGAAAGATCGCCTTTCACATCGGCGAGAAAGACGGGAACGCCGAGGTCGGAAAACGATTCCGCCATGACTTTCAGGGTGATGGTTTTGCCCGTGCCGGTCGCGCCGGCGATCAGGCCGTGGCGGTTCGCCATCTCGGGAAGAATACAGGCTTCGGTCTCGCCCTTGCCGACGAGGATTCGGTTGTCGATGCGCATAAGCAGCCTCCGGAAAACTCGATATTATCAAATATATCATAGCAATCCGGAGGCAAAAAGTCAACGCGAACCGAAGAAAAGCGACGAGAACAAAAGACCGGTGACGACCGAGGTCAGCATCGCCGCGAGCGCAACCGGCACGGTGAAGCGCGTCTTTTTGATCCCGACGCTGCCGAAGTACAGCGCGAGCGTATAGAAGATCGTTTCCGATGAACCGAGAAGCACACTCGCCGTAAGGCCGATGCGCGAATCCGGACCGTACTGCTGAAAAAGACCGGTGAGCGCGCCGACGGCCGCTCCGCCGGAAAACGGACGCACGAGAATCAGCGGCACAAGCGGCGCTTCCACGCCGAGCGCGGAAAGAACGGGGGAGAGCGCGCTTTCGAGGATTGCCTCCGCCCCGCTTGCGCGGAACAGGCCCATCGCGGCGGAGAACACTGCGAGCGTCGGCAGAATCGTTTTTATCAACGGCAGCGCCTGCGCCGCGCCGTCGCGGAACGCTTCAAACACGTTGACGCGCCGAACAGCGGCAAAGAGAAGCAGCAGAAGGATCAGGATTGCGAGGAACATGGGCGGGTGAGAAGCAAACAGAGCACCACGGCGACGAGCGTCGCCGCAAGCGAGGATAGAAGCGTCGGGAGCGCGACGGCCATGGGATCGGCCGAACCGAAACTTAAGCGCATGCCGACGAGCGTGGCCGGGAACAGCTCAAGGCAGGAGGCGTTGACGGCGAGCAGCACGCACATTTCGTTCGTGGCGATGCCCGGGCGAGGGTTCGACTCGTTCAGAAGCCGCATCGCTTTGAGACCGAAAGGCGTTGCGGCATTGCCCATGCCGAGCACGTTTGCGGCAAGGTTTAAGGAGATCGCGTTCTTCGCTTTGCCCGCACGGGGAAACAGGAGCGAAAGAAACGGCGAGAGCAGACGCGAGAGCGCGGAAATCAATCCTGCTTTTTCGGCGACATTCATCAGCCCCATCCACAAAAGATATGCGCCCGAGATCCGGAGCAGATTTTCAACCGCTTCGAACGCGCCGCTTTGCAGTGCGGAAAGAACCTCGCCGCCGCGACCGAGAAACAGCGATGTGACGATTCCGGCGAGTAAAAGAAACAGAATCACGATGCTCATGGTTCATCGTATGAAGGAAATTCGGAGAAAAAGCGTCTTTTTTGAAAACGATCGCAAAAAATCCACACAAATTGTATTTCTTCTGTTATAATGATAAACGGAAATTTTTACGCGGAGTATTGACATAGTGAAAAAAAGTCTTTGCATCATTCTGGTTCTCTGCATACTGATCGGCGCGGCGCTGCCGATCGGCTGCGCAACGGCGCACGGAAGCGGAAGCGACGTTTGTCTGGAGTTTATCGAATACATCGCGGAGGGCAGCTACGGCGCCGCGTACGATCTTTTGTCGGATTCGGTCAAAAATACGTCCGGCGCGGATACGCGTCCCGGCGATCCGATGATTTCCGCAAAGGAGTTTGCCGATAAGTACGAGCAGATTTTCGACGCGGTGGGTCTTACCGAGATCAGCTACATCGTTCGCAGCGTATCCGATGCGTCGATCACGAGCTCGGTCGATTTTCAGATGACCTATTCTACGGCGCTCGGCGAGATGACCAACGATTATACGATCAACGCGCTGTACGAAAACGGACGCTGGGGCATTCAGTGGACGCCTGCGCTGATCTTCCCGACGATGGAGTGGGGAGATAAGCTCCTGGTCGGCGTCAACTACCCGAAGCGCGGCGAAATCTTCGACGCCGAGGGCGAGCTGCTGGTGAAAAACCTTTCCCCGATCACGGTGTTCTGCGTACCGAACCAGATTCCCGAAGAGGAAAAAGAATCCGTGGTGCAGCAGATCCTTGCCATTCCGGTCTTAAAGCCGTCCGGAACGCCGCAGGAAGAATATGAAAACAAGGTCGTCCGAAACGCGATCTACAGCACCAATTCCTCAGCCGTTATCGCAAAGCTCTATCCGGATCAGATGGACGACGCGCTCGAAGAGCGGCTTCTCAGCATCAAGGGCGTGGGCATCGACAACAACGCGAGCCTGACGTCCACCCGCTTCCGCGCATACCCGTTCGGACGCTCCGCGTCGCATATCCTCGGATTCGCGTCAGTCATGTGGGAGTCGACGTGGAAGGAGATCGAGAAACGGCGCAACGGCGAGACCGTGACCGAACCCTCCGGCCTGATTACGGACGACGACATCTGGGTTTACGAGAAGGACAGCTGGATGGGATACGTCGGGCTTGAGCAGCAATATGAAAAGCTGCTGCGCGGCGAGAAAGGCGGCTACGCGTACATTCAGGGACTCGACGGCACGAACCGGCAGACACTTTACAACAACCCGGCAAAAGACGGACAGGACCTGCATCTGACGCTCGACATCAAGCTGCAGCAGCGCGTCGAGGAGGTTGTGAAGACCGTCGTATACGACGACAACATTTCCGGAACGGTCATCGTCATGAATCCGAAGACCGGAGCGGTACAGGCAATGTACTCCTTCCCCGATTACGACGTGGAAGCGTTCTCCCGCGGTACCGTCGGAACCGACGCGTACGAGGCGTTGAGAGAGGACCCGAAGACGCCGATGTTAAACCGCGCAATTCAGGGTCTTTACGCCCCGGGCTCGACGTTCAAGCCGTTTACCGGCGTCGGCTCTCTGGAAGCGGGCATCGTCACGACCGAGACCACGTTCCCCGAGGAGGAACAGGCGCACATCCGCAACGCGCGCTATAAAACGACGGGCGGCGGCTGGAAGGACGCATGGGAGGTTCGCAAGGGCTCGTTCGCCTATACCGGCATCGACGAGATCACGCGAACCGGTTCCTCGAACCGGCATACGCCGATGAACATGGAATCGAGCATCATCGACTCCGACAATATCTTCTTTGCGTGGCTCGCGCTGCGGCTCGGCTGGGACCGGTTCAAGGAATACCTGAGCTTCATCGGCATGGGCGAAAACGTTCCTTTCGATCTGCCGACGCAGAAGTCCCAGATCAAGAATGAAAAGAGCACCGAAACGTACAGCCTGCTCGCGATGAGCGGATACGGACAGGGCGAGCTTCTGGTGACGCCCCTGCAGATGGCGTGCTATATCTCGGCGTTCCGCAACGGCGGCAAAGCGCCGGTTCCGTATATCGTTGATTCGATCTGGCAGGCGGAGGGGCAGGATTACGTCCGGACGTACGAGCATCCGCAGGGCGAAACGTGGAAAACGATCTGCTCGCAGGCGAACGCCGAGGCAATGGCGAACATGATGATCGGCGTGTGCAAGCTCCCGAAGGATCACGGCGGCACGGGCCGGTACCTCGGCGTGCGTACCTTTGTCATCTCCGGTAAGACCGGCACGGCCGAGGTCGGTCAGGAAAAGGAAAAGGAGCTTGCGTGGTTCATCGGCTTCCGCGAGGCGGATCCGGACGCGGAGGAAACCAAGGTCAGCGCGAACGACGAGCGCCTCGTTCTCGTTATGCTCGAGCTCGATATGAACAACCTGCCGCTTGAGTATTCGCAGATGAAGTTTATGATTTCGCGCGTGCTTTTGAAGGACAGCGATCTGACCCGTCCGGGCAAATCGGAGAGCGCTTTTTCCAAACCGACGAGTACGGAGAGCTGATCCGGGAATACGCGCATAGGATAGAACGAGGGGGAAACGAAACATGAAAAAGACCATCGTCTTTACGGGCGGCGGCACGGCAGGTCACGTGACGCCGAACCTCGCGCTGATCGAAAAGCTCGATCGCGCCGAGTGGGACATTCACTATATCGGCACGTCCGGCATGGAAAAGGGACTCGTCGAAGCGGTCGGGGACGTCGCGTATCACGAAATCGACTCGGGCAAGCTGCGCCGTTACGCAAGTCTCAAGACGATCACAATGCCGATCCACGTGCTGAAGGGCTATCATCAGTCGAAAAAGATTTTAAAGGCGTTAAAGCCCGCCGTGCTGTTCAGTAAGGGCGGCTACGTTTCCGTGCCGGTCGTGGCCGCGGCGAAGGGAATCTGCCCGGTTCTCACGCACGAATCCGACTATACGCCGGGCCTTGCGAACAGGATCGACGCGCGCTTTGCGGATAAGGTACTCGTCACGTTTGCGGACACCGTTCCGTTCGTGAAAGGCAATAAGGGCGTGCACACCGGCACGCCGATCCGTCCCGAACTTTACAAAGGCTCGCGCGGGAAAGCGCTTCAGTTTACCGGCCTTTCGGGAAACAAGCCCGTGCTGCTTGTGACCGGCGGAAGCTTAGGCGCGGTTGCGGTCAACGTTGCGGTGCGCGAAGCGCTTCCGGACCTTTTGAAAACCTTCGACGTCGTGCATCTGTGCGGCAAGGGCAAGCTGGACGAGAGCGTGAAGCTGCCCGGCTACGTGCAGTATGAATACATCCGCGACGAGATGGCGGATCTGTTCGCGCTTGCGGACGTCGTCTGCTCGCGCGCGGGGGCGAACGCCGTCTTCGAGCTCCTTGCGCTGCATAAGCCGATGCTACTTTTGCCGCTTTCGTCCGCTTCGACGCGCGGCGATCAGGAGCTGAACGCGACGTATTTTGAAAAGCGCGGCTATGCCCGCGTGCTCCGCGCCGACGAGGTCGGCGCCGCGTCGGTATTGCGGGAAGTCAACGCGCTGTATGCGGCGCGCGAACGCTATATCGAAATGATGAAAAACGCCGAGGGCGTCGACGGAACCGAGCAGATTCTCAGGCTCATCCGCGAAGCGGCAAACGCATGACGGCGGCGGAGCTTGTAAAAAAACTGAACGGCGAAACCGCGGTCGAAGCGCTGTCCGCGCTGTGCGCGCTCGCAAAGACGAAGCAGGGCCGCGCCGAGATCGAGGCGGCTGTTTCGGACCGCGCGATCCTTTCCGAACTGGTGAACAGCGAACAGCCGAAGGTGCGAAAAAACGCGTACAGGCTTTTAGGCGCGCTCGAAAACGAGGCGGACGTGCCGCTGCTCGTCTCTGCGCTTGAATCGGAAACGACGCTGTTCGCCGTGCCGAGCCTGCTGCTTTCGCTCGGGCGGCTCAATGCAAAGGACGCGCTGCTGAGCTACCGCGTGCCGGTTTCCGAATCGGAAGCGACGGACAAGCATATTGCAGAGATCACGATCGCTTATGAAAAGGCGATGCAGCGCTTTGAAACCGTTCCCGAAAGCACGCTGGAACGGCTTGAAGCCCCGCGCGAGGTGCTCTGCTTTGCGCCGCACGGTTTTGCGGAGGAGCTCAAAGCGGAATTAAAAACGCTCGGTCTGTTCGGAGAGGTCAAGGGCGACGCGGTGCGCGTCGTGACCGACGACATGCAGCGCGTGTATCGTGCGAACTGCATGACCGAGGCGCTGCTGCCGATTGCGTACGACGTGCCGATGGAGCCAAAGGCGATCGCCGCAGCGACGAAAACGTGCATCGGCACGTATTACCGCATCGAGATCCGCGGATATCTGAAAGACCGCAGCGGGTTCATCGAAAAGCTGAAAGCCCTTTTGGACGGGCGCAACAATCCTTCCGCGTACGACTGCGAGCTTCGCATCGACTCGCGAAACGACCGGTGCGATCTCTATTGGAAGCTTTGGAACGTCAAAGACCGCCGTTATCCGTGGCGCAAGGGTACGCTGCCCGCGTCGATGCATCCGGCGCTTGCGTACGCGCTTTCGCGCTATGCGCTCTCGAAGATCAAAACCGCGCGTCCGTACGTGCTCGATCCGTTCTGCGGCAGCGGCTCGCTGCTGTTCGCCGCGGAAGCGCAAACGGACTGCCGCAGGCTATTCGGCGTCGACAAAAGCAGCTCCGCGATCGCGATTGCGCGGGAGAACGCAAAGGCGGGGGGAAGCTCGGCGCAGTTTATCTGCCGCGACATTCTGCGATTTGAAGCGAGGAACGGCGCGGACCTCGTGCTTTCAAATCTTCCGTTCGGCACGCGCGTGGGCTCGCACCGCGAGAACGAAACGCTGTACGCGCGGTTTCTGAAGCACTTGAAGTATTTATTGAACGACGGCGGCGTCGCGGTGCTGTATACGGCGGACGCAAAGCTTCTGGAGAGGCTGATCCGCGAGAACGCGTTTCTGAAGCTTCGCGAAAAGCGGCGCACGGCGGCGGGCGGGTTAAGTCCGTGGATTTTTGTGATTGACAAAACGCCCGCAGATTCTTACAATGACAGGAATAAGGAGAGGGAATGATATGAGACAGAAGTATTACATTACGACGGCGATCGCCTACGCTTCCGGCAAGCCGCACATCGGCAACACGTACGAAGCAATCCTTGCGGATTCGATCGCGCGCTGGAAGCGCTATGAGGGCTACGACGTGTACCTGCAGACCGGCACGGACGAGCACGGCCAGAAGATCGAGGATAAGGCGGCGGCGGCGGGCGTCACGCCGAAAGAATACGTGGACGGCGTCGCGGGGGAGATCAAGCGCATCTGGGATCTGATGGGCACGAGCTACGACCGCTTTATCCGCACGACGGACGAGGATCACGTGAAGGCCGTTCAGAAGATCTTCCGATACATGTACGACAAGGGCGATATCTATAAGGGCTATTACGAAGGCATGTACTGCGTGCCCTGCGAATCGTTCTTTACGCCCTCGCAGCTTGTGGACGGCAAATGCCCCGACTGCGGACGTGAGGTGCAGCCCGCGAAGGAGGAGGCGTACTTCTTTAAAATGAGCAAGTACGCGCCGAAACTGATCGACTACATCAACACGCATCCCGATTTCATCCGTCCGGTTTCGCGCAGAAACGAGATGATGAATAACTTCCTGCTGCCCGGGCTTCAGGACCTCTGCGTCTCGCGCACGTCGTTCAAATGGGGCATTCCGGTCGATTTCGATCCGAAGCACGTCGTCTACGTCTGGCTCGACGCGCTCGCGAACTACATCACCTGCATCGGCTACGAATGCGGCGGCGAGTCTTCGGAGCTCTTTAAAAAGCTCTGGCCCGCGGACGTGCACGTGATCGGAAAGGATATCATCCGCTTCCATACGATCTACTGGCCGATCTTCCTGATGTCGCTGGATCTCCCGCTGCCGAAGACGGTGTTCGGGCATCCGTGGCTTTTGCAGGAGGGCGGCAAGATGTCAAAATCCAAGGGCAACGTCATGTACGCGGACGACCTTGCGGAACTGTTCGGCGTGGACGCGGTGCGCTATTACGTGCTTAACGAGATGCCGTTCGACAACGACGGCACGATCACGTGGGATCTGCTCGTCGAGCGGCTGAACGCGGACCTCGCGAACACGCTCGGCAACCTCGTCAACCGCACGGTCGCCATGAGCAACAAGTATTTCGGCGGCGCGGTGAAGCGCACCGGCGCGGAGGATTCCGTCGACGCGGAGCTGAAGGCTGTGGCGCTCGGCGCAAAGGATCGCGCGCAGAAGGCGATGGACGATTTCCGCATCGCCGACGCGCTTTCGGAGATCTTCAATATCTTCCGCCGCTCGAACAAATACATCGACGAGACCGCGCCGTGGACTCTTGCGAAGGACCCCGAAAAAGCGGACCGGCTTTCCGAAGTGCTGTATAACCTGATCGAGAGCATCTCGATCGGCGCGAATCTCCTTGCGCCGTTCCTTCCGGCGACGGCCGGGAAGATCATGAAAGAGATCGGCGCCGAGCCGCGCGCGATCGAAACGCTTTCGCAGTTCGGGCAGTACCCGGCGGAGGGGGGCAGAGTTGCGGAAAAGCCCGAGATCCTGTTCGCAAGGCTCGATCCGAAGGCCGTTGCGGAGCAGATCGAAGCGGTTCAGGCAAAGTACGCAAAGCCCGCCGAGCCCGAAGCGCCGCAGCTTCCCCCGATCAAGGCGGAGATCGCCTACGACGATTTCGATAAGCTCGATTTGAGACTCGCGAAGATCACGGCCTGCGAGGAAGTCAAGCGCAGCAAAAAGCTTTTAAAGCTCACGGTCTCTCTGGGCAATGAGGAGCGCACGGTCGTTTCCGGCATCAAGAACTGGTACAAGCCCGAGGAGCTGATCGGCAAGACCGTCGTGCTCGTCGCAAACCTCAAGCCGGTCACGCTGTGCGGCGTGGAAAGCCACGGCATGATTCTTTGCGCGTCCGATCCCGAGGACAAAGAGCTTGCGTTCATTTCACCCTCGAAGAACCTTCCCGCGGGCTGGGTGGTGCGCTGATGCGGATCTTCGATACCCACGCGCATCTACTGGACGAGCAGTTCGACGCCGACCGCGAAGAACTGATTGCTTCGCTTCCGGACGCCGGCATCGCGCGCGTCATGGAGGCGTGCTGCGACGAGGCGGGCATCGACAGGGTCGCCGGGCTCGTCGCGCGCGTACCGTTCTTTTACGGCAGCGCGGGCGTGCATCCGCATTCGGCGGACGAGTTCCGCCCCGAAACGCTCGATCACATCAAAGAAGCGCTGACGCGCGAACGCATGGTCGCGATCGGCGAGATCGGGCTCGATTATCACTACGATTTCTCCCCGCGGGACGTGCAGCGCGACTGCTTTGACGCGCAGCTTGCGCTTTCGTGTGAACTCAGACGTCCCGTCATCATTCACGACCGCGAGGCGCACGGCGACTGCATGGATCTGCTGCGTCCGTATCGCGGAAGGCTGTCCGGCGTGATGCACTGCTTTTCGGCGAGTTACGAAATCGCAAAGGAATGCATCGACCTGGGGCTCTATATCGCGTTCGGCGGCGCGCTGACGTTCAAAAACGCCGTGCACCAGTGGGAGATCGCGTCGAAACTTCCGCTCGACCGGCTGCTGATCGAAACGGATTGCCCGTACATGACGCCGGTGCCGTTCCGCGGCACGCGAAACGATCCGCGCCGCATCGTGCTGACGCTCAACAAGCTTTCGGAGCTGAAAGGACTCGATCCAAGGGAGCTTTCGGAAATCCTGTACCGAAACAGCTTCAAAGCGTTCGGCATCGGAGAATAACGGTCAACGAAAAAAACTGCTGCAAGTGAATTGCTTGCAGCAGTTTTGCTTTTCGGGTTTACGGTTCTTCGGTCTCGTCGGGATCCTCCGGCGCAGGCGTTGCGGTCGGCTTCGGCGTTGCCGTCGGTTTCGGGGTGATCGTTGCGGTGCCGACACGGTACTTCGGATAAATGACCTTGTAGACCGTTTCCTCGGTGCGGACCGTCTTTACAAAGTTCCCGTCCTGATATTTATCGACGTACGTTTTGACGCGGTAGCCGTCGTGCGGGTTGCGAAGGAGGACCTTTTTGTCCGTAGAGAGCATGGTCTTATCGTATTCATACTCGTACTTGCTCTCGTCGTTCGAAGGCGTATGCTCAAGGATCTCGTTGCGAACGCGGTACTCGACGCCCTCTTCCTTCTGCCCGTAGATCTCGACGTTGATGTTCTTGCGCCGGCTGTTGTTTTTGGTGATGTAGACGAACATGTAGATCGTATGGCCGGTGGTGTTCTTGAAGCCGAAGTCGATATGATTCGAGTCGACGGTCGCGTCAAAGCCGAGTCCCTGTTCGAAATTGCTGGTGACGTAATCCGAGGGGATGCTGTGTCCGCTGCGGGTAAATTCGGTGATGCCCGCGCGTAAAAGCGCGTTGAACATGGTCGTGCTGACCTGGCACACGCCGCCGCCGGTCTCTTTGCGGTAGCCCGTGCCCTGATAGACGGCGTTCGCGTACGCCCAGCCGTTCTTTTCGGAGCGGTCGCCGGTTTTCTTATTGAAACTGAATCTCTCTCCCGGCTTCAGCTCGGTGACCTGCATCATGCCGATCGCTTTCGAGATGTTCGCGTCGCGGCCGCGGCAGTTTTCGTCATATTCCGGATCCTTCGAGGAACCCTTGAAGGAATAGTCGGTCTGATAGCTCGCAAGCAGCGTGAGCTGCGATTTCAGCACATCGACGGTGATCTCCGGCTCGGATACGGTCACGGACGGCGTCAGGGACGCGGTGAAGTCGCCCGTTTCGAGCGCGTGCGTGATCTGATTTTCCAGCTCGGTGAAGTCGATCTTTGCGCCGTTTTCGCCCGCAATAAAGTCCCAATACGGCTGAGAGTAGCTTTTCCCGTCGATCGTCTTGCTCTTCCATTTGACCGTCGCCGTCGCGTTGACCGCGTGGTTCGGAATCTTGTCGTTCAGCTCGTAGAGCACACTGCGCAGAAGCTCTCCGCTGAACGTCGGCGGGATCGAAGCGGGAACGTCCATACCGGACACGGCGCGCGAAAGCGCATCGTTGATGTCCGCGTCGGTATACTCCAGACCGATCGAGTCGGCGGTCAGAAGCAGCGGCTCGTAGGATGCGTAGGCGACCGTGATGTCGACGGACTCGCGCTTTTCCTCGAGCGCCGCCTTGATGCGCGCCCGCGCCTCGCCGACCTTCAGGTTCTGCACGGATACGCCCTCGATCACAGCGCTTTTCGTGATCACGGTGTCGTCGGTGACCGGCTCCGGCGTCTCATCGGGTGCGGGCGTCCCGTTCCCGCCGGGCGCCTGCGAGCTTTCCGGATCGGAAGGCGAATCGGGCGAATTCTTTTGAGAACAGCCGCCGCATGCGGTGACCGCAATGATCGTGACCAGCAGAATGACGGCAAGCAGCAGCGTAAGCAGCGCAAACAGGAACATGCGATTGTTCTTCTTTTTGCGCCTGCGCTTTTGCGGCTGTTTTGAGCCGGAGGACGTACCGCGCCTTTGCGTGCCGGCGGATGAGGATGTGCTGCGGGTTGTCGTGCCGCGTGTATTCGTCGACCCTGCGCGAGACGCGGCGGACGCCTTGCGTTCGTTTGCGAAGCGCAGCGTGCCGTTCGCCGCGGCAAAGGCATCCTCTGCGCTGCGATTCGGCTGAACCGGAGCGGCGCGGCGTACGGAAAAGTCGCGCGCGTAGCCGGTATTTGTATTGGATTGCGGGCGGCCCGCGCCCGCACTTACGGTATTTGTCATGTGACGTATTATAACAGGGAAGATGCGGTTTCTCAATAGCTTTTCGATTTGTTTTTGTAAATTTTGCAATTCTGACGAATTTGTGTTATTCTTATCCTGCATTCTGCATTCTGCATCGAACCGGAGGTTTTATGCTGCACATCGTTTTGGTGGAACCGGAGATTCCGAGCAACACGGGCAATATCTCGCGCACCTGCGCCGTGACCGGCGCGGCGCTGCATCTTGTGCGTCCGCTGGGCTTTTCGACCGACGACAAAGCATTAAAGCGAGCCGGTCTCGACTACTGGCATACGCTGACGCTCTATTATCACGACAGCATCGAGGAGGTCTGGGCGCAGTACCCTTCCGCGCGGTTTTTCTACTGCAGCACGCACGCGAAGAATCGCTACGACGAGGTCCGTTTCCGGGACGGCGATTTTCTCGTGTTCGGAAAGGAGACGGCGGGCTTAGGGGAGAGGATCCTCGTTCCGCACGCGGACGAGGCGATCCGCATCCCGATGGGCGACGGACAGCGTTCGCTCAATCTCAGCAACGCCGTCGCGATCGTCGTTTACGAGGCGCTTCGGCAGAACGACTTCCTCGGCATGCGGTAAACGTGTCCCGGAAACGTCCCAAAACGGCGAAAATGCAATATATTCTTTGAAAAAATGCCTGTTTTTGAAAAATAATGCTTGCATTGTTGAAAACCTTGTGGTAGTATTGCAATGTTCGAGTTTTAGCAAGGAGGTGGACTGAATGGGTAAGTTCTGTGAAGTCTGCAAGAAAGGAACCATGTCCGGCAATCTGGTCAGCCATTCCAATCGCAAGACCAAGCGCAGCTGG
>JAFOTD010000009.1 GCA_017388175.1 Clostridia bacterium | reverse complement strand
GTCTCCGTGCCCAGGGAAAGCTGCACGCCGTAATCGAGCCCGCGGCCTTTCAATACCGCTTCGGCCGCCGATTGGATCTCGCTTCCGTGCGAGAGCAGAAACGCGCGCGCATCCTCGTAGCTTTCCGCCGCGGAAAACAGCGGCAGGATCGCGTCGCGCACCTGAAGCTTCGCGCTCTGGTCCTCCTCGGAATCGCTTGCGGCGATCACGTGCAGACGCAGGATACCGTCATGGGACGAGATCGTTTTGAGCGCGGGCGCCGCGGTCTTCACAACGCCGACCGTGCCGAGCACGAGCAGCAAAAGTCCGGTCAGAAATCGTTTTCGCATCTTTTTTCACCTCGCAGCAAGTATTTCCCAACCTTTGCGGTTCCATACCTGTTGACTTTTCGGCGAGAATCCGATACCATGAATATATGATTTCGTTTCGTGCATCGATCGAACAAACGCTCGGCGCATTCGTCGCGCGGCATACTGGCACAGAGCCGACGCTGAAGCCGTCGAAAAAGGCGCACCTCGCTTCGGGAAGCTTCCTTCGGACGGGTGCAAAAGCCGCTGCCGAGACGCTCGCCCAGCACGTCCCGGAATGCACGCTGTTCGGCGTTCCGCTGCTTGCGTCGGTCCGGGAAGAAAACGGCTGGCTGCTGTTCTTCTTTACGGCGGACGCGATCGACGCGTACGCAAAGGCGCTCCCGCCCGCAGAAGAGCCGGACGAGTCGTTCTTTTCCCGGCGGCTATGGATCATGGCGCAACATCCGGACGCGAAAACGCCGGACGACCCGAACCTTCTCGACGGGTTTTACGCGGCGCTGTTTCATGCACCGGACGGCGAAAAGCGGCTTCTTTGCGCTTCGCACCGCCTTGACGGAAACGTGCGCGTCGCGCTTGAACAGCGGCTGAACCGTGCCGCAAAGATCTTACTATGGGAACGGAGGAACGAACAATGAAACGGACCTGGCTCGGCCATTCGACCTTTTATCTCGTCAACGACGCCGGCGGGCGGCTCGTCACCGACCCGGTGGACGAACGAAGCCTGCCCGACCTGAAACGCGTGGACGCGGACGTTATCACGCTCTCGCACAGGCATCACGACCACTGCGCCGTCGAGCGCGTCGGCGGCTCGCCCGCGATCAAGGAATCGTGCGGACCCGAGACGCTTGCGGGCTTTTCGATCCGCGGGTTTTCGACCTTCCACGACGAGGTCAACGGCGCAAAGCGCGGGCCGAACACGATCTTTGTGATCGAAGCGGACGGACAGCGCATCGTGCATTGCGGCGATCTCGGGCATATGCCGGACGATGCGACGATCGAAGCGCTCCACGGATGCGACGCGCTGCTCATCCCTGTCGGCGGGGTCTATACTGTGGACGGCCCGGCCGCGTGGGCGATCGCAAAGCGCATCGCGCCGAAGACCGTCGTGCCGATGCACTTTTCGACGGGCGATCTCTCCTTCCGGCTCGACCCGGTCGACCGCTTCCTTGAAGCGGCACAGGCCGATCCCGCCCCGATCGAGATCAAAATCCCGACACGAAATCAAACTGAATAAACAAGGAGGTACTGCATTATGATGAAATCACTGGTTGCATTTTTCAGCGCAAGCGGCGTGACGGCTTCCGTTGCGGCGCGTCTTGCAAGGGGCGTCGGCGCTGAGCTCTATGAGATCGCGCCCGAAACGCCGTATACAAACGACGACCTGAACTGGATGGACAAAAGCGCAAGGAGCACGGTCGAAATGCGCGACGAAGCGTCGCGGCCGCCGCTTCAGAACCACGACGCCCCGGTCAAGGACTACGACGTCATCTTTGTCGGTTTCCCGATCTGGTGGTACCGCGAGCCCTCGATCATCGATACGTTCCTCGAGGCGTACGACTTTGCGGGCAAGACGGTCATTCCGTTCGCCACCTCCGGCGGCTCGGGTCTCGGCAAGGCGCCTGCGCGCATGGGCGAGCTTTCCAAGGCAACGATCCTGCCGGGCCGGGTCTTCCCGCCGAAGGTCTCCGAGCGCGAGCTCAAGGATTGGGTGAGGAGCCTTCCCATCTGACGGCTTTTGAAGCAGCCCGCTGCTTTATCCCCTGCGTCATTCTGAACCGAACACGAAGAATCCTCAGTTTTTCGCCCGGAATAACGCGTATGATTACAAAACAAAAGCGCCGCGGATGCGGCGCTTTTTGATTGCCTTCGAGTTACTTTTTGCCTTCGATCGCGAGCTTGACGACCTCGTAGCCGCCGTTGTAGACGCCGAAGTTTTTGAGCTCCACGATGCGCTTGTTGAGCTGCTTTAAGATCGCCTTGTCGTTCAGGAGCGTGTCGATCATGTCGCACAGCGCGGCGGGGGTTTCGCACTCGAAGGTCGAGTCGCCCATCTCGCGCGCGTAGATCGCGCCGTAGACCTCGTGACCGCCGATGTGGCGCATCATGAGCTTCGGCACTGGATAGAACGCCAGCTCTGAGGGCTTTGTGATCAGCACGTCGCACTTGCGCATCAGCAGGTTCGTCGAATATACTGCCTCGAAGATGTTCTTGTTGCAGAACACGGTGACGCCCGCCTTGCTCGGATTGTCGAGCGTTTCCGCCCAATCGGAGAGGCCCTTGTAATCGTCGAAGTAGGCTTTCGCTTCCTTTTCGATGCCGGGAATGCTCTTTTTGAACACGTCCCACATGGTGAGGTGGTCGCCGAAGTTGATCCACAGCTCCGCCTTGCCCGCCTTTACGTACGGCAGAAGATGCTTCGTCATCGCAAGGTACAGGTCGCCGCCCGCGCCCGCGCCGCCGACCGTCATGAGGAAGCGGATCGGCGCGCCGGTTTCGAGACGCTCCACGCGCTTTGCGCAGTCGTGCTCGACGTTTTCGACAAGCTCATGGTCGATATAGTGCCCGACAAGCTTGAGGTCCTCGTCCGGCATCGGCTTCAGTGCCGTCTTCGCAAAGCCGTTCAGCTTCTTATAGCCGAGGTAGGCGAACGGCGTCTGCACGGCGTGGATCGAGCCCTCCGCAAGATGCAGACCCATCGGCCAGTTATCCGGGATCGCGTTGACGACGTGCGTCAGCCCCGCGTGCACCGCGCCCTGAGAGGGCCATACGTGTGTGCCGATGTACGGAATATCCTTCGGAAGATCCTCGTATAAAGGCGCTAAAAGCTCGGAGTTTTTCTGATCCGCCGCGTTATAGGTGATCTTCTTGAAGCCTTCGCTGTTCATCGGCTCCCACACGAGCTTGTTGAAAAGCCCGATCTTCTGCGAAAGCTTAGAGCCCAGCGAATAGAGATCGTTCTGACTGCGGATCATAGCGGAGCCGGTCGCGTCGAACGACGCAAGGTCCATCCACACCGGCGTGCGCCCGAGCGCTTGCGCGCAGGACGCGATCGCCATTGCGATGCGGTAGTGACCGAAGCCCATGCGGATGTTGCCGACGATCACGGCGTCCTTCGGAAGCTCCAAGGGCTTATCCGCAAGCACGAGATTCTGGATTTTGATCTCCTTGATCTCGTCGATGGGTTTCAGTCTCAGATGGTATTCCTTGTTGGTATCGTCGCCGAACTTCTTTATGAACTTCGCCTTGCTCTTTTCCGCCTTTTTGACGGTCTTTTTATCGATCGGATTGCCGAAGATTACGCTTGTTTTATCCATGGCATCTCCTCATTATTCGGGAAGATTCTCTTTCGCATGCGCCTCTTCGATGACGCCCATGACCTTCTTTTCCTTATAGAACGCAAGGATCACTGCGCCGAGCAGACAGAATACGACCGCCACAATCGCAATGATGCGAAGACCGAAATTGGAGGCTGTCAGGTCGTTGCTGCCCAACTTGTTCCGCATCTCTTCCGCCTTCGTTTCGTCCTGCACGATGATCAGTCGGCCGGGCTGTACAACGACGTTGTAGCTTGCGCCGTCCGGAACGGTAACTTCAAGGTCGTCATCATACAGCGACTGCGCATAGCTGCCGACATCGGTTCCCTTTGCAATGATCTTTTCCTTGCTCTCCGCCTTCGTCTGAACCGTGACATTTTCCGCCGTTACGCCCTTTGCATTTTCGGAAACGACGATATCATACGGCGCAGGATCGGCGTCCATGGTCTGTTCCGTTTTTTCCTGATACACCTTGATGTCATTGTGCCCGACAACCTGAATGTTGACGTCACGCATCGGCAGCAGGATCGCAAGGGAGGTGAATACGAGCGCCGCAACGGACTGACCCATCTTCATCGCGAACGTGCGCGCCGCAAAGAACATGCCCTCGCGCTTTTCGCCGGTGAGAATCGCATCCTCTTCCGCGACGTCCGCAATGATTGCCTGCGGGATGATGCCGAGTAGAGCCATCGGGAACGCCGCGATCACGACGATCAGGATGCCCGGAAGCATGCCCGTGAAGCCCGGAACCACGCCGATCAGCGCGGTCACGACGTATGCAAGCGCAAGACCGATAAAGCCACAGATAACGAGCTTTTTCTTGCCGAACTTTTTCACAAGTCCGGAAACGATCGGATAGAAGCATGCGGACAGCACCGTCATGCCGCCGAGGAAGTACATGGCCCAGGATTCATCCAGCTTCATGGAGACCTTGACGAAGAACGGAAGACCGGTCTGGAACAGGGTCAGCGCGATGAAGTACGCGATATCGGATGCAGAGAACTTCAAAAACTCTTTGTTCTTGAAGGTCTTGATAAGGCTCTTGACAGTGTTGCTGCTGTCTTTGTCGGCGGGCTGCGCATCGACAAAATCTCTTTCCTTCAGCTTGAAGGTCGGAATCAGCATGCAGATCAACGCGACTGCAGCAAGCACGATGAAGCAGATACGGTAGCTCCACGGGAAGCTTGCGCCGATCGTGTTGCGAAGGACAGGAGCCAATACGAACGGGATGTAGCTCAAAAGCGTTCCGACGAAGAACGTCAGAGAAATCGCGGTGGAGATGTACATACGGTCTTCCTGCGTCTTGCCGAACTCAGAGATCAACGCATTGTACGGCGTGCAATACATCGTCATGAACAGATAGAACAGAATCAAAAATCCGAGAACCCAGATGATGTTGATCGTGCTGATCGCCTCAACCGGCGCGCAGAACACGAGCACCGCGATGACCGCAAACGGGATCGCCGCGCGGCGCATGAACGGAATGCGGCGGCCGTTCGGGTTCTTGCTGCGGTCGGACATGGACGCGATCAGCGGGTCGGTGACGGCGTCAAAGATGCGGCAAATAAACGAGATCAGACCGAGAATGGTCAAAACGCCGAAAATGATCAGGCCCGTCGGAAGGAAAAACGGCGCGCCGTTTGCAACGTCGCCCGACGTCGGCAGATAAAACGTGACCAGCCATGCATTGATGAGACCGCCGAGAATCGACCAGCCGAGCTGACCGATCGCGAAGATCCACATCTCTTTCTTGGTGAGTCTTCTGGTTTTCATGTTGTTCGTTAACCCCCTTGTTATCCTTTTTCAACCCTGACGGACGCGCATTTTTCTGCGCCGCCGTATAGTTTGCTTATAGTATAATACATACGGATGTAAAAGCAAAGTGAAAATTTTTATTAATGCAATGTTTTTGAAACTTCATACGAAAAACCTCCCCGAAGGGAGGCTTCAGGCTGTCGTAAAAGGGGTCAGACCGTTTGCGGCGATATGTTTCAAATGAACACTTGCAGAATGAAAGGGCAGAAAAATGCCCTTTCTTTTTATTATTTCGCCGCAAACTATCCGCGTTTTCGTAGCCACTTCGCTTCGCTCCGTTACAGCGGTGCCGTCGCGCGTTTGATCGCGCGTCGCCATCCTCAGTCGCATACTTTAGTATGGCTCCATCGCGAAGAACGCGAATTCTTTATCACTCCGCTTTCGCTTCGTTTCAGTGGTGCCGTCGCACGCTTCCCGCGCGTCGCCATCTCTCCCTTCCCAACAGCCTGCTCAGCTTGTCAAAAGGTTTTTTGACAAGCTGAAGCCTCCCCAAAGGGAGGCTTTGAACCGATATTCATTATTTTCTGTAAAACAATATGCCGATCGTGCCGGGACCGCAGTGCGAAGAGACCGTGCAGCCCGCGCGGGTATGAAGGACCTCGACGAACGGCGCGTTCTTTAAAACGGCGTCCCTGACCGCGTTGAAGATGTCGTCGCTCACGCCGGAATCGGTGATGAAGATACGCCGAAGATCGAGCGAATCCTTGTCTTCGAGCTTGTCGTTGACGTAACGCACCACCGCGCGCTCGAGCGAGCAGCGGTATTTTTTGTCCACGCCCATCTTGCCGTCCTTGACCTGAATCGACGGCTTGATGTTCAATAGGTTCGCGCCGAACGCCAGAAGCGAGTTGCAGCGGCCGCCGAGCGCAAGATAGCGCAGCGTATCGATGACGAAGCTGACGTCGAGCTTGTTCTTGCGCTCGTCGAGGATCTCGAAGATCTCCTTTGCGCTCTTGCCCTCGTCGCGCAAAATGCACGCGTCGAGCACGAGATGCCCGATGCCCGAGGACAGCGTGCGCGAGTCGACGATATACACGTTCTCGAAGCCCTGCGCCGCAAGGCATGCGTTCTGGTAGCAGCTCGACATATCGGACGAGATCGTGAAATGTACGACGCCGTCGTAGCCCTCTTCCTTCGCCTTTTTGAAAAGCTCGACGTAATCCCCGACGTTGACCGCCGCGGTCTTCGGGATCGACTTGGTCTTTTCGACGTAACTGAAAATATCCTCGCGCGTGACCTCGATTGAGTCCTTGAAATCCTTCTCGCCGAGACGGATATACAGCGGCGTGATCGCAACGTCATACTGTTCGATGAGCTCGGGGCTCAGATCGCAGGTACTGTCTGCGGAAATGCGGATGCGCATAATAGCCTCCTTTAAAAAACGGTAAAGTGTAGTATATCACAGAATCGCGCCGTGCGCAATCCGTTCAGATGGAAAACCGGCTTTTTGTCGCGCGGTCAATCACCCATGCCAGCCCCGCGCCGACGGCCGCCTGCAAAAGGTTCAGCGGGAGATCGGCCCATGCAACGGCGCCTTCGGCGACGGTCTCGAACACGAAATACCCGAGCGGCACGATCAGCACAGCGATAAACGCCAGATAGCGGAGCTTTCCGGGAAGCTTTCTCCACATCAGCGCGAACGCAAGCGCGGCAAGCCCCTTGACGGCGAACGTGACCGGCGCGTACAGCGGGAAGCCGATAAGGTCCGCAAGCGCGCTGCCGACGCCCGCGCACAGCGCGGCATACCCTGCGGGGAGCAGGATGGCGACGAGGAACACTCCTGCGTCGCCGAGGTTCAGATATCCCATCGGGATCGGGATCCGCACGAGCAGGGTCAGCAGAAAGATCGCGGCGGCTGACACGCCCGCGGTCGTCAACAGACGAATTTGCCGATCGTTCATTTTATCTCCTTATAACGAATGACATACGGTGGAAAACGCGGCGTCGGACACGGCGGGCAGCGCATTCTTTGCCGCCTCCTCCGTTTCAAACAGGCCGAACACGGCGGAGCCGCTGCCGGTCATCTGCGCCGCGAGCGCTCCGGCGTCGAGCAGTTTTTGCTTCAGGCTGCCGATCTCCGGCACCAGCTCGATCGCCGCGGGCTCAAGGACGTTTTTCATAGATGCGGCAAGAGAACGAAGGTCGCCTCTTGCGAGCGCGGAGACCGCGGAAAGCGTCTGAACCCTCGGCCGCGGCAGCGGAAGCCTTGAAAACAGCTCGCGCGTGCTGACGCCCTCCTTCGGCTTCGCGATCACGAACCACAGCCGCTTTCCCAAAGCAAACGGCGTCAGGATCTCCCCCACGCCCTCGCACCTGCAGGTGCCGCCGACAAGGCAGAACGGAACGTCCGCGCCGACCTTCAGCGCGATCTCTTTGAGCGTGCGATCGTCCGCCATGCGGTGCAGCCGCTGTAATCCCCGCAGAACGGCCGCCGCGTCGGCGCTGCCGCCGCCCATGCCCGCTTCGGCGGGAATGCGCTTTTCACATCGGATCTTCGCTCCGCAGCCGGTCGCCGCCTTATAGAGCGTCGCAGCTTTATAGAGCGTGTTCTCCTGCGGCAGCGTCATGCCGGTCACGTGCACCTCGACCGTGCGGGATTTTTCCACGAAAACGCGGTCGAACAGCGACGTCGTCTGCATCACGGTGTCGAGCGCATGATACCCGTCCTCTCGCTTATAGAGCACGCCGAGCGTCAAATTCAGTTTGGCGAGCGCCAGTTCTTCAATGATCATGCGAAAAGTATAGCACGGCTTATTTCAGAACGCAAGAAAAACCCTTTTCCCGCGCGGACGGATGTGGTATAATCGGTTACATGAAACTTTGTCCCTTATGCAGCGGCTCCTCCGGGAACGCAACCTATATCGAAGCGGGCAGCGCGCGGCTTCTGATCGACGCAGGGCTTTCGTGCAAGCGCATCACGGAGCTCCTTTCCAAGATCGGCGTCGATCCGCGTCAGCTCTCCGCGATTCTGATTACGCACGAGCACGTCGATCACGTGCGCGGCGTGAATATTCTGTCCAAAAAATACGACCTGCCGGTTTACGCAAACGCCGATACGTGGTCGATGCTGAAGGCTCCGCTTAAGGACGTCGCGCCGAAAAACGTCTGCGTGTTCGAATCCGACCGCGATTTTTACCTTGCCGGCGCGCGCGTGCTGCCGTTCTCCGTTCCGCACGACGCGATCCATTGCGTGGGGTTCACCGTTTCCGCCGCGGGGCACAAGGTCGGCGTATGCACCGACCTCGGGCACGTCGACGCGCGGATCCTTTCGATCCTGTCCGGCTGTGACCTGCTGCTGTTCGAGGCGAATCACGACGTGGATATGCTGATGGCAGGGAACTACCCGTATCTTTTGAAAAAGCGCATCCTGTCCGGCATCGGGCACATGAACAACGACGACTGCGGAAAAGCGCTCGTAAAGCTGCATGAAACCGGCGTGAAAAACGTGATCTTGGGCCATCTCAGCAAGGAAAACAACCACCCCGCGCTTGCGATGGTCGCCGTGCGCGCCGCGCTGGAGGAGGCGGGAATCGCCGAAGATATGCAGATCGCGATTGCCGCGCGCGAGGAACCGACGGGGGTGTTTGAGATCGTATGAACGTGCGGATCGTCTGTGTCGGCAAGCTGAAGGAAGCGTTCTTTACGGACGCCTGCGCCGAGTTTCAAAAGAGGCTCAGCCGGTATTGCGCGCTTGAGGTGGTCGAGGTCGCGGACGAAAAAGCGCCGGAATCTCTGCACCCGAAGGATGAGGATCTCGTGCGTGAAAAGGAAGGCAGGCGCATCCTGAAAAGCATCGGCCCGAAGGACTTCGTCACAGTACTCGCCATCGACGGGCGTCAGATGACCTCGGAAGCGTTCGCCGCATATCTTACGGAAAAGGAAGCCGAAGCGCGTCCGCTGACGTTTGTGATCGGCGGCTCTCTGGGGCTTTCTCCGGAGGTATACGCGCGCGCAAACGCGAAGCTTTCGTTTTCGAAGATGACTTTCCCGCACCGCGTCGCAAGGCTGCTGCTTTTAGAACAGCTCTATCGCGGGTTCAAAATCAACGCGCACGAAGCGTATCACAAATGAACACGGAAAAACGTATCACAGTCGCCGGCATCGAGGCGACCCTCGTCCGGAAAAACGTCAAAACCGTCCGCATCACGATCCTGCCGCCGGACGGCGAAGTGCGCATATCCGCGCCGCGGTTTTATCCGGAGGCGTCGATCCGCGCCTTTATTGAACAGAAGGCGGACTGGATTAAAAAGCACGTCGAAGCAACGCAAACAAGGCGCTCCAACGCACCGAAAAACTACAAAACCGGTGAGCGCGTCTGGTTTTTCGGTCTTCTCTATTCCCTGCATATCCTTGAAAACCAAAAGAAAACCGGCGTCTCGCTCGACGCCGATCACATCACGCTGTCTTTCAAAGGCCCCGCGCCGACGGAAAAGCGCGCAGCCGTCCTGAACGACTGGCTGCGTGAACGTCTGAAGGCGGAGATAGCGCACTATATGCCCATCTGGAGCGAACGCACGGGCCTCATTCCATCGGAATGGACGGTCCGGAACATGACCTCGCGCTGGGGAAGCTGCAATACGCGGACCGGAAAGATCACGCTGAACCTGCAGCTCGCGCACTACCCCGCCGCCTGTCTCGAGTACGTAATTCTGCACGAGCTTGCGCATCTTCGGGTGCACGGGCACGGCGCGGATTTCAAAGCGATCCTCGATCAATACATGCCCGAGTGGAAAGAGCGGAAAAAGCTTTTGAACGGATGAACGCAAAAACGGGGCCGTCAAACGACGGCCCTGTTTGCGTGTTTCGGGTTATTTTCTTGTAAACGTCTGATCGACGCCGAAGAAGTTCAGGATCAGCGTATCGCCGTCGACGGAGAACGTGCAGGTTTCCTCTTCATCGATGGTGAGGACGTTGCCGTCGATCGTATAGCGGATCGGAGCGCCCTCGCCGAACGTTCCGTCCGCGTTGCGGCCCTCCGCCCACGTTCCGGTGCCGTCGCTGTTAAAGGTGAACCGATCGCCGCTGCCTTCCCACGTGCCGACGATCCCGTCCGCTTTTTCCGCGGGCTCGTTTTCTTTTTCCGGCGTGCAGGCAAGCAGCCCCAGCGCCATAACGGCGATCAACAGAATTGCAACCGCTTTTTTCATTGTGTTTCCTCCTGTGCTTTATTGTTTCGTCCGGACGCCGTTTTTTGCGTCCTGACCTGTGATTAACAGGTTTATTTCGCGCCGAAACGGTTGAAGATGCGAAGGGATAAAACCGGAAAAGCACGGCGGATAAGAAGCTTCCCGCGCTCCGATTTTTTAAGATCCTTCGCCTTTAAAAGCCCTTTCATCCGCGCGTCGATGCGGCGTTTCATCGCAGCGGCAAGCGGGCCGTTCTTCTGCTCCTTTGCCGCCGCAAGCAGGTTCAGCGCCGCCTTGACGTGCGAAAGCTCGGCCGCGTGCAGAACGTCCGTACCGCAGCCCCCGGCAATCAATTCGATTCTCGCGCGGGCTTCGAACTCCGTCATGCGCTTGTCATCAAGCGTGCGCAGCGCGCCGCTCTCGCGATAATTATAATGGTAGAGCGGCGTCCCGTTATAGTACGCGCTTTGTCCCGACGCAAAAATCTCCGTGCACAAAAGCAAGTCCTCGCAGATTGCGAGGCTTTCATCGAGCCGGAACCGTGGTTTGCCGTTCTGCATTTCATGGAAAAGCTCTGCTTTGAACAGTTTGTTCCAGAGATAGCCTTCGAAGCTTTTGCCGATCGAAACCATGTACCGGATCGCCTCGTCCGGCGCAAGCACCCGCCCCGCGCCCGCCGCGCCGCCGGTTTCACGGCCGTTCGGATGGCCGTGGATGAAGCGGTTGCAGATACTGACGCCGATCTCCGGATGCTCCGAAAACGCGGAAAGCAGCGCTTCGCAATAAACCGGCTCAACAAAATCGTCCGAGTCGACAAACCCGATATACGCCCCCGTCGCCGCTTCAATGCCCGCGTTGCGGGCTGCAGAGACCCCGCCGTTTCTTTGATGGATCACGCGGATGCGCGAATCGTCCGCCGCGTACGCATCGAGCAGCGCGCCGCTGCCGTCGGTCGAGCCGTCGTCGACAAAAATCAGTTCGAGATCGGCGTGCGTCTGCCCCGAAAGGCTTTCTGCGCATGCGGGAAGAAACGCCGCCGTGTTGTACACGGGGACGATGACGCTGACCTTCGCTTTCGCCCGTTCCTTCTCCATAGCGTGCTCCTTTGCCCGATAGATTCAGTATAACAGCGTTTGCGCACTTTTGCAAGGCGAGGGACGTGTTCCCGCGGTGAACGGGTGAAAAAATGCCCTGTTTTTCGAGCATTCTACCGAGAGTAGAGCCGATTTCCCGGTTCTATCCGCCGCAATCCGGTTGGTAGGGTCCGAAAACGATCGGGTAGATTGACCGAATCCTTCGCACGCGCGTATAATGAGCATGATGATGCGGCGGCAAAGTGATTTGCGCCGCAGACGTTTTATACGGAGGTGCACACATGCAGTTTGTTGCGGTCACGGATACGTCCGGCAACCTTCCCTCGCCCCTTGCGCGGGAACACGATTTAAAAATGATCCCCTTTGCATATTTTATCGGTGAAGAGCGTTTCACCTGTCTCGACACCGAGACGTTCGACTCCGAAGCCTTCTATGCGCAGCTCAAAACCACCGAGGTCAAAACGACGCAGATCAATCCCGCGGAGTACGCGGAATTCTTCGAGCCGTTCGTAAAGGACGGCAAGGACATCGTTTACGTTGCGATGTCCTCGGGCATTTCCGGCTCGTGCCAGTCGGCGACGCTCGGCGCACAAATGCTTCTGGAACGCTATCCGGACCGCGCGATTGAGATCGTTGATACACGCGGCGCGTCGCTCGGCGAAGGGCTTGTGGCAGTCGAGGCGGCTAAGCTTCGCGACGAGGGGCTTTCCGCTGCGGATGCGGCAAAGCAGCTTCGGGATCTTTCGGAGCGCATGTTCAACGTGTTTACAGTCAACGACCTGATGTTTCTGCGCCGCGGCGGAAGGCTTTCTAATCTCTCCGCGGTCGTCGGCACCGTGCTCGGCATCAAGCCGATCCTGAAGGGCGGCGAAGACGGCCGCATCTCCGCGTTCGATACGGTCAGAAGCCGCAAGCGTTCCATCAAAGCGCTTGCCGCGCAGTACGACAAATACGTCGTCGACGCCGAAACGCAGACGATCGGCATCGCGCATGCCGCCTGCCGCGAGGACGCGGAAGAACTGATCCGTTTGATCCGGGAAGGCGAACATCCCCCGAAGGATATCCTGCTCGTCGACTATGAACCCGTCACCGGCGCACACGTCGGTCCGGGCGCGCTTGCGCTGTTCTTTGAAAGCGCGGAAGGCGTGCGCGCCGTCAGGGGGCTCGACGTGATTCCCGACAAGCTCAAAAGTCTGCTTTCGGGCGCGCGCTCGACGATCACGAAGCTGAAAAACTCCGTCACCGGCGGATCGAAGGAATAAAAAACAGGCTGCTCCTTTGCGCCTTTGCAAGGGAACAGCCTTATTTTTTTGCTTTATTTGCGCTCGTTGATGTAGCGGCAGGCTGCAAGCGCGGCGGTCGCGCCGTCGGCGACCGCGGTGGTGAGCTGACGCACAAATTTCGAGCGGCAGTCGCCCGCAACGTACACGCCCGGCGTTATCGTTTCACACTGCTCGTCGGTATCGAAATAGCCGAATTTGTTGAGCTTCGCGAGGTCTTTGAACGGCTCGTTTTCGGGGATCAGACCGATCGCGACGAACAGGCCGTCGCACGCGATCTCGCGCTTCTGTCCGGTCGTGCGGTTTTCGACCTCGACGCCCGCGAGCGCTTCGCCGTTTTTCAGAAGCTTGTTGATTTTGAGATTTGTCAGTACGCGTACGTTTTTGCGCGATTCGAGCACCTGCTGAAGCCGCACCTCGCCGGTGAGCGCGGGCAGATCCTGCAGGATGATGACCTCTTTGCACTTTTCCGCGAGCAGGATCGCTTCCTGCAGTGCCGAGTTGCCGCCGCCCGCGACGCAGACGGTCCGGTCCGTATAGAAATCGCCGTCGCAGACCGCGCAGAACGAGATGCCCTCGCCGACGAGCTCGTTTTCGCCCTCGAGTCCGAGCATGCGGTGCTTGACGCCGGTCGCGATCACCACGGTCAGCGTCTCGTAGCGCCCGCCCTCTTCGGTCTCGACGATCCTCAGATTGCCCTCGGTTTTCACCGCGATCGCCTTCTCCAGCTCCACGTCCGCGCCCTGCGCAAGGATCTGCTCCAGGAAGCGGTCCGCAAACTCGTTGCCGCTCATCTGGAGCGTACCGGGATAATTTTCCACCTTCGGCGAGTGCGTAATCTGCCCGCCGAAGCCGTGCTTTTCAAGCACAAGCACCGTCTTGCCGTTTCTGAGCGCGTACAGCGCCGCCGTCATGCCCGCGGGACCGCCGCCGATCACGATCATATCGTACATGGTTGTTCCTCCTGATAGATTCTGTCCGTTCTTTACAATCCCTCCGTCGGGCTTCGCCCGCCACCTCCCTTTACACAAGGGAGGCTTTTGGAGGTGTCGTGTCACCAACCCACCTCCCTATGCACAAGGGAGGCTTTTGGGGGTGTCGTGTCACCAACCCACCTCCCTATGCACAAGGGAGGCTTTTGGAGGGTGCCGTGTCACCAACCCACCTCCCTATGCACAAGGGAGGCTTTTGGGGGTGTCGTGTCACCAACCCACCTCCCTATGCACAAGGGAGGCTTTTGGAGGTGTCGTGTCACCACCCCACCTCCCTATGCACAAGGGAGGCTTTTGGAGGGTACAGAGGCCCCCTTGTGCAAAGGGGGCTGCCGGCGTCAGCCGGCTGGGGGATTGTCGCGTTCTCGTTTAATTCCCTTTTTTACTTCCAAATCTATCCACTCGCAAACTCCGCGGAAATTTCGGTTCACTTCTGTATTCGAAATTCGCAGCACGCAGAGCCCATATCCGGACAGAAACGCGGTCCGTTCCGCATCATAGCCTTTCTGCTTCTCATCATAATGCTGCGATCCGTCCAGCTCGACGACAATCCTTGCTTGTGCGCAGTAGAAATCTACGATGTACCTTCCCAATATCTTCTGCCGCAGAAATCTGACGGGATACGTACGAAGAAAGTCGTACCACAAGTGCCGTTCTTCCGGAGTCATTTCTTTCCTTAATGCCTTAGCATTTCCGACCAGACTCGGGTTGTGCTTGCGAATCATGATGCTTCCTTTCAACAATCCCTCCGTCGGGCTTCGCCCGCCACCTCCCTTTACACAAGGGAGGCTTTTGGGGGTGTCGCTTCGCCCGCCGCCTCCCTTTACACAGGGGGAGGCTTTTGAGATGTCGCTTCGCCGACCCACCTCCCTATGCACAAGTGCGGCATTTGGGGTGCGTGTCGCCATCCCTCCTCTTGCAAGGAGGAGACTTTTGAATGGTTCTTCGCGTAAAAAGCAGAGGCCCCCTTGTGTAAAGGGGGCTGTCACCGCAGGTGACTGAGGGATCGTTACGCGTCCTTATGCATCAGCCAGCCCTTGATGTCGGAAACGCCGCGATATTTCTCGAAGCCGTCGTCCTTCAGAAGAACGAGTGTCGGCGCCTGCTTGATCCCGTACTTTTCAACGAGCTCCTTCTCTTCGTTCGCGTTCAGCGCGACGAACGGGACGCCCGCTTTTTCAAGCAGCGCGGTCGCGAGCTTACAGTTCGGGCAGGTCGGCGTCTTAAAGAGCAGCGCGTTTGCCGCTTCCGCCTTCGGCGCTTCCTGCATCATCGGCTCAACCGGCGCGCAGCAGGCCGCTTCCTGCGCGGCTTCGATCGCCGCGTCCGCAATCGTGTCGTCGGGTGCGGGGTTCGGTCCCTGATGCGTGAGGTGCGAACGGCCGATGTTGTAGACCTTGCGGTCCTTGAACTCCTGCGCCTTGCCGTCGTTCCAGTTCTGGACCGGGCGATAGTAGCCGGTGATGCGGGAGTAGACCTCGGTCTTCGCGCCGCAGATCGGGCAGGTGAAGTGCTCGCCCGTGATGTAGCCGTGGTCCTTGCAGACCGAATACGTCGGCGAAATCGTGTAGTACGGCAGCTTATAGTTCTCCGCGATCTTGCGGACGAGGTTTGCCGCGGCCTTCCAATCGGGCAGCTTCTCGCCGAGGAACGCGTGGAACACGGTGCCGGAGGTGTAAAGCGTCTGCAGATCGTCCTGAATGTCGAGCGCCGAGAAGATATCCTCGGTGTAGCCGACCGGCAGGTGCGACGAGTTGGTGTAGTACGGCGTGCCGTTCATGTTCGCCGTGATGATATCCGGGTACTTCGCCTTGTCATGCTTTGCAAAGCGGTAGGTCGTGGACTCCGCAGGCGTCGCTTCAAGGTTGTAAAGATCGCCGTACATCTCCTGATAATCGGAGAGGCGTTCGCGCATGTGGTTCAATACCTCGCGGGTGAACTTCTGCGTCTCGGGATGCGTGAGGTCCTTACGGAGCCACTTGGCATTCAGACCGACCTCGTTCATGCCGATCAGACCGATCGTGGAGAAGTGGTTGTTGAACGTGCCGAGATAGCGCTTGGTGTACGGATACAGGCCCGCGTCGAGGAGCTTCGTGATGACGGTGCGCTTGGTCTTCAGGGAACGCGCGGCGATGTCCATCATTCTGTCGAGCTCGGCATAGAATTCCTTTTCGTCCTTTGCGAGGTACGCGATGCGCGGCATGTTGATCGTAACGACGCCGACGGAACCCGTCGATTCGCCGGAGCCGAAGAAGCCGCCGGACTTCTTGCGAAGCTCGCGAAGGTCGAGACGCAGACGGCAGCACATCGAACGCACGTCGCTCGGCTCCATGTCCGAGTTGATGTAGTTCGAGAAATACGGCGTGCCGTACTTTGCGGTCATCTCAAACAGCAGCTTGTTGTTCTCGGTCTCGCTCCAGTCGAAGTCGCGCGTGATCGAGTACGTGGGGATCGGGTACTGGAAGCCGCGGCCGTTGGCGTCGCCCTCGATCATGACCTCGATGAACGCCTTGTTGACCATGTCCATTTCCTTCTTGCAGTCGCCGTAGGTGAAGTCCATCTCCTTGCCGCCGACGATCGCGGGCAGGTTTTCAAGATCCTTCGGGACCGTCCAGTCGAGGGTAATGTTACTGAACGGCGCCTGCGTGCCCCAGCGGGACGGCGTGTTGACGCCGTAGATGAACGACTGCACGCACTGCTTGACTTCCTTCTGCGTCAGGTTGTCGACCTTGACGAACGGCGCAAGATACGTGTCGAACGACGAGAACGCCTGCGCGCCCGCCCATTCGTTCTGCATGATGCCGAGGAAGTTGACCATCTGGTTGCACAGTGTGGAAAGATGGCTTGCCGGCGAGGACGTGATCTTGCCGGGAACGCCGCCGAGGCCCTCCTGGATAAGCTGCTTTAAGCTCCAGCCCGCGCAGTAGCCGGTGAGCATGGAAAGATCGTGCAGATGGATCGCCGCGGAGCGGTGCGCTTCCGCGATCTCGCTGTCGTAGATCTCGGAAAGCCAATAGTTTGCCGTGATCGCGCCGGAGTTCGAAAGGATCAGGCCGCCGACCGAATACGTGACCGTCGAGTTCTCCTTGACGCGCCAGTCGTTGATCTTCAGATAGTTGTCGACGAGGTCCTTGTAGTTCAACATCGTGGAATTGATGTTGCGGATCTTCTCACGCTGCTTGCGGTAGAGAATGTACGCCTTGGCGACGTCCGCATAGCCGGATTCCGACAGCACCTTTTCCACGCTGTCCTGGATCTCTTCGACCGTGATCTTGTCGTCCTTGACCTTGTTTTCAAAATCGCTCGTGACGTGCAAAGCAAGCAGCTCGATCACGCTCGGATGGTACTGTTTCCCCGTCGCTTCAAACGCCTTCGTGATCGCCGCGGTGATCTTGCCGATCGAAAATTCGGCGAGCTTTCCGTCTCTTTTAATGACTTCGTACATAAAAAATACCCCCGCTGGTAAAGTTTGTAATCCTTTTGGGACCGCCGGAAAAATCCCGCGATTCCGAGCAGTGCCACTTTACCATATGTGGGGGTCTTGTGTCAATATGTAGTGGTGATTGTTAACAAATCATACAATATCTTGTATTTATGCGTTGCATATGCAAAAAGGCGTATACGGCGCGCCGGCGGCGAAAAAAGTCAGATTACAAGCCCCTCAGCGCGGTATTCGGTACGGTTTTTCGGACAGCAGCGGCATACGTTTCCATGCATTCTCTTGTGGGTGCGTGAAAGTTCTCGTAGACCACCGTATCGCGGTCGGTAAACGCCTGCAGGTAGTAGGCCTTTGCGCCCGCGATCCACTCGGAAATGGCGGTAAAATCTGACAGATCGTGCAGTTCGTCCACGACGGTCGTGCGGAATTCGTAGTCGATTTTGCTGTTTAAAAGGATCGAAATGCTTTCGGAAATCGGCGCAAGATCCATTTTAGGGAAACCGCATATATGCGCATAATGATGCGGTCCGCCCTTGACGTCCATTGCGACGTAGTCTAAAAGCCCCTCGTCGAGCATGACTTTGAGCCGATCCGGATGCATGCCGTTCGTGTCGAGCTTGACGGGATACCCCATCGCGCGGATCTTTTTGATTAGTTCGGGAAGGTCGGGCCGAAGCGTCGGCTCTCCGCCCGTAAACGCCACGCCGTCCAATAGCCCTTTGCGCTTTTCCAGAAACGCCAGAAGCTCCGTGTCGTCCATAACGGGCTTTGCCGTGCCGTCGATGAGCTCGGCGTTGTGGCAGAACGGGCAGCGTAAATCGCATCCGCCCAAAAAGACCGTACACGCCACGCGCCCGGGAAAGTCCAGAAGCGTCATTTTTTGTAAACCGTGAATGTTCATACCGGCTCCTTTCAGATTGCGGCGAGGATGTGCAGGTTGCGGATTTCTCCGTCTTCGATCGTGTCGTTGACCGAGTACGCGTGCTTTTCGAGATCGCCGCAGATCGCCTTGGTTAGCCCCTGCGTCTGCAGTTCTTCGATCACGTCGGATGCGGCGTCTTCGATCATGTCGTACTTGGACGCCGCGTTTTCGGGCGCGTTGTCCGTCGTCAGAAGCACCTCGAGCGTTTCGGCAAGCAGCGGCAGCTTCGGTAACGCCCGCATCGCCCGGAAGCTCCATTTATAGTAGGGCATATACGCGTCGTTCAAAAGAAACGCCGTATGCATCGCCGCCTTTGCAAATTCCGCGACCGCGAGCTGCGCCGCGCCGGTCTCGCCGTGGCGGATGCAGCGCAGATAGTTATACTGCCCCGCCTGCGCCATCAAAAGAAGACTGCCGGCGAGCTTCTTTTTGCGGATATCGTCCGGAAAGCGCGAAAGCGATTCGCGGATGACGGTCACTTCCCCGCGTCCGTCGAAAAACAGCTTTCCGTTCGTCGCTTCAATGAGCGACTGTTCCGGCACGGTCATCCATTGCGAAACGCTGAGAACCCCGTCCGCCGCGCCGACCTTTTCCGTGAAAAACTCCGCCGTTCGGATCACGCCGTGCCGCGCGCCGCCGACCGGTGCGATCGCGCTGCGCCGCACGCCCATGAATTCCTTCGGGAGCTTTGCGTACGCGCGCTCAAGCCGAAACGCACTGTTTCGGTTGATCACGTCCTCGCCCGGAAGCAGGATCAGAAATCCCGGCTCAAAATCGTGATCGCAGCTTTGCTCGTCGTCGAAGCCCATGCATTCCGAGCCGCCGCCGAACAGACCGGCCGCAAGCAGCGGCAGCAGGTCCGGAAACTGCTCTTCGAGCATCGGCCGCCCGCACTCCTCAAAAAACCGTTCCGAAAGCTCAAGCCCGTTCATACAGTCCCCTCGCCCTTTCGTTGAGCTCGTTCGCCGCCGCGAACCAGCCGTAATACTCAAACGTCGGCGCGCATTTCTCGCACACGAACGCGTAATACCCGTCGCGCGGGACGGACGGCGTGTTCAAAAGCGTCTGCGCCGTCTCAAGATACGCGTCGATCGTTTCGGACGCGTCCAACAGTCCCTTTTCGTCCTCGGCAGCGTTTGCCATATTGAGGTACGTAATCGCCTGTTCGAGCGCGCCGTGTTCGGCCTTGCCCATCGTTTCAATCGCTTTTTGATACAACTCGTTCGCTTCCGCAAAGCGGCCGAGCGATACGAGCGTCAGCCCCATGTTGTTGTAGAGCCCGCCGAGCAGAGAAGGCTTTACGGACGGGATCGACTCATAGACCGCGCGCGCCTTTTCAAATAGCGCAAACGCGTCTTCGTACGCGCCGAACGCCTGATGCGCCGTGGCGACGTTCACGTACGTCGTGCCAGCCGAGATCGAGCCCTCGAACCCGATCTCATCCAGAAGCCGGATCGCTTCCGCGCCGTGCCGAAGCGCGTTTTCGCGGGCGCCGACCTTGCGGTAATGCCCGACGAGCTCGTTTTCTATCATCAGCTCGCCCTTTTCATCGCGGCCGAGCTTCGCTTCCTCGAGCCAGTACAAAAGATGCCGCTCCACGCCTGCGTAATCGCGGCGCGACATGTACTCATCGACCTTCTCCATAATCCGCTGCTGCGGCACCGGGCGAATCTTTGCCTCCGCCCCGTACGGCTCTTCACACAGAAGGCAGCGCGGCTCGACGTAATCTTCCTTGTCCATCGGTCCCATGCGATCTCTCCCTTTCCGTTTCGCCATCAGTATAGCAGATGCCGAAAAAAAAGGGAAGAGGCGAACGCGCCCGGCTTGCCAATCATTTGCCCGTATGCTATACTGAAGGGTATGAAAAACCTGTGCCGGATACTCATTTTCATATGGATCGCCCTGCTGCTTTTGCCCGCAGGCGCGCACGCCGAACAGCAGGACGCGCATTCCGAATCGCCCGACGACGCGGACGAGCCGGCATTCGGCGCGCTGACCGGACACGACGACGCGTGGCGCAAGGAGCGTGAAAAGGCATACAAGTCGATTGAAAAGAACGCGAAGGCGGAAGGCATTTACGTCGCCGACGCATGCGATATTACGCGCGGCTATTTCGCGAGAAAAGAGCATGTCGGCATCCATCCCGCAAGTACGACCAAGATCATGACCGCGCTGGTGATTCTGGAACAGTGCGCGCTCGACGAGAAAGAAACCGCCCCGCAGGAAGCGACGCGGCTTGGCGGCTCCGATTCCTTGATGGGCCTTCTGAAAAACGAAACGCTGACCGTGGAAGAGCTTCTGTACGGATTGATGCTGTGCTCGGGCAACGATGCGGCGGTTACGCTCGCGTTTCATCTGTCCGGGTCGGAGGACGCGTTCGGAAAGGTCATGGACGATCGCGCAAAAGAGCTCGGCATGACCGATACGCATTTTACCAATCCCAGCGGAAAAAACCGGAACGGAAACGTCTCATCGGCCTACGATATGACGCTTCTGACGCAGGTTGCGCTGCAAAACGAGACGTTCCGCACGATCGTTTCCACCGTTTCTTACACCATCCAGCCCAACGACGTCCGGAAAAAGGCGATGGTCATGACAAACCGCAACAAGCTGATCTCCGATCCGCCCGGAAAAGGGTATTACTACGAGTACGCGATCGGCGTCAAAACCGGCTCCACCGGCACCGGCAACAGTCTGATCGCCGCCGCAACGAAGGAAGACGTGACGATCATCTGCTCGCAGCTCGGCGTAACCGGCGATGATTTCGGCCTGCGCTCGAAGGAGCTGTTCAAGCGCGCACGCGAGCTATTCGAGTACGTGTTTACCTATGAATACGATCACGTCACCGCAGAAACGATGCTCGCAGGAAAGACGCTTACCGTCGCTGTTGAAAACGCGCGCGTCACCGATCCGGAAAACGGCATGCTGGCGCTGAACGTCGGCACCGAGGACGTCACCGTGTTCCGGCCGATCGCCGAGATCGAATCGCTGCTCTCGGGCAAAGCGGAATTTGCCGTCACGTTCGACGCGTCCCCGACCGCGCCGATTTCGGAAGGGCAGCATGTCGCAAACGCCATCTTTTCCTACGGCGGCCGCGTCTGGTTCACGCTGCCGGTGTATGCGTCGCGCTCGGTTGAAGAATTCGTCCCCGCCGATCTGTATACTCCAACCCCGGCTCCGACGCCGACGCCCCCGCCTCTCTCGGAAACGCCGACCCCGCTTGCGCCGGTCACGATCGAAGGTGAAACGCTGACCGCCTCGCCCGCGCCGCTTACCCCCGCGCCGACCGGTGCGCCGGACGCTGCGCCCGTCGAAATGCGGCAAAAAAACGAGCCGAACCTCAAGACGTTCCTCTGGGCGCCGATCGCGCTGGTTCTGCTTTTCGGAGCGCTTGCGGGACTTCTCATTTACCGAAGAAAGCACAAATAAAAAGCGCCTGCCGTCAGCAAGCGCACGTTTCAGCCCCGTTCGGGGCTTTTTTATCTTTCAAAGGCGTCAAAGAGGAGCCATCCGAGGCTCACCGGCGCCGAAAACGCCGTCCCGCAGTACACGCAGACGCGCGCGCCGGCAGCGGGCAGCGGCGCGCCGCAGTTCGGACAGTTGTACCCGACGATCGGACTCTCCGGATCGTCGGCGTATCCCGCGATGTATTTTAAGATCAGCCGCCGTTCGCGAAGCGTTCCGGTCGGATCGTTATAGCCCGCGGCCGCCTGACACGTCAGAATCTTCTTGTTCGTCGCACCGTCATAGCCCGCGATCGTCACACGGTGCACCGTAATCCCGTCCGCCACGTCGGACGGAAGACGGTCGGAAAACGCGTCCTTGAACGTCTCCGTTGCATCGTCCGCATAGAGCACCTTCCCCTCGACGCCGCTCTCATAATACGTTTTCGCGTCACGCCTGACGCGCTGCGCGAATACCTCCGGATTAAAATCCGGAAAATCCTTCAGGATCTTCGGCAGCACGACCGATTCGAGCGAGGAAAGCGAGCGCGGTTTTTCCGGCTCCTTATCCGCCGCGATCGCTTCATCGAGCGCGTTTTTCAACACGCTCAGCCGGCTGCGCCAGCCCGCCGTTGCGCGGCGCAGGCCCATAAAGCCGCCGAACAAAACCGCTGCTCCGCCGAGCACGATCAGCGCGATCTTCCACCAGTCCATCTGAATCCTCCGAAAACGTTTCTCTTTTCAGTTTGGACGCAATCGGGCGAATTGTCAAGAGGCGACTTGCAAAAACCGTCCCGACACGCAAACATTGCGACAAAAATACACCAATCCGTTATTGACATTGCAGATGGGTTCAAGTAAAATATATGATAAGAATGTATATCATTCGTTCCAAACCAATTATAGAAATGAGAGGGGTTTGCATGGAAGAAAAGAAAAGAACTGTCACGAAAGTGCAGAGCAGCAGAAAAGCTGCGAGCGAAGCCGCAGAAGAAGTAAAGGCGACCGGCAAGAAGGTCGAAGGTATGACCAAAGCGGAAGAAAAGAGCAAGGCGACCACGCTGCGCATCGTCTCCGCGATCCTTTGGCTGGTCGCGATCGCCTGCGAAGTTCTCGCCATTCTGGTCGTCTTCAGAGCGCTCCGTCTGCCGGGTCTTGAAAAAGCGCGGATATGGTGGATCCTCGGCTTCATCGTCGTAGATTTCATCTGCTGCGTCATAGCGGGTCTGCTTTGGAAGAAGGCAAGTCATCTGGATCCGTTCAGCGGCAAGAACAAGTTCCTGTTCTTCATTCTGTCCCAGCTCGGTGCGATCATGGCTGCGGTCTGTCTGCTTCCGCTGATCATCATCGTGCTTACCAGAAAGGAAGATAAGCTCGACAAAAAGACCAAGACCATCGTGACCGTCGTCGCATGCATCCTGCTTGCGATCGCGTGTCTGCTCGGCATCGATTTCCATCCGCTTACCGCGGAGCAGAAAGCGGATGCCGCACAGCAGCTCAGCTCTTTCGAGAAGGTCTATTGGACCAGATACGGTCACAAGTATCATCTGTATGAAAAATGTCAGGCGATCCGGAATTCCACCGACATCAGCTACAGCGAAGGCGAAGAGATCGACGGCGAGTACGTGCCCGCGGTCAGAGTCGCCATGGACAACGGCTGCACCGGTCTGTGCGCGTTCTGTGCAAGAGATGCGGAAAAGGAAGGCAAGGATCTCAAGGGCATCGTTCTTGAAGACGGCACGATTGCAGGAGCCGACGAAACGGCAAACGATCTCACCGTTGCACCCGAGGAATAAGCCATGGCAGATATCGATCTCAATTCCCTGATGGGGATGATCGGCAGCGACGGCGTCAAAACGCTGTCGAAGCTGACCAATACGAGCGGGCCAAAGGTGCAGGCGGTCCTTTCCGACGCGCTTCCGGTGCTTGTCGGCAAAATGTCGGACAACGCCTCCACCAAGACCGGCGCGGAATCGCTGAACAAGGCGCTGAACGAGCATAGGACCGGCGAGCTGATCGACGCCGCGTCGTTCCTTGCCTCCGCCGACACCGCGGACGGCAAAAAGATCCTCGGCCACATCTTAGGCGCGGACGAAAGTGCCGCGACGAAAGCGATCTCAAAAAAGAGCGGCGTTTCCGGCTCCAAGGTCGGCACAATCCTTGCGATGGTCGCGCCGCTGCTGCTTACCCAGATCGGCAACAAGAAGGATGACGACAACGCGGGAAGCTCCGCGCTCGGCGGACTTTTAGGCGGGCTTTTGGGCGGGGGTTCTCAAACGAGCTCCCCGAGCATCGGCTCGACGCTTCTCGGCAGTCTCCTCGGCGGCTCCACGCAGCAGCAGTCCTCCTCCGGCTCCCTGCTCGGCGGACTCTTAGGCGGGCTTTTGGGCGGAAACAGTAATGAACAGGAAGAAGAAAAAGAGGAAGAATCCTCCTCCGGCTCCCTGCTCGGCGGTCTCGGATCGCTCGCGATGAATCTGTTCGGCGACAGCTCCGCGCTGTCTTCCGGAAAGGAAGAAACGACGACCTCCGGAAAGAAGAAGACCGGCAAAAAGACCGGCACGACGAGCGGCAAGAAAACCGGTACGGCGACGAGCTCCACGGGCAAGAAGACCGCGAAGAAGACCGGAACGGCCTCTTCCGCAAAGAAGGCGGGTACGACTTCGACCGGCAAGAAGACCGCGAAGAAGACGACAAAGAAATAACGAAGACAGAGGGAGCCGCTAAAAACCCGAAGGGGCGCTTAGCGGCTCCTTTTTGGTGCTTTCAAAAGAAGCGTCTCCCGCTGCTCCCGAACGTCAGAGGCGCAGCGCAACGCTGTGAAAAGCGAGCTGCCGATCCGTCCGTCAATTCCTCAGTCGCCTAAAACGGCAGCTCCCTTAACACAGTGGAGCATCGTACGCGCGGGAAGCGCGCGGCCTTCCTCCGTAACGAATTGAACCCCTCTGTGCGCGCCGTTTTTTCGCGGCATAGCCTTGCAAAGAATCGTTCGTATTGCTATAATGGAATTAAATAATGGGTTAGTCCCACCTGAAAGGAATCATCAAGTTGGAAGAACGCAAAAAAGTCGGCCTTGCGCTTGCCTCCGGCGGCGGCCGCGGCGCGGCGCACGTAGGCGTGCTGCAGGTATTGACCGAGCACAATATCCCGATCGACCTGATCTCCGGCTGCAGCGCCGGCGCACTGGTTGCCGCAATCTTCGCGGCGGGAACCGACCTGCACATGCTGGAAAAATATCTCTGCACGCTCGCGCCGAAGGACCTCATAGACCCGACCATGGTGACCCGCGGCGGGTTCATCTCCGGCAACAAGGTTTCGGAGCTCATGCGCGTGCTGACGCACGATCTCACGATCGAGCAGACGAAGCTCCCCTGCTTTATCGGCGCTGCCGATCTCGAAACGTCCGAGTTCCATATCTTTGAGCATTGCAAGCTGTATGAAGCGGCGCGCGCGAGCATGGCGATCCCGGGCGTATTTACGCCGGTCAACATCGACGGGCACTGGTATATCGACGGCGGCACGCTGCAGGAGCTGCCCGTTGAGGTTCTGCGCACGCACGGCGCGGACGTCGTCATCGGCGTCGATCTCTCGATCAAAAAACGCTTTGTCATCACCGAAAACAAGGCTCCCGGCGCACACCAGACGGTGCTGCGCGCGTTCGATATGCTGCAAAAAGAAATCACCCGCCTGCGCGCCGATCCCGTCGACGTGCGTATCAAGCCCGACGTTTCGTTCATGGGGATGATCTCCACCGCAGGCGCCGCGGAAGCGATCCGCATCGGCCGCGAATGCGCCGAACGCGCGCTGCCCGAAATCGAAGCGCTCCTGAGCTGAGTATTTTTCCGCCCGTCCCCCGCGACCTCATCAACCGCAACGGAGAAACATTCCATGAAGAATCATCCCGACCTTCCGCAATATCTGCGCATCGCCGACGAGCTGCGCGTAAAGCTTCGGAAGCTGCCGCTCGGCGCGCCGTTTGAAACGGAGCATGCGCTGACCGAAGCGTACGGCGTCAGCCGCGGCACGATCCGTCAGGCGCTCAACGTTCTGGAGCAGGAGGGTCTTCTCGTTCGTTCACAGGGCCGCGGCTCGTTCCGTTCCCAGCCGAACGTGCCGACGTATCGCGCGCATCTGTCCGAGGACGTGGCAAGCCATATCCGCCGGATCGGAACGACCAGCGGCATTTCGGATCTATCCATCACGCTCGTCCGCGCACCGTCGGAGATTACCGACTCGCTGGAAATCCCGCGCGGCACAAAGGTGCGAAAGGTTTCCCGCGTGCGCACGATCGACGGTGTGCCGGCCGTATACTGCGTCGGCTACCTGCGCGCGGACCTTGTTCCGCCGTTTTTCAAGCGCGATTTTAAAACCTCTTTGAGCAGCCTCGTGCGCGAGTCGCTGCATCTGCACCTGTCGGTCCGCACTCTGGAATGCCTCGCTGTCAAAGCCGACGAGACGGTCGCCGCCGCGCTGTCGATCCCGCAGGGAACGGCGGTGCTGGAGCTGCGCTTTTTCTGCAGAACCTACAGGGATCAGCCGCTCCTTCTCGACGTGCTGTATTTTACGCCTGCGCAGTCGCTGCAATTTGAATTAATCACCCCTTGATTCTGATCCCGCGCGCTGCGCCGTTCATCTGATCCGGAAAGGAGACATGCCCATGGAAAAACGCTCTAAGAAATTCTTTGCGGATTCGCCCTTGTACTCCGTCGTTTTTTCCATCCTCGCCGTGCTGTCCATCCTCTCCGTCGTTCTGGTCTTTGCAGCGATCATATATCTGATCCAGTTCCGGCTGATCATCATGAACGCAAAGGCGCTCGGTCCGTGGTGGGTCATTTTGACGGTACTGCACATCATGCTCCTCACGGTAATCGTAAGCTACATTTTCTACGTGCGCGAGCGGAACGACGTCCGCGCCAGAGTCGGCGATAAGCTGTATTTCATCACACACGGCGCAACGCTTCGTCACGCGCTGTTCTTTGAACGGACAAAGCGCTTCCTTTTGGAAAAGCTGACGTGGACCTCCCGGAAAAAAAGCAGGTATGAACGGTTTCTTGAGGAATGCCGAGAGGAACGCGCAGCGTTTTTGGAACGCGTTAAGCGCAGCAGATAAATGAACGTAAAAAAGCGCCTGCAGGCGCTTTTTTCGATCTAATCAGCCGATCTTCCGGAACCCGTTGCAAAACCACTCCCACGCCGAGCTTGTCACCGTTACGACGCAGACGCTTTTGACGCGCTCGTCAGCGCTTTTGCAGGTGATCACAACCGTGCCTTTTTTGAATGCCGTTACAATACCGTCCGGCGAAACCGTTACCGCGGACGCGTCGGCGCTCGAATAGGTCACGCCGGGCTCGGCGACGTTTTTCGGGAACACAGCCGCAGATAATTGCGCCTGTCCCAGAAACGGCAGATTGAGCGTTTCCGGCGTAAGCTCCACGCGCTCCGCCCAAATATAGGGCAGGATCTCGGTATAGCTGTCGTGACAGACGGCGCAGGTATAGGTAACGCTGCCGTCCTTCGTGCGGGTCGGCTCGATTCGCATTTCCGTATAGTCGTGCGCCGCAGGCGTGTACCGGTCGCGATAGAAGTAGCCGCAAACAGGGCACGTATAGGTCGTATACCCCCATTCCGTGCACGTCGGAGGCGTGATTTCCTCGCTGTATTGCGGTGCTTCGCACTGTTCCGGAGAAAGCCGTACCGGCGTTCTGAACTCGTTCTTTTGATAATTCTGAACCCTGTTGTTATATAGATGGCACGCCCCGGCGAGATTTTCTCCGATCAGCGGGTCGCAATACGCGCGGCGGGACGGAGCGATTTCGAAAAATGAGATCTCCGCGTCCACGGCGGTATCTCGCACGGCGAACGATTTTTTGAGCCGCTGCGGCAGCCGGAACATGCCGATCACGCCGCCGTTGTGCGCATAGCCGTAAACTTCGGCAAACCCGTGAATGCGGACGGCACAGCTTTTGACGTTGCCGTACCCGCAGGCGTACATGCCGCCCAAAAAAGATTCGCAGGGCGTTTCCGTGTTGACGTCGGTAAAGACGAGTTCGGCGTCGACGCCGCATGAATCAAACTCGCAGTCGAGCGAAAAACCGGTCATTCCGCCCACGCCCGCGTTGACCGAGGAGACGGTGAGCCGGTTTCGGCAATCGGCGGTGCAATTCGTGAAGACGGAATCGGCCGCGCAGCCCGCAAAAGCGCCGAGAAAGCAATGCCGGTCCGTTTCCACGCAAACGACGGCATTTTTCAGATGCAGATCGGAGATCTCCGCGCCGGTCACCGTGGAAAACAACCCGCCGAGGGCCGTATCATACTTCTTGCCGTTTCCGTCGTAGGTCTCAGCTCCGTCCGCGCCCGGCGCGCGTACGGTCAGATTATAGATCGTATGTCCGTTTCCGTTCAGCCGGCCGGAGAACGGAATGGGCTGCCAGTCCTCTGCGCCCATGTCGATATCTGCCGTCAGCTCGTAGCTGCCGGACGGCCGTTCCGCGATGCGCTCCAGATCTTCGCGCGATGCAACGGATGTAACGTCCTCCGCCGCACCGACCGACGGGCAGAGAAGCAGCATCAGGCAGATGCAAATCAAACAGGAAAAAAATTTTTTCATACGAGTCTGGGATGTTTATGCATGATCCGCGGGAAAACGCACCGTTATCTCGGTGCCGATGCCTTCGGCGCTTTTGAGCGTCAGCAGCGCGTGGTGCTGTTCACAGATGTGTTTGACGATCGCAAGCCCGAGCCCCGTGCCGCCCGTCGCCTTACTGCGGCTCTTATCGACGCGGTAGAACCGTTCGAAGATGCGGTTCTGATGATGCTTCGGAATGCCGATACCGGTATCGCGCACGGTGAGCGTTTGGTCCGCCACGCGCACGGATACCGTTCCGTTGTCTCGGTTATAACGGATCGCGTTGTCCAGAAGGTTATAAACCAGCTCCGAAAGCAGCACGGGAATGCCGTGCACCATTACCTGCCCGCCGAAGAGCTGCACCGTCACGCCGCGCACCATGGCGGCGCTTTTCAACGTTTCCACGGTTTTTTCGGCAATCACAAACAGATCGACCGTTTCCGCCTGTTCCTCCAGCGCGCGTTCATCAAGCTCCGAAAGCGTAATGATGTCCGATACGAGTAAAAGCATACGGTTCGACTCGCGCCGGATGCGCTCGGCAAACGTGCGGATATCCGCGTCCTTCGCCATGCCGTTTTCGATCATTTCCGCATAGCCGGAAATCGACGTGAGCGGCGTTTTCAGTTCGTGCGAAACATTCGCCGTGAATTCATGACGGATGCGGTCCGCCCGCTGCTGCTGACCGAGATCGGTTAAAATCAGAACGGCGCCTGTGCGCATGCCGTTTTCCCGGAGATCCTGATAATGCAGACGAACCGCCTGCCCGTAAAGCTCAATCGTTTCGCTGCTGCCGGATCGTACGCCTCCGAAGAACGCGCGCACTTCGTCAGGCATGTCGCGAAGACATCTGAACTCGCCCTGCGCTACATGCAGAAGCGCGCACGCCGCCGCGTTGCAGAACAGCGCTGTGCCCTCGAGATCGAACACGGCGACGCCGTCCTCCATTGCGTCAAGAATACCGGATAGCATCGTTTCATTCATGCCTACCTCCCGAGCCGGTAGCCCACGTTACGCACAGTCTCAATCAACTGTCCAGCAGCTCCGAGCTTTTTACGCAGCGTCTTGATGTGCATATCCACGGTGCGCGTCTCGCCGGTGAACGCAAAGCCCCAAACGGCTTCCATCAGCCGATCGCGCGAGACTGCCGTTCCGCGGTTTTGCATGAGGTATTTCAAAAGCCCGTATTCTTTGAACGTCAGTTCCGTTTCGCATCCGTCTACGGTGACACGATGGCAATCATCGTCTATTTCGATCGGCCCGAACGAGCGCACGACCGCGTTTCGGTGCGCGCGCCGCATAAGCGCGTTGCAGCGCGATACGAGCTCCATGATGCCGAACGGCTTTACGAGGTAGTCATCCGCGCCGGAATCGAGTCCTTTGACGCGGTCCGCCTCCGACGTTTTTGCCGTGACCATGATGATCGGGATCGTCTGCGTGTCCGCTTCGCCGCGAAGCCGCTTTAAAACCGTCATCCCGTCCATGCCCGGCAGCATGATGTCAAGCAGAACAAGATCCGGTTTCTGTACATTTACCGCGCGGAAAAACGCGCCGCTTTCCGAAAACGACTCGACCGAAAGGCCTGCGCTCTTCAGAGCGTAGGCCTCCATTTCGCGAATGTCAACGTCGTCTTCGACGATATAAACGAGCGCCATGTCAAACGGTTGCGAGCCGGCGGATCGCCTCAGCCATGACCATCGTGTTGAAGCGGATGTCCTCGATCGAGATCGACTCGTCCGGCATATGGCAAAGGCTCTCCTCGCCCTCGCGCACGGTTCCGAACGCGACGGCGTTTTCCATCTCGCGCGCGTAGGTGCCGCCGCCCATCGACAGCGGCTTCGAATCGGAGTGGTTCAGCTCGTTGTAGACGTTCATCAGCGTGGAAACGAGTTCGGAATCCGCCGGAATGAAGTGCCCCGGCTTGATGACCGTATCGGTGCGGGCAAAGCCTGCCTTTCCGTATGCTTCATCCCACGTTTTCAGGAGATCCTCCGCCTTTGCGGTGAACGGGTGGCGGCAGTCGGCGATGAAGCGTACGCCGTTTTCGTCGAAGCGGATCACGTCGGGCTGATAGGTGATACGGCCCGATTCGTCGGTCACGTCAATGCCGAGCGATTCGCCGTGCATATCAAGCTTCCAGAGCGCATGCAGCGCCAGAACCGTCGCCTTGTCTTCCTTCGGCAGCGGCTGCTGCACCAGGATCAGAAGCAGCGCCTGCAGCGCGTTCTTCGCAAACTCCGGCATGGACGCGTGTCCGCCGCGGCCTTCGACCGTGATGCGGTTGCCCTCATAAGTCACCGTATAGCCCTCGGGCGCATTGACCGGGATCGCCTCGCACGGAAGCGTCGCGCGGATCACGCCGGGGATGACGTTTGCCGCCGTGCCGCAGTCGATTCTGAGCCCGGACACGTATTTCTTTTCGTACGTGGTGTGCATGATACCCATTTCGGAATTAACGACCGGGTATTCCGCGTCCGGCGTGAACGCCAGCGTCGGCTGTCCTTCGACCTTGAGATAATGTTCGACGCCCAGAGACCCGATCTCCTCGTCGCAGCCGAGGATGACGCGCACGCGGCGCTTCATTTTCGCTCCGCTCTCCTTGATCGCGGCGAGCGCGTAGATCGCGGAAAGCGCCGGGCTCTTGTCGTCCAGCGTGCCGCGTCCGATGATGCGGCCGTCCTTTTCGGTTGCGGAATACGGCGGAACGCTCCAACCCTCGCCCTCCGGCACGACGTCCATATGCGCAAGGATGCCCAAAAGCTCTTCGCCCTCGCCGTACTCGACCACGCCGCAGTAGCCGTCGACGTCCCACGCCCGAAGACCGAGCTTACGCGCGATCGCGAGCGCCGCCTGCAGCGCTTCATACACGGTCTTGCCGAACGGTTTGCCCGGCTCCGCGGGATCGCCGCGGGATACGGACGGAATGCGCACGAGCGCTTTGAGGTCCTCGATCTGGTCGGGCAGCGTTTTTTCGATCCAATTCTTCATGTTGTTCCTTCCTTTCTGTCAGTTGACGGCGGAGAAGCCCTTGCCGATGACTTCCCGCGTATCGATAATGGAGATGATGGCCTTCGGATCCTTTTCGAGCACGATCCGGCGAATGCTCGCAAGCTCGATCGTCTTCGTAAGGATATAGACCAGCGTCTTTTCCTGATTCGTGTATGCGCCGCGGCACGGAATATACGTGACGCCGCGGTGCATCTTATTCAGCACGTCCGGCGCGATGTCATCCCACTTGTCGGAGATGATGAACAGCGTCTTGGTACGGTTGATGCCGAGAATGATGTTGTTGAACGCGATGCTCATGACAAACAGCGCGATGATGGAAAGCGAAGCGCTCTCCACGCCGATGCGAAAAACGCCCGCGCCGATCGCGCGGACCACGCCGAGCGCAAGCGCAATCACGACGTTCAGCGACATGGAGATCGTGCCCATCGAGATCGAATACTTTCGGTTTAGGAGCAGCGAAACGATGTCCATGCCGCCCGTGCTTCCGCCGAGCCGCACGATCAAACCGCCCGTAACGCCCATCGTGACCGCACCGAACACCACGCTGACCACGCGCCATGCGGGTTCCTCCACGTTGAACAACTGCGGAAACTCCAGATTGTCGAACAGCGCAAGCTCCGCGGCAAACAGCACCGTCATGAAGAGCGTATATACCGTGAACCGGATGTGCAGGTATCGAAACGCAAGGATCAGCAGCGGCGTGTTCGCGATCACGACGAATATCCAGCTCGGGACTGCGCCGTTTGTCGCGTACGTGATCAGCATTGCGATACCGGTCACGCCGCCCGTGACGACGCCCGCCGGCGTGTACAAAAGCGTGACGGCAAGCGCCTGGATCGTGATCATCAGCGTCATCAGCAGAAGGGCCCTTCCCTCCCGCAACAGCCTGCGTCCGCGTTCCGGGTCGCGCTGTTTTTTCTGCGTAGCTTTCATGCGTCCTCCCATAAATTCCCTCATAATACAGTATACCAGTTTTTCTCCGTCCTTGCAACCCCGCATTGACAGCATGCGCCATGCAATGCTATAATAGGAGCGTTTCGGAGGGCATTATGAAAAACAAACGGGGTATCGGATTTCTCATCATTGCCGCGGTCTACTTGCTTGCGATCGCGTTCGGCGTCTTTGTGTTCTCGGTCCTGAATGGCGCTTACTGGCTTCGGCTTCTGCTTGCAGACGTTGCGGCGACCGCGTTCGTGTTCGCGTTCAGCGTCATCTTTCAGAACGCGTCGGTCTACGACCCGTACTGGAGCGTACAGCCGATCGTGATCCTTTCGGGCTTTGCGCTGCGGAGCGGGCTCACGCCGATCGGCGCGGCGCTGCTGCTTGTCGTTTCGATCTGGGGCGTGCGGCTGACCGCGAACTGGGCGTATACGTTCCGCGATCTCGAGCATCAGGATTGGCGCTATACGATGCTGCGCGAAAAGACCGGAAAGCTCTATCCTTTCGTCAACTTTTTCGGCATTCACCTGTTTCCGACGCTCGTGGTATACTGCGTCACGCTGCCCGCCGTCGTCACGATCGAGCGCGGCGCGGCTTGGAACCCGCTGTGCCTTGGAGGAATTCTGCTCTCGCTGTTTGCAACCGTTTTACAGGGCTTGTCCGACTGGCAGCTTCACCGCTTCCGTAGAACGCACCGCACGGGGTTCATCCGTGAAGGGCTTTGGAAGCATACGCGGCATCCGAACTATCTGGGCGAAATACTGATGTGGTGGGGCGTTGCGCTCGCGTCGATCGCCGCGCTCGGCGGCGTCTGGCAGCTTCTGCTCGGGGCGGTTCTGAACACCGCGATGTTTTTGATCGTCAGCATTCCGATGGCGGACAAGCATCAGGCGCGCAAGGAGGGCTTTGAAGCGTACAAAGCAGAAACGCACGCGCTGCGGTTGTTTTGAAACCCGTATAAACGTAAAAGAGCGGTTTGATACCGCTCTCAGGCTGTCGTAAAAGGGGTCAGACCGTTTGCGGCGATATGTTTCAAATGAACACTTGCAGGATGAAAGGGCAGAAAAATGCCCTTTCTTTTTATTATTTCGTCGCAAACTATTCGTGTTTTCATTCAGTCGCATACTTCAGTATAGCTCCATCGTGAAAACACGAATTCTGCCACCCTTCCCAACAGCCTGCTCAGCTTGTCAAAAGGTTTTTTGACAAGCTGAGAGCGGTTTGATACCGCTCTTTTCTTATGCTTGTTTTGCTTCCTGCTTCTTCTTTTTACGACGTTTTACGGCGAATATGACGATGCATGCGGCGATGCCGAAAGTTAAGACGCCGAGCACAGCCGGCAGCACCCACGCGTCTTGCGGCGCTTCGCTGCCCGCCTCGCGCTGAATATCTTCCTTGCCGTACAATGCCTGCCGGAGCAGGATCCGGTTCTTTTCGAACGCAGGGAGCAGCGCGTACGCGCCGTCCGCGTTGAGCTCGGTATATGCCTCGTCGAACGGCAGACGCAGCGTTTCAAACGTCAGCTCGTCCGAAACCGCCATCTCATAGCCCACGTCGCGCAGCGTTTCGAAATCGAAGTTCGTGAGGATGGAATTGAAGATCGTGCGGAAAAACGGATAGAGAAACTTGCTGTCGAACTTGTCCTGCATGTACAAGAACGCGTCCTCGACGATTTCGACCTGCCGGTCCGCTCTGCCGAGATCGCCCTTGTTATCGGACGTGCGATCGAGCAGCAGCGTGACAATCTGCTCGCCGGAAAGCTGCTGTTTGCCCGCAGTCAGCGACGAGCCGCACGTGGCGTTGACCGTTGCCGCTTCCGCCTCGGTCAGCATTGCCGGAATGCCCTCGACGCCGTCCGCAAGCGCCGCCAGCTCCTTTGTTCCGGTAATCACGTAGTTTTGAATGTCCAGATCAAAGGTATCGTTGATCGTGTTGATCAGCATGCCGATTCCGCCGTTTGCATACGCCGTATTGATGCGCTTCCATTCGCTTTCGGAAAGCGGCACAAGCATGTCCCGCGCGACGGAAATGACCGTAAACTTCTGTCTCGGTTGGCTGAACGACGCGATAAAGATCATGTCGGTCGTCGCGTTTTCCTCCTTAACGGATCCGTTCTGCACCACAACGACCATGCTGAAAATACTGCTGTCGATCCTTCTCTGCTCGTAGATCGGGATCTTCTTGATCTCGCCGGTCTCGTAATAATCCATGTCCGTTCGCATCGCCTCGTCGAACAGCTCCGCATCCGGCGTCGGCAGCGTGTTGACGTCGATCGCTTCGCCGCTGCGCTTCACGATCTGCACGCCGCAGGAGATCAGCCTAAAACCCCGGCTGTCGTTGGTGAAAAGGCGCGCGTCGCGGCACAACGGCACTTTGGTCTGACAAAGGATGACGCACAGCACACAGAGGAGCGCAAAGACGATGCACAGCGCGAAAAAGGCGATCCGAAGCTTTCGGAACGGTTTTTTCGGTTTTTCCGACGCTTCCATACCGCCCTCCTTACAGCACAATCAACACGACGTCCGCCGCAAGCACGGCGAGCGTCAGAATCGACATGATCACAATGCCGATGATCCAGCCTGTTTTTTTGATTGTGCGTCGTCTCATACGTTACTCCTCACGCGTTTTATCCGCTTTGACCGTCGAAAGCTCCGGCGCGTTGCCGTCCGCGTCGTATTCCGCAAACGTCAGCATATCCACGACGTTGCGTCCGGCGACGCCGTCGCCGTCGCGGTCCTTGCCGGAGGGCGTGTTGATCGTCTTGCCCATGAACAGCATGACCGCGCTGTTGCCGCCGTCCAGATTCATCGCGTCCTTACATCCGAGCGACTGCATCAGCTCCGCCATCTCCTGTTCCGTCATGCCGATCGACTTTTTGGTTCTGCCGTCGACCGCGACCATCACGTAATGTCCCGGCTCATAATAGCCGAACATAATGCGCGGATGACGGCCGTTCTGTTTGAGTCCGGAAGGAATCTCGCCGTTCTGCACGAGAATCGGCCCAAACTGGAACGCGTGCAGAATGCCGCCGTTGTTCTGATCCTCGGCTTTATTGTTGAAGCTCTGTTTCTTTGCGCGGTTGATCGTTTTGACCGATCCGTCGCGATAGATTACGACGATGCCCGAACGGAATGTGATATCGCTCTTCTCAACGCCCTTGTATTTCACGCCGTTGTGAATGACAAGCCCGGAATTCATGGTGCCGCTGACAGCAAAGATCGCGTGTTCCCGCTTGGCAAAGTCTTCCGGATTCTCGCGGCCGGAATCGAATTTTCCGTTGCCGAATCCCATACGGAAGCTCGCAATATTCCGCACCCAGATATCCGCTACATAAAAGACGATCTGATCTTCCGTATTTTCATAGCGCTTGATCGCCACGCGCAGCTCGTCGCTCTGATAGCTCCAGTCGGCATCGCGGCCGGTATCGTAATCCGGGAACGTGCCGGTTGCCACGTCGCCTTCGATCGGGGCGCGCGTCGGGAACGGCGTCGCGCCGGGTTCGGACGACGGCCTTTGCTGCGGCGTGGGTAGCGTCTGCATAGACGTTTGCCCTTCCTCCGCGCCGCCTTCCACGCGGATCGTGTCCTCGCCGAAATCATCGGAAGAATTTGTTCCCGATGCATTATGCTCCGTATCAGGATCGTTCGTTTTACATCCCGCCGTTCCGATCAGAAGCAGCGCGCACAGCGCCGCGCAGATCCATTGTTTTCCGTATTTGATCATGTTGGTCCTTTCTGTTTCCCTCCGGCGGCGTCATGATTGTGACACGCACCGCTTCCCGCGTGATTTGTGTCTGAGACAAACCGGCGTCCGCCCGGCTTCGACAGCCGATAATATTACCGCCTATATCTTACCGAAGCGGACAAATAATTGCAAGCGAATCCGCGGAAGGTTTACCGATTTGATACATTTATGACGCAAAAGGAGGCTTGCGCCCCCTTATCCTTGCTGTCATTTTTTGCCGAACACACGCTTTATGCCGTGCACCGCTTTGCGAAGCGGCTGAACACGATACAGCTTTTCCCTGATCGCCTTTTTTAGTATCCCTTTTTTGTGATACTCTCGCGCGCGGCGCAGCACGTCCGACAGCTTGCGCCGTGCTCTCGTCGCTTTGGACGCGTCTCCCGTGACACGGTCGAACCGCGCTTGCATCTCCTTGTCTACGGTCTTGAACTTCGGGTTTTTCATGAACCCGTACAGCTCGATGCGAAGCCCCTCCGAAAGCGGCATCAGCTCCTTCTGCCGCATTCCCGTCGCCGTCAGCACTTTCGTGTTGTCGATCACACGGTCCAGCATGCGATCGTACTTGATCTGCCACTGCCGTCCGACGACGTTCCGGTAAACGTCGAGCGGAACGAGCTTCGTCCGCATGCCGAGAATGCGCTCATACGTCTTCAGGATCTCTCCCCACGTGTGATGCTCCGCCGTCGCCGCCGTGTACGTTTCGCCGTACGCCTTCTCGTTCAGCACGAGCCGGGCGATCATTTTGCCGACGTCGCCCGCCCACGTCATGGTCGCCTGCTTATTCAGCATCTCCTTCGGGAAGATTACGACTTTTTTGTTTTTCACCCGTACGAGAAATTCGTTCGCTTCCATCGTGCCGAGCTGGAAACGGTCGCCGGCATAGGTGATCGCGGGACGAATGATCGTGAAGTTCTTCCGGCTTCCGGCGCGAAGGAGATCCTCCTGCCTCGCCTTGGTGAGCCCGTACTCATCCGTCTTCAGATATTCCGGATCGTTGACGCTGTCCAAAAGCCGCGGGCTTTGCTCCGTGATCGGTTTTGCGCCGTTGTCGCCGTACACCCGGTATGAGGACAAAAACACGTAATGCTCCGCAGCGGAAAGCAGCTTTTCGTATCGCGCGGCAAACGATTCGGTCGTGTAGATCATGAAATCGACGATCGCGTCGAACCGCTCCGCGAGAAGCTCGTCCAAGAACGCATCGTCCTTGGCGTTGCCCTGAATATAAATGATTCCGGGCTCGTTCGACGCGTGCGCCGAACGACTCGTAATGTACACCGAAAAACCGCGCCGCAAAAGCTCCGGCGCGACGCTTGCGCCGATTGCGCCGGTTCCTCCGAGCAGCAGAATGCGTTTACTCTCTTCCATAGGCGTTACCGGATCGGCCGGTTAAAAGCACGAAGGCTCGAAAGCGCCGTCTTTTCATTCTCGACGTCGGTGAAGATCTCAAATACGACCGGATGCCCGAAGCGGTTCGGGTTCGCGTCACAGAACGATTCGATCTGTTTGTCAAACGCCTCCTTCGTGTCGGCAGTCATGTACGTAAATCCCATCGACTCCGCCCACGCCTTCGCGCTGCCGAAGTGTCCGCGCGCGGCGATATAGTTGTCGGTGTCGGATCCCCACAGCCGCTCGAGGCTGGCATTCAGACGGAACTCCATGCCGCGTTCGTTGTTGATCAGAAGGATACGCAGGTTGTTGCCCACATGCCGGTTGCCGAGCGCGTTCATATCGTAGAAGAACGCGAGGTCGCCGAGCAGACAGAACGACAGCCGTTTCGGATCCGCAAGCGATTGCCCGAGCGCCGTGGACAGCGCGCCGTCGATGCCGAAGCCGCCGACGTTGCAGCTGACGGTCACGCTCGGATCCGGCGCAAAATAATTCATACTGCGCAAAGAATTCAGAATCCCCAGGTGGAGGAAGCTGTTTTCGGGCAGCAGTTTCGCCAGCTTCGAAGCCGCGTAGATATTGGACAGCGGAATCGCGGGAACCTGCGTCTCCCGAACCGATTCACGAACGAATCCGTAATACTTCGCGCCGCCGTCCGCATCGGACAGGCTTTGGAAGAAGTAACGTTCCGAGCAGAAGAACAGCTTTTCGACGATCTCCGCGCCATGACGGTTATGGAACTTCCGATCTTCCGAGATGCGCCACACGCGGCGGTCTTTGAACAGCCGCGACGCGCTGTAGTCGCCGGACACGGAGCCGAGATCAATGACAAGATCCGGAAGGTTATTAAGCTCCGCAAGATCCCCCGCGACCTCGCTCAGCACACGGTTTTTACCGGTATAGTTCGCAGTGTTGTCGCAGAACACCGGCGCGTCCATCCGCACGGCGAACGACTCAATCGCCGCCTTCGTTTCTTTGTCGAACGGCTTGTGCGAGCCGATGAACAGAGCGACCTTTTTCCCCCGCAGCGCAGTCCTCAGCGCGTCCGCCGGGAAGTCCTCGGCGTCGTACACGTCGATCTTCTGCACGTCCGGCAGCTCCTTCGTCGTGAACGAATACAGGTTGCCGACCGGAAGATTGATATGCACCGGGCCCGCGTCCCTGCGGGTTGCGGTGTACAGCGCCTCATTGACGAGCTGCACACAGGCGCGGTAATCCTCGTCGTCCTTGATGAGCGGCAGGATCGCAGCGAACCGTTTGATATCGTTTTGCGAAACGGTACGGTCCGTCATCTGCGGCATCAGGTCGGTGGGACACGGCGAATGGTGCTGCGAGGTGATCGCGATCACCGGCAGTCCGCGATAGTATGCTTCTGTCAGTCCCGGAACATAATCACGCGAGGCGGTCGCGCCCGTGCAGGAAATCGCGACCGGTTCGCCCGTGGCGAATGCAAGCCCGCCCGCGAGGTATGCCGCGCCGCGCTCGTCGACCGCGGAGTAGCCCTCGAAGAACGGATCGAGCTGCACCGCGCGCGCGATCGGAACGTTGGTCGTGCCGGGCGACACGACGATCTTTTTGATATTGTATTTCTTGAGCAGCGCAAGCACGACCTGCGCGTTTTTATCGTCGGTATACATCGTCTTTGCCTTCTTTGCGGCTTCGATCTGATCGCGCACCGGGACAGGACTTGCCGCGGGCGCCTTCGCCGCAGGCGCTTTCGCCGGCGCTTTTGCCGGCGCGGACGTCTTCGTGACCGGTTCCTCCGGCAGCGCTTTCAGCTCTTCCTCGGTTACGTACGTCGGCTGTTCCGTTCCGCCGCACAGGTTCTTCAGGTAGCGTACGGATTCTGCGCGGAGCGTTTCGAGCGCGGCGTCGACAGCATTCCAGTCGACCGGCTGTTCGATGATCTTTGCGACGTCTGCCGTCTCCTCCGTAAACCGGTCGGAAAGACCGAGCTTTGTGAGCAGCTCCGAAACGCGGTTGCCCGTCTCCTTATGCAGAATCACGGCGAACGGCTTGTGATACAGCACCGAAAAGACCGTCCCGTGGAACGAGTTCGTCAGCACGAATTCCGCGTTTTTGATATACCAAAGGAACTCCTCCGGCGAACAGACGCGATGATCCTTGATCCGGCAGTTTTCGGCATTCGGATTGCCGTTCACGTCGATCAGGTGCACGCCCTTCTGCTTTTCGACGAGCTTCGCCGCGTCGTTGAGCTGCTTTTGCGCGGGGCCGGGCATTGTGTAGACCGCAACGAACTTGCCCTTTTCGAGCGGCTCCTTCGGCAGCAGCGCGTCGTACGCCTTGGCGTCTAAAAGCAGCGTCGGGTCGACGTCCACGTGCAGCGGCGTTTTTTCGTTCGCCGCCTCTGCCACCGGCCGCAAAAACTTCATTTCGCGCAGGGAAACGGCGTCGAGCTTCTTCACCATCGGCGCGATCTGCGTCTTTGCCGCCTTTGCGTCGTCAAAGTACGTGCCGACCGCGTACGTGGCGCGCTTGACCTTTTCGCCGCCGAAGTCCAGAAAATACGCCGGGTCAAACTTGCCGTCGGTCAGCTTGCTGTTCCAGAGCTGATCGCTGCCCGCGATATACAGGTCGCATTTCGGCGGGTTTGCGCGCAGCGCCTGAATCGTGCGGTACGTCCGCGTTTCGTGCAGCTGCGCCTTGCGGAACGCTTTGAACTTCTCTTGCCGCGGCTGCTTCACCTTGGCGTTTTTCCACGAACGCACCGTGTCGTAAAAGCCCTTTGCGCCGTGATACGTACGCGTCACGATGTTGCGCGCGGGCTCGCGGAACTTTCTGCCGCCGTAATAGATCGGGTTCTTGTGCGCCGCATAGCGGTTCCAATGATACCACGGCGTATAGTTGATGACCTTCGCCTCGTTGCCGAGCGATTCGAGTTTCGTCTGCAGGGCATAGCATTGCAGCGCCGCGCCGCAGTTAAACGGGAAATGGAACGTGATGATGCCGACTTTCATCTTTTCACCAGCCTTTTGATTTTTTTGAGGACCTTTTTCACGCCGCGCTTGATCTTATAAAGGAACGCGAACGCCTTGTCCTTCGTCTGCCACGACCGCATGACGCGATCGAGCTTCTTCGGATCCTTTTCCTTGATCGCGGTGCAGATGCGGTTGGTAAACCCGGACTTGGATTTCCGTTCAAACGTGGTCGCGTCCCTCACCTCGGGAAACTCTATCAGCTTCCGGTATTCCTCGATCTTTTCCTCCTGCGGAAGGTCCGCGTTCAGGATCTTCTTGCAGGTAGTTTTGACAACGGTAAAGAAGATGCTCTTGAGCTTCGGCAGGAACTGCGAAAGATCGTTGTCCTTCAAAAGACCGCATCTTCTGTTGTACCCGTTGACCAGAAAACGGAACGTATCCTTGCGGTATCCTTTCGACAGCGATTCCTCCTGCTGCCGGTAGCGATACATCACCGCGCCCATCGCCGCGACCGTTTTGACGTGCTTTAAGAGATCCGCGATGAAGTTGCAGTCCTCCTCGTAGCTGATCGAAGGATCGAAGCGCAGATGATGCTCGTTGATCATGTCCATCCGGTACAGCTTTGCCCAGATGGAGACGCCGAACATATTCGTCTTCGGCACCGTGTAAAGCATCAGGTACTGCTTGATGTCCCGGAACATCGCAATGTGGAAATTCGTCAGCTTATAACGCTGCTGCCACGTGTCATTGAACCGCTCGAAGCCGCAGATCAAAAGATCCGGATTGTACTTCTCTGCCGCCCGCACCATATGCTTGAAGTAGTACGGCGCAACAACGTCATCCGCGTCGATGAACATCAGATACCGGCCCTTCGCCGCCTCGATCCCGTCGTTTCTCGCGTTGGATACGCCGGCGTTCTCCTTGTGGATGACGCGGAACCGCGGATCCGCTGCCGCCGCTTCGTCGCAGATGCGGCCGCTGCCGTCCTTCGAGCCGTCGTCCACCAGAATGACTTCCCAGTTTTGGTAGTTCTGCTGCCGGATCGATTTCAGACAGGCGGGCAGATCCGTTTCTGCGTTATAGACCGGGATCACGACGCTCAGAAGCGACGTTTCCGGCTGCCCCGGCTCCTCGTCCGGCGTAAATCGGTCCTCGATCTCCTCTTCTTCGATCGTCTCTTCCTCGGCTTCCGCCGTCAGACGCTCTTCCGGATCCTCTTTCTTTTTTCCAAACAGCATTTACTCCTCTTGCCCCCTCTTTGTTTATTCTGTTACGGTTCCGCCTTCTCCTTCTTCTCAAGCCCGAGAAAGCTCTCGTACGCCTGATAGACCGTCTCCGGCGAATCCGTCATGCGAATCCTGCCGTGATCCAGCCAGACCGCGTTTTTGCAAAGCTCCAGCACCGGCGCTTTCGCGTGCGAAACGAACAGCAGCGTCGTGCCGCGGTCCAGAAGTTCCGCGATGCGCTTACGGCATTTTTCCTGAAATTTCGCGTCTCCGACGGCAAGGACCTCGTCGATGATCAGAATATCGGGATCGACGATCGTTGCGACCGCAAACCCGAGCCGAGCACGCATGCCGCTTGAATAGTTTTTGATCGGCAGCTCCATGAAATCCCGGAGCTCGGCGAACTCGACGATCTTATCGTATTGCTCCCTCATGAATTTGCGGCTGTGTCCCAGTACCGCGCCGTTGATGAAAATGTTCTCCTTTGCGGTCAGATTCGGATCGAAGCCCGCGCCGAGCTCGATCATCGGCGCGATGCTGCCGCTGACCTTGACCGACCCGGTGTGTGGCGCAAGAATCCCGCATATAAGCTTCAAAAGCGTGCTCTTGCCCGCACCGTTGGAACCGATCAGCGCCCAGGATTCACCCTGCCGGATCGTCAGGTCGATGTCCTTCAGCGCATAGAATTCCTTGAAGCGCAGCTCGCGCTTTACGAGCTTGATAAAGTATTCCTTGAGGTTGTCGACCTTCTCCCCCGCGATGTTGAACCGCACGGAAGCGTCCTTGATCTGAATGCAGGGCTTGCCCTGCTCTCTGCTTTTTTCGATCTGTTCCATAGACGTCAAATATAAAGGATGAATTTGTTCTTGATCGACTTGAACATCAGCGCGCCGATCACGAGCGCGCCGAAGGCGACGATCGCGCCGCGCCACATGAGCTCCGGCGTGGGGACCTCCCATACGTCCGCATTGTTGATGATAAAATAGCGGAACTGCTGAATGTACATGTACATCGGATTGTAGCGGCGGATGAACAGACCGAGCGCGGTCGCCGCCTGACTTTTGTCCGGCGCTTTGTCGTCATAAAAGCTGCCCAGCGAATAGAAGATCGGCGTCATATACATCCACGCGAGCGTGACCACGCCCCAGATGTTTCTGATGTCGCGGAAGAATACCGTCGCCGCCGCAAGGAACAGTCCGAGCCCGACGCAGAACACGTACAGCTCCAGGATCGGAACGATGATCAGAAGATTCGTAAAGCGGAACGGTACGCCCGTCGCGATCATAACGATAATCAGCGCGCCGAGCGACAGGACAAAATTGACCATGCTGCTCGTTACCTTGCTGAGCGTAAAAATGTACTTCGGCACGTTCGCCTTCTTGAGCAGCGACGCGTTTTCGATGACCGAGGTCATCGACTTGGTCGTCGCTTCACGCATGAACGAGAACAGAATGTTGCCGCAGATCAGGTATACCGGAAAGTTCTCGATCTTGCGTTTAAACATCGTGGAAAATACGATAACCATGACGAGCATCGAGAGGAGCGGATTCAGTACGCTCCAGACGTAGCCCAAAAAGCTTCTCCTGTATTTCAGCTTGATATCGCGCTGCACGAGCAATACCAGAAGATCCCAGTACTTGGTGAACTTCAGTACCCAGCTTTTACACCATCTCAAGATTTTTCCCATTTCGTTTGATCATCTCCTTAATCGCTTGCGTCGTCCGTTCCGCGCTGTCGCCGTCGCGCAGCGTGAAAAACCGGTCGACCCGCTCCTCATAGCACGCGTCCATGCGGCAGCCGTTTTCGATCACGCCCCGCAGGGCACCGACCGCATCCGTTTCGGTTTCGGCGATCGGACCGAACCCGTCCCGTTCATAATCAAAGTAACCCGTCGGCAAGTGCCCGTCCCGGAACGCCTCCCGGTCGAACTGATAATACACGACCGGTTTTTTCATGAACGCAAAGTCCATATAAACGCTTGAAAAATCGGTTACGAGCACCGACGCCTTTTTAATCAGCTCCGGCACCGAAACCTCACTCCACCGCTTCACCGCAATCCGATCCGACGCCGCAGAGAAACAGGTCTCGAACCGCGACATGTTGCGGTGCACGCAAAACACGGCATGCAGATCGTTTTCCCGCAGCAGCGTGTCCAGCGCGGGGTCCTTTAAAAACGCGCTCCAGCCGGCAAAGTACGCGCTTTTTTGAAACGCTTCCTCCGTTTTGCAGTCGCGCTCCAGCCACATCCGCCACGTCGGAAGAATCAGCACAAGCTTCGGGTCGGGCGCCGTGTCAAGCAGCGCGTCGAACCGGCAAAATCCCGTGTACTGCACCACGCCCGGCGCGTACCCGAACGTGTCCCGCACGAATTCGTACTCCGGCTTTGCCGCGCAGCAGAACAGCGAAAGCTTCGCGTTTTCCGCATGCAGAAACGGCAGATCGTCCTTCGTCACGCCGTGCTGCAAAAATACGCGGCGGTTTTTGAGCCAGCCCAGCACAACCTCAAAAACGTAGCACACCGCGGCGTTCGGCTTGCCGCCCTTCTGGCTCGAGATGTTGACCTCCGCGGCAAGATAAAAGATCCAGTGCTTCAGGCTTCCGAAATCAACCGTCGGTCCGATTGCGGCGACCGTTTCGTACGCGGGCGAGCGGCGTTTGATCGCGTAGACGGCGTCGATCTCCGGATGCTTTTTCCGCAGATGCCTAAACAGCGCGAACGCGTTGTCCTGCGCCTCGTTCGCGTATTCGCAAAGCAGCCAAAGGTGCTTTCGTTTTCTCCGGTAGATCGCCGCGGGCAGCAGCGCAAGAAGAAAAAGAAAGAAGTGCCCGACGTCGCACGGGCGAATACGTTTCAGTTTCGCAAGAAGCGACTCCTTCATAGCCAGTACCGTCTGATCCCGTGCAGGCAATAACCGAAAAAGCACGCAATCCGCGGGAAGAAGCCGATCCCGAGATGCCGATAGGTCTTCCACGCCATTACGGCGGACTTGCGCTTGTTCCCGGACTTGGAATTTTTGCTGACACGATAGCGTACGAGCGGCTCATTGATGCCGGCCGTCTTTGCGCCGGTCTTTAAAAGGTGGTACCAGCAGATCAGATCCTCATGCAGGTCGCCGCGCTCCATCGGATGCGTTTCGTACAGCGCGCGTTTTACCAGCACCGTGCTGGTGATCACGTCGTTTCCGTAAAGAAGCTTCTTTGCGGTCACCGAATCCGGCACGGAAAAGACCTTCCCCGTCGGCGCGCCTGTTTCGTCCATGCACGCGGCCGCGGTATACACGAATGACGCACCGGTTTCTTTTGCGGCCGCGAGCTCACGGGCAAGCTTGTCCGGCTCCCACAAATCGTCGCTGTCCAAAAAGGCAATCCAGTCGGCCTTCGCCGCGCGCACGGCGCAGTTCCGGGTGCTTGCGGCGTCGCCGGGCTCGGTAAGCTCAATCACCTTGAGCCGCGGATCCTGTTTTTCGATCGCGTGCAAAATGTCGGCCGTTCCGTCGTCGGACATATCGTCCACGGCAACCACCTCGATGTCGGAAACCGTTTGGGAAAGCGCGGAACGAACGCTCTGTTCGATCGTCCCTGCACACCGATACGTCGGTATAATTACGCTGACAAGCGACGTCATTGCGGTTCCTCCTTTCCTTTCGGCAAGGGCAGCGCGCGTTTATAAAGTCCCTCGTAAACGAGATCGCCGAACGCTTTTTTGCCGACGCGCGTACATGCGCGCAGTACCCGGATCGCAGGATTAAACAATTTCGTTTTTTTCGGCGCTTTGCCCTGCTCCCGTTTTGCCTGCTCCATAAGCGCCGCCGTGGAAAGCGGTTCGCGTTCCTGCGGAAAAACGATCCCGGAAAGCGGCTTGTCCAAAGTATCTTTAACCGTTCTGCACAGCGTTTCGATCGAAACCATGCTGCGGCGGTTTTGAAAATCCGGACAGAACGGCAGCTTCTTTGCGAGCGCCGAAAGCCTTGCCGGATTACCCTTTGCGCCGGAGCCGATCACCATCGGCGGGCGCAGAATCGTGATAAAAAAGCCGTCGTCCGCAAGCGGCGCAATCGCCGTCTCCGCCTCGAGCTTCGAGCGGCCGTATGCCGTCTTCGGCGCCGGGACGGTCTTCTCCGTGATCGTTCCGGTATCCATGCCGTACACGCTCATTGAGCTGAAGAATACGAACTGCTTTACGCCTTCACGCTTTGCTTTTTCGGCAAGCGCGATCGTCAGCCCGCGGTTGACCGCGTCGTACAGCGGCAGCGTTTCCTTCGATTCCTTCTGATGCACGATCGCCGCCGTATGGACGATTGCGTCCGCGCCGCGAAACGCATACTCGTCCGGCGTGTGCCCCTTCATCGGAAGCATGACGACTTCATACCGATCCGGAAAAGACGAAAGATACGCCGCAAGATGCGTACCGATATATCCGTTTTGACCGGTGATTAAGATCCGCTTCATTTGTCGTCGCTCTCTTGTACGTCCGGATTCTCGCCTTCCTGAAAGCCTTTGCGCGTCAGAACTGCGGAGACCGTTTTCCAAAGGCACTTCACGTCCATGCCGAACGTCACGTGCGCGGCGTATTCGCCGTCAAGACGCGCTTTTTCCTGAATGGAAATCGAGTCCCGTCCGTTGACCTGCGCCCATCCGGTCAGTCCGGGACGAACGTCGTTTGCGCCGTTTTCCTCGCGCGCGGCGATCAGATCCTCCTGATTCCAGAGCGCGGGACGCGGCCCCACGATCGACATCTTTCCGGTAAAGATCTGCAAAAGCTGCGGAAGCTCATCAAGGCTCGTCCGCCTTAAAATCCACCCCGCCCGTGTGATCCACTGATCCGAATTGCTCAAAAGATGCGTCGGAACGTCCTTCGGCGCGTCCTTTTTCATCGTGCGGAACTTCAGGATCTCAAACGTGGACTTGCGGATGCCGACGCGCGTCTGTCGGAAGAAGACCGGACCTCTCGAATCCAGTTTGATCCAGACCGCGATGATCAGAAACAACGGCGAAAGAATCAGGACTGCCAGCCCCGACAGAATGATATCCAAAAATCGTTTCAAAAATTTTCGATACATGCCTTCTCCCAAATCACTGTTTCGCTAAAAAACTGTAATAGCGCGCACTTATGCGACTATACTACCATAACCGTATCATAGCACAGGTATGCAAAAAATGCAACCTCACGCGCGCGGATCCGTGTAAACATAATAAGAACATTTTCCCGGATTCGACGCTTTTCCTCTTGACAAAGGCACCGTTTTCGCGGTATCGTATACAAGGGTAAAAATAGCATATGTTCTCGGATGATGGGCCCGGGAGAGGCCGAAGCTGTTCGGCGCCGAAGGGGAACTGCAGAAACTCTCAGGCAGAAGGATCGGACCCGGACGAGGCTCCGGAAAGGAAAGGGCTCGCCCTTTACGCCGATGGTGCAACCGCATCTTTGCGGGAATCTCTCAGGCTCGTTACGGAGGCGCAGGGTACGGGCGTACTTTGCGCTTTTTCATTTTTTCGCGGCGGGGCCGCAAACGTTCAAAAACAGAAGGAGGACTCTCATGAGCGAACTCAAACGCACCCAACTGTATGACGCACACGTGAAAGCAGGCGCTACGATGGTCGACTTCGGCGGATGGGAAATGCCGATCCAGTATCCCGAAGGCATCGTTGCCGAGCATCTGTACACCAGAAGCGCGTGCGGACTCTTCGACGTGTCCCACATGGGCCGTCTGATCATCGAAGGACCGGAGCGCGTGGCATTTTTGCAGCACGTGCTTTCCAGCAACGTGGAAAGCCTCGGTCTCAATCAGGCGCAGTACTGCATCATTCCCGCCGAGGACGGCAGCGCTGTCGACGACGCGTATCTCTACCGGTTTGAAGAGGACCGGTTCCTGCTCGTTGTCAACGCGTCCAACACCGATAAGGATCTTGCATGGTTCGAGCCGATCGTAAAGAACTTCGACTGCACGATCAGAAACATCACGGGCGAGACCGTCTCGATCGCGGTGCAGGGTCCGAAGAGCGAAGAAATCCTGAAGAAGCTCGCGGGCGTCGACGAAGTCACCAAGCCCGCGCGCAACAACCTTTCCACGCTGATGATGGAAGGCCGCAAGGTCCTCGTTTCCAGAACCGGCTACACGGCGGAACCGATCGGCTATGAGCTGTTCCTGAAAAACGAAGACGCGTACTGGATGTGGAACCGCCTCATCGAGCTCGGCGGCAAGCCCGCGGGTCTCGGCGCGCGCGACACGCTGCGCATGGAAGGCATGCTCCCGCTGTACGGCGACGAGATGGGCGTCGATGAAGAAGGCAAACCGATGCCGATCTTCGCGCTCGCGCTCGCCCGGTTTGCGGTCTCCTTCGACGAAGCAAAGGGCAACTTCATCGGCCGCGAAGCACTTTTGAAACAGTCCGAAGCGGCGGCTTCGTTCCGCGCAAAGAACTATACCCCCGAAGCGATGGAAACGCTGCGTAAGCGCGTCCGCCCGATCGCACTTTTGGATCGCGGCGTCATGCGTCACGGCATGGGCGTTTACCGGAACGGCGAGCAGATCGGCTGGGTCACCAGCGGCACGATGATTCCGTACTTCAAGACCGAAGGCGAAGGCGAAAACGTAAAGCTGCTGGATGAAACCGGCAAGCGCGCGATCGGCATCTGCTACATCGCGTCCGACGTCCCGGTCAACGGCGAAGTCGAGGTCGACGTCCGCGGCAAGCGTCTGAAAGCCGTCATTCCCTCGAAGCACATCACGAACAATGTCCCGCCCTACGTGGTGCCGGTCATTTATAAAGCAAAATAATTTCAGGAGGATCATATCATGACAATCAAGCCCGAATTACAGTACAGCAAGGACCATGAGTGGGTCAAAAAGGAAGACGACCTCTTCGTGATCGGTATCTCCGATTTTGCGCAGGACGCGCTCGGCGATCTCGTGTTTGTGAATCTGCCCGAAGTCGGCGACGCGGTCACTGCGGGTGAAGCGTTCGGCGACGTCGAATCCGTTAAGGCGGTTTCCGACCTGCTTTCCCCGGTCTCCGGCACCGTTGCCGAGATCAACGAGGAGCTTTTAGACGCGCCCGAGATGCTGAACAACGATCCGTACGGCGCATGGATCATCAAGGTTTCCGACGTTACCGCAACGGAAGAACTGCTCGACGCGGCAGCCTACGAAGCCTTCTGCGCGGAGGCATAACGCATGGGAAGCTACGTTCCTTCCACTGAGGAAGAGCGTCGGGAAATGCTGGCCGGCGTAGGCCTTTCGGACTATCGTGAGCTCTATCGCGACGTGCCGGAAAGCATGATCTTAAACCGTCCGCTCGATCTGCCGGAAGGCAAGAGCGAGATGGAAGTGCGCAACGCCATGGCAGAGCTCGCGGCGAAGAACACGGTTTATAAGACCGTGCTCCGCGGCGCAGGCGCGTACGATCATTACATTCCCTCGATCGTAAAGTATATTCCCGCAAAAGAAGAATTCCTCACCGCATACACGCCCTATCAGGCGGAGATCTCGCAGGGCGTCCTTCAGTCGATCTTCGAGTATCAAACGATGATCGCGGAGCTGACCGGCATGGACGCGAGCAACGCGTCCGTGTATGACGGCGCGACCGCGGCAGCGGAAGCCGCCGCCATGTGCCGCGACCGCAAGCGCCGCGTGACGCTGATCTCGGCGACGACGCATCCCGACGTGATCAACACCGTCCGCACCTACTGCTACGGCACGAACGACGAGCTTCTCGTTGTCCCCGCTAAGGACGGCAAGACCGATACGGAAGCGCTGAAATCCATGCTGAACGACGGCGTCGCCTCGTTCTACGTGCAGCAGCCGAACTTCTACGGCGTTTTCGAGGACGCCGACGAGCTCGGAAAGCTCGTGCATGAAGCCGGCGCCATGTTCGTCATGGGCTGCAACCCCATCGCGCTCGCGATCATGAAGACCCCGAAGGACTGCGGCGCGGACGTCGCGGTCGGCGAAGGCCAGCCTCTGGGCATGCCGATCGGCTTCGGCGGTCCGTACCTCGGCTTTATGGCGACGACGCAGAAGAACATCCGCAGGCTGCCCGGCCGCATCGTCGGCGAGACAACCGACCACGACGGCAACCGCGCGTACGTGCTTTCGCTGCAGGCGCGCGAACAGCACATCCGCCGTGAAAAGGCGAGCTCCAACATCTGCTCGAACGAGGCGCTGTGCGCTTTGACCGCCGGCCTTTATATGGCAACGATGGGACCCGACGGCATGGCGGAGGTCGCCAACCAGTCGATGGCAAAGGCGCACTATCTGGAAAAAGCGCTGACGGCGATCCCCGGCGTCAAGCTGCGCTACGACGCGCCGTTCTTCCACGAGTTTCTGCTCGACATGCCGAAATGCAAAGAGATTGAACAGGCGCTCATGGAAAAGGGCATCCTCTCCGGTCTTCCGTATGAAGACGGTATGCTCTGGTGCGTCACCGAAAAGGTCAGTAAGGAAACGCTTGACACGGTCGTTTCCGTCGTAAAGGAGGTGCTCGCATGAAGCTGATTTTTGAAAAAAGCGTAAAAGGCCGCAAGTGCGACATCCTGCCGAAGTGCGACGTGGAAGCGGTACAGCTTCCCGAAGGACTCATGCGCGAGGCCGCGCCGCGGCTTCCCGAGATGAGCGAAACCGACGTTTCCCGCCATTATACCGAGCTGAATAAACAGGTGCACGGCGTGAACTGCGGCTTCTACCCGCTCGGCTCCTGCACCATGAAGTACAACCCGCGCATCGACGAGGAAGCGGCGGCAATGGAAGGCTTTACAAACATCCATCCGCTCGCGCCCAAATCCTCCGTCCGCGGTTGTCTCGAAGTGCTCGACACGCTGCGCACCGATCTTTGCGAGATCACCGGCATGGACGGCATGACGTTCCAGCCCGCGGCCGGCGCGCACGGCGAATTCACCGGCGTGCTTCTGATCAAGCAGTACCACGATTCGAGAAACGATAAGAAGCGCACCAAGATCATCGTGCCGGATTCCGCGCACGGAACCAACCCCGCGACAGCGGCGATGTGCGGCTATCAGGTCGTGAACATTCCGTCCGCGCCCGACGGCTGTGTCGACCTCGAGGAGCTCAAAAAAGTCCTCGGCGACGACGTTGCGGGTCTGATGCTGACGAACCCGAACACGGTCGGCATCTTCGATGAAAACATCCTCGAGATCACGAAGCTCGTGCACGAGGCGGGCGGTCTGTGCTATTACGACGGCGCAAACACGAACGCGATCATGGGCATCGTGCGTCCCGGCGACATGGGCTTCGACTGCATCCATCTGAACCTCCACAAGACGTTCGCCACCCCGCACGGCGGCGGCGGTCCCGGCGCAGGCGCGGTCGGCTGCAAGGAATTCTTAAAGCCGTTCCTCCCGCACTCCGCGCTGATGGAGCGTCCGGGAAGCCTGCAGGTCCGCGGCTTCATGGGCAACTTCCTCGTTTGCGTCCGCGCGCTGGCATACGTCATGACGCTCGGCCGCGAGGGCATTCCGGAAGCGGCGACGAACGCTGTTCTGAATGCGAACTACCTGATGAGCCGGATCAAGGGCACGTTTTCGCCCGCGTTTGACCGCATCTGCATGCACGAATTCGTACTCGACCTTTCCCGGTACGAAAAGGAAACCGGCGTCTCCGCGCTCGACGTTGCGAAGTCGCTGATCGACTACGGCATGCATCCGCCGACAATGTACTTCCCGCTGATCGTGCACGAAGCGCTGATGCTCGAACCGACCGAAACGGAAGGCAAGGAAACGCTCGACTGGGCGGCGGACGTGTTCCGTAAGCTCTATGAGCTCGGCAAAACCGATCCGGAGTTCATGCACAACGCGCCGCATCATACCCCGATCGGCCGTCCGGACGAGGTCAAAGCAGCGCGCAACCCGATCGTGCGCTACACCTTTGCATGATCGAAACGATCCGGATCTATGAAAGCGACGGGGTTGACCCCTATCGCAATCTCGCAATCGAGCAGCACCTGCTGGAAACCGTTGAAGGCGGGTGCTGCCTTCTTTATCTGTGGCAAAACGAGCGCACGGTCGTCATCGGTAAAAACCAGAACGCGTGGGCGGAATGCCGCACAACACTGCTGATCGAAGAGGGCGGACGTCTTGCCCGTCGGCTGTCCGGCGGCGGCGCGGTCTATCACGATCTTGAAAACCTGAACTTCACGTTTCTGATGCGCGAGGAGGATTACGACCTCGACCGGCAGCTTTCGGTCATTCAGACCGCGTGTGAAACGCTCGGCGTCCGCACGGAGCGCTCGGGCAGAAACGACCTTTTAGCCTCCGGGCGCAAGTTCTCCGGAAACGCGTTTTATCATCACGAGGGACGCGCGTACCATCACGGCACGCTGCTCATCCGCACCGATCGCGATGCGATGAGCAGATACCTGAGTCCCTCGAAGGCAAAGCTCGAAGCAAAGGGCGTCGAAAGCGTGCGCGCAAGGGTCGTAAATCTAAGCGAACTCAGCCCTGTGGTCACGGTACAATCGCTGAAAACGGCTCTGAAATCCGCGTTTTCGAAAGTCTACGGGCTTCCCGTTTCCTCTCCGCCCGTCCTCCGCGAAGCAAGGGTGCGTGAACTGACAGCGCATTACGCAAGCGACGCGTGGCTGTTCGGACAGAAGCTGCCGTTCACGTTCCGCTGTGAATCGCGTTTTTCATGGGGCGGCGTCGAGGTGCAGCTTTCTGTCAACGAAGGCGTGATCACCGGCGCAAAGATCTATACCGACGACATGGACGACGGGCTTGCGGACAAGCTCAAAGCGGCTCTCTGCGGCTGTCCGTTCTCGCTTGCCGCGATCGCTTCGCGCCTGAACGAGCAATCCCTTCCGCATGCGGCGGATCTCATAAAAATGTTTACGGAACAGGAGATATGATATGTACGATTTCGATCTGATCGTCGTGGGCGGCGGCCCCGGCGGATACGAAGCGGCTCTCTTTGCCGCGAAACTCGGTCTTCATACCGCGCTCGTCGAAAAGGACTTTGTCGGCGGCACGTGCCTGAATCGCGGCTGCATCCCGACCAAGGCACTTTTGCACGCCTCCTCCGTCTATGAGGAAGCGAAAAACGGCGCGGACCTCGGCATTACGGCGGAACCCGCCTATGACCTTTCCGCGATCTACGCTTATAAGCAGCAGGTTGTGGAAAAGCTGCGCGGCGGCGTGGAAGGGCTCTTGAAGAGCGCAAAAGTCACGGTTCTCTCCGGCGTCGGCACGCTCAGCGCGGAACACACCGTCACGGTCGGCGAAACAAGCTATACCGCGGAAAACGTCCTGCTCGCGACCGGCTCCGTACCCGCCCGTCCCCCGATCCCGGGTCTGGACCTTCCGGGCGTTCTGACCTCCGACGAGCTCCTTTCGGGTGTTGTGCCGTTCAAGTCGATCGTCATCATCGGCGGCGGCGTGATCGGCATGGAGTTTGCGACGTTCTTCAACGATCTCGACGTCGACGTGACCGTCGTCGAAGGGCTCGACCGTCTGCTGCCTCTTTTAGACAAGGAGCTTGGACAGAACCTTTCCATGATCATGAAAAAGCGCGGTGTCAAGATCTTTACCGGCGCAATGGTCAAATCGGTCACCAAAACCGAAACGGGTCTTTCCGTCAACTTTGAACAGAAGGGCGCTTCCGCGAGCGCCGAAGCGGAGGTCGTGCTTTGTGCGATCGGCCGCCGTCCCTATACCGACGGACTGTTCGGCGAAGGCGTTTCGCTCGAGATGGACGGTCGCCGGATCAAGGTCAACGAGAAATTCGAAACCTCGATGAAAGGCGTTTACGCGATCGGCGACGTTTCCGCGAAGATCCAGCTTGCGCACGTCGCGACGGCGCAGGGGCTCTACGCGGTCAACGAGATCGCGAAAAGGCCCAACGGCGTCGATCTTTCGATCGTGCCGAGCTGTGTCTACACCCGTCCGGAAATCGCTTCCGTCGGCATGACCGAGCAGGAAGCAAAGGACGCGGAAATCCCCGTGAAGACCTCTAAGGTCACGCTGTTTTCTAACGGCCGCACCGTCATCGTCAACGGCGACCGCGGCTTTATGAAGGTGCTCGCGCATGCGGAAACGAAAAAGATCCTCGGCGTGCAGATGATGGGCGTGAACGTATCCGACATGATCGGCGAGCTGGGACAGGCGATCGCGAACGGACTGACCCCCGACGATCTTCTGAAAGCGATGCGTCCGCACCCGACTTTCGAGGAAGCGCTGACCGACGCGCTCCGCGATCTCTCGGCAAAGCTCGGATGATCGTTAAACCAAATATCTTTTCCGCGAGACGTTTTTACCGAAAACGTCTCTTTTTTTCTGCTCCGCCGCGCAAATTTTTCTTCTTAATTTTTGTACATAAAAATTGAAAAATTATACGAGATGTGATATGATATATTTGTTGATGTGCCGGACGGCACAAATTTAAAAAGAGGAGACCTTTGATGAAAAGAACGACCTTGAAACTGTTTGCCCTTCTGCTGGCAATGGTTATGGTCCTGGCTCTGATCCCGAGCGCAGCGTTCGCAGAGGGACGGATCAAGGACCGCAGAGAATCGCAGCCCGAAACGCCGAAAGTCACCGGTTATATCCCGGTGGAAATTCCGGGTACGCGTGCAGTTACAAACGCGTATCTGCGCGGCGATATGGAGACGTATTACCGTCTTTCCGGCCGCGAGGCAACGCGCGACACGCTGCCTTCCAAGTACGACAGCCGCGACTATAACTACATCACCTCCGTCAAGAACCAGAACCCGTACGGCTCCTGCTGGGCGCACGCGGCAATGGCGAGCGTTGAAAGCTACATGATCAAGTACGGCGTTGAGGTCGGCACCACCGGCGCAGCCGCAACGACGAGCCTGAACCTCTCCGAGACGCAGCACTGCTTCTTCAACTACACCAACGCCTACGACGCGGAGGGCATGCTGACCGGCGATAAATCGAGCTGCTCGGACGGCTGTCTGGATCAGGGCGGCAACGGTGAAATGTCCGCCTATACGCTGCAGCGCTGGGCGGGCTCCGCGAGCGAATCTGTCTCCGCGCTTGCGTATTCTAAGGCGAGCACAGTCGCAAGCTCCGGTCTTGCCAGCCAGTACGCCTACGGCTCCAACGTCAGCCACGTACAGAATTCCGAGTGGATTCCCGGTTCGGACATCGAGGCCGTCAAGCAGGCGATCATGAAGTACGGTGCGGGCAATATCAGCTACTATGAGTCCGGCAGCGCATACACTTATACCTGCACGAAGGACACGACCAGCCAGGAAAGCAGCTCCCACAAATGGGCAAACCACGCCATCACCATCGTCGGCTGGGACGACAGCATCGCAACGAGCAGATTCTCCCCGAATAAGCCTTCGAGCGCGGGCGCATGGCTTTGCAAGAACAGTTGGGGCACCGGCTATTTCAGCCAGGGCTACATGTACATCTCCTATGAGGACACCTCTGTTCTCGAGGGCAGCATCTTCTTCTACGACGCAGAGCCGATCGACAACTACGCGCACAACTATCAGTACGACGGCACCTGCAACGTCGTCTGCTACGGCAAGGGCTGGCCGTCCTCCTCGGATTATTACGTAGGCTTTGCGAACGGCACCAAGGTCGCGAACGTCTTCACCGCAACCGGCAGCCAGCTTCTCGAGGCGGTCGCGCTGTGCAACTGGGACGAAGCGATGACCTACACGGTCGAGATCTACAAGAACCCGACCGCGGGCAATCCGTCCTCCGGTACGCTGATGACCTCGCAGAGCGGTTCGTTCACCTTCCCGGGCTACTACACCGTCAAACTCGACAACCCGGTCACGCTCGCCGCGGGCGACACCTTCTCGGTCGTCTTCACGCAGAACGTTGCGGAGGCCGACGAAGACGGCAACTACGTCCACACCCCCTACGACGCGACGTTTAACAACAGCGACGTCGTAAGCTGGGCAAGCTGGACGCACGCAAATCACGGCAACACGTCCTATTATAAAGAGCCGAACGGTTCCTGGACCGACTGCCCCGACAACGGCGACTATCGCATCAAGGCGTACACCAACGATCTGACCTACGTCGTCACCGCCGTTTCCAACAACACCGCATGGGGCACCGTCTCCGTCAACGGAACCAAGATCACCGCAACGCCCGCAACCGGCTACTACGTATCCGGCTATGAAGTCACCGCCGGTACCGCAACGGCAACGATCAACGGCAACGTCATCAATGTCGCTCCGGAAACCGACTGCACCATCAAGGTCATCTTCGCTCCGAAGCCCACCTATACGGTAAACTACCAGTCCGCGGGCTCGTCCGCAGGCAGCACGACCGCGCAGATCTATGACACCGTCACGCTTCCCTCCACCGTCAGCAACACGCCGAACGGCTGGACCTTCATCGGCTGGATCAGCGCTGAACTTCCCGAGACTACGACCGAGCCCACGTTCTACGAGCCCGGCGCGGAATACACCGTCACCGCAAACGTCACGCTGTACGCGCTGTTCAATCGTCTCGAGGGCACCGGCAACCTGATCTATCGCCTTGTCAACGACAATCTGTCCGACTGGACCGGCAACTACGTCATTACGAGCGGCAAGGATACGAGCCTGATCGCTCTGAAGAGCATAACGACCGATCAGCGCATTGAAAACGCCACCTCCGGCGCATCCGTTGCATACGCCAACACCGGCATGACGCTCGACGGCGAGCTTCTGCGAAACGTTGCTCCCGAGTATGTATTCCACATTGCGCCTTCCGGCAGCGCATACACCATCAAGAACGAGTCCACCGGCTTCTGGATCGGCACGCAGTCTACGTACCTGCACAACATGGGTTCGTATCAGACGGATTATTCCGACTGGAACGTTTCGTACGACCTCTACAACATCTGTATGAAGGTTGCAAACGTGGCGAGCACCAACTACACGTATCTGGTAAAAGGCTCCAACTCCTACTTCGTCGTCAATACCGGTTACACCACCAACAAGACGCAGTTCTGGAAAGAAGAAGTGGAAGGCGTCAATTACTACACCACCGGTCCGGAAGGCGCGCATGAACACACCTACGGCGAATGGACTTCGAACAACGACGGCACACACAGCCACGCCTGTGCTGAATGCGGCGACGTCGTTACCGAAAGCTGCACGTACAATGACGTCGTTACCGCGCCGACCGTTACCGAGCAGGGCTACACGACCCACACCTGCACCGTCTGCGGCTACACCTTCGTGGATAGCTATGTCGATGCTTTGGGCTACACGGTCACCTTCTCCGTTCCGGCGGGCGTCACAGCTCCCGCCGCAATGAACTGCAAAGACGGCGAGACCATCAGCCTGCCCACCGCGGGCGCACCCGCAGGCTATACGTTCCTCGGCTGGGTCACGGAAGATTACACCAACGTCTCCGCGCTGCCGACCGTTCTTACCGGCAGCTACGCCGCGACCGCCGACGTCACGCTCAAGGCGCTGTACTCGCACACCGAGACCAGTGCCGCGGGCTATGAGCTGATCACCGAAGCGCCTGAATCCTGGGAAGGCAGCTACGTCATCACCTACGGCAAGAGCGGTGATATGACCGTTCTGAAGGGCGTTGCGGGCACCAAGAAGCTCGAAGCCGCAAGCGCGGGCGCAACCGCTGCATTTGCGGATGCCGGCATGACCATCGATGGCACGGCGCTGAATAACGTGACTGACGCGTACGTCTTCACGGTGACCGCGAACGGCGACAAGTTCGTCATTCAGAATGCGCAGACCGGCACGTACCTCGCGAACCGCGGCAGCTATCTTTACAGCTACAAGACGCTTGCGACGAGCTACTGCCTCTGGTCGTTTGCAATGGCCGAAGGCGCTGTCGATGCGACGAACGCCGCAAGCAAGGCGCGTCCGCATCTGACCTTCTCGACCGCCAAGAACTACTTCATGGTCAACAGCTCGAGCGCAGATATCTTCTTCTGGAAGCTCGGCGACGCCGCCTCGTCGACAGTTTACACCACCGTGATCGGCTGATCGCGCAAAGCAACGTACAAGGCGCTGCTCCTTTCGGGGCAGCGCCTTTTTTCTTTGAGGATATCTGTTACTGCTCACTCTGTTCCTTTTTTCTTGCGTGAAGGAACATGATCGTCAACACAACGCCGAATATGAAGATCAGCACACCGACACCGATGAGCACCTTGCCGACGATTGAAACGGGGTTCGGCACGGTCGCCGCAGTCATCGGTTCCAAGCCGTATCCTCCCACTGCATCGAACATCCGGGAAGAATTCTGCTCAAACGTACGAAAGATTCCGTTTGAAATCAGGATCGCTGCTCCGCCGATCAGCCCGAACACTGCGCCAATAATCATGGCATACACCCCGGCAAGCCAACCGTAGCGGCGGAACAGTTTTCCGATCAGACCGGGAAGCCGGTCCGCAAAGGACGGCGTCTGTTCCGGCGTTTCGTTCTGCGGCTGCGGCTCGCTCGGCTCGTCTTCACTCAGCAGCCAATCGGCGGTAACGCCGAACACGTCGGAAAGCTGCTTCAGCTTCGAGAGCTCCGGCTGTGCCTCGCCGGTCTCCCACTTGCTGACCGCTTGTCTTGAGACGCCGAGTTTCTCCGCAAGCCCCTCCTGCGATAAGCCGCTTTTGCGGCGGCAGTACGTTATCTTTTCCGAAAGCTTCATCATCGTTTCCTCCTTGCTTTTCTGCCCGGATCATACCGGATCGGCCGGTTGCGTTCCACCATCCGTACCTTGAACTTTCGCAACCTGCGGTTGCATTTTAAGAAATTCCGTCCCTTTCCTTTATTGTACACCGTACGATCAAATATGCAACCTTTTTTCGTGCGCTTCTGTGGCCCGGTGATTGCCAACTCTGCGTCTTTCTGCTATACTAAAGAATAAGAACCATGGATGGGAGGGCTGCGCGTGAACGATCAGATGACGCTGCTCGATGCAACTATTTCGGAACCTCTGGCGGCACGGCTGCGCCCGGAAACGATCGACGAGATCGTGGGGCAGACGCATCTTTTGGGACCGAACCGGATCCTGCGCCGCATCATCGAACAGGACGCGGTTTCCTCGATGATCTTCTGGGGCCCGCCGGGCGTGGGCAAAACGACGCTCGCGCACGTGATCGCAAATCACACAAAGGCAAAGTTTATCAATTTCTCCGCGGTCACAAGCGGCATTCGGGAAATCCGCACGGTCATGCAGCAGGCGGACGAGAACCGTCTGTACGGTGAAAAGACGATCGTATTCGTCGACGAGATCCACCGCTTCAACAAAGCGCAGCAGGACGCGTTTTTGCCGTTCGTGGAAAAGGGCAGCATCATTCTGATCGGCGCAACAACCGAAAACCCGTCGTTCGAAGTCAACGGAGCGCTGCTGTCGCGCTGCAAGGTGTTCGTGCTGAAAGCGCTTTCGGAGGACGACCTTTTCACGCTCCTTCGCCGCGCCATCGAAAACCCGAAAGGGTTTGGTGAACAGAAGGTCGAAATCGCCGACGACGTGCTGCGCCTGATTGCGGTCTTCGCAAACGGCGACGCCAGAACCGCGCTCTCCACGCTCGAGATGGCGATCCTAAACGGCGATTACGAGTACGGCGTTACGACGGTCACGACCGACACGGTCGAGCAATGCACCTCGAAAAAATCGCTTCTGTATGACAAGAGCGGTGAGGAGCATTATAACCTGATTTCCGCCCTGCACAAGTCGATGCGAAATTCCGACCCGGATGCGGCGGTTTACTGGCTTGCACGCATGCTTGAGGCAGGCGAGGACCCGCTGTTCGTTGCGCGGCGCGTGACGCGATTTGCAAGTGAGGACGTCGGCCTTGCGGATCCGCGCGCTTTAGAGCTTGCGGTCGCCGCGTACCAGGCGTGTCATTTCATCGGCATGCCCGAATGCTCGGTGCATTTGACGCAGGCGGTTGTTTATCTCTCGCTCGCGCCGAAATCAAACGCATTGTATATGGCCTATGAAACGGCGAAACGCGACGCGATCACGCAGCTTGCGGAGCCCGTGCCGCTGCACATCCGCAACGCCGTCACGAAGCTCATGAAGGATGAGGGCTACGGAAAGGGCTACCAATACGCGCACGACACGGCGGAAAAGCTCACCGACATGCGCTGCCTGCCGGATTCTCTCAACGGGCGCGTATATTACGAGCCGACCGATCAGGGGCTGGAATCCCGGTTCAAGGAGCGATTGGAAAGTATCAAGGCGTGGAAAGCCGCGCAGGAAAAGAAATAATACGGAATCATCCCTGTCCGTCTGAGGCAGGGATGTTTTGTTGCAAAAAAGAGACGCCCTCCGGTTTTCGGAAGGCGTCTCTTCTGTTTTGGATTATTCAGCCGGGTCGAAGATGCCCTCGATTACGAACTGATCGTATTCGGGATGCTCCTCGTCATACGCGGTCGCATCGGTCAACGGATTGATCGTGGTGACCGTGATGACCTGGTCTTCGCTGTTGTACGCGAGGACTCTCATGAAGCCCAGACCGTTCTCTTCATCCGCGACGTAGTTGTACATGAGCGCAACGACCTTGCGTTCACCGTAGGTCTTCTCCCACGTTGCCGCTCCGTCCGCGTTGCCGCTGAGGATGAGGCGTACGTCCTCATTGTTCGCAACGACGTTCTCCTCAATCAGCTTGCCGAACGCTGTCAGCTCGCCGTTTGCGTCGATGTAGTCGTTGACTACGAGGATCGTGAATTCATCATGCGATGCGATTGCGTCGTTGACGAACTTCAGCCACTGATCCTGACGTTCCTTCTCCTCGTCGGTTTCCGCGAGCTTCTGATGTCCGATGCCGACGACCAGCACGGGCTGATCCTTCAGCTCCTGATACCAGATCGAACCGTCCTCGAAGCTCTGCGTGTGATCGTTCAATGCAGCCGCGAGATATGCGTCATAGCTCATCTCGTCGCCGTTGACGTCCTTCGTGCCAGCGACGCCGTAGAACGGGATCGCAAGCGCCTTCAGCGCATCCTGTGCCGCAGTCCATGCCGCTTCATTGTCAAACGAATCGACCATGTTGCCGGAATGGAGTATTGCGATGGCTTTCTCTTCATTCTTCGCGGCGTATGCGGTGATCGCTTTGAACGCTTCGTCACGTGCGCCTTCGCCCGCAAGCAGCAGGTCGGAAAGCCATACCAGCGTGAAGTCGCCGAGGGTTTCCGTCGGCTGTCCGCCGTAACCGAGGATTTCCAGCGTGCCTTCCTCGAACGTGATTTCGTAGTTCGACACGGAGAAAGTATTTGCCGCTCTCGTTACGTTGACGCCGAGGATGTTTGCAAGACGCGCTGCACGTACATTTCGCATCGTTGCAATCGTACGGAACATTCTGCCGGCGACCTTGCCGTGGATCGTATAGGTTCCGACCGCCTCGCCTTCGTCGCGGTAAATATCGAACGTGCCTTCGGGGATCTCCTCGCCTTCCACAAGCCCTTCGACCGTGTAGGTGAATTCAGGATCCGCTTCACCGTAGTACTTCGACTGATCGTCGATCTTAACCGTCAGTTTCTTCGGTGTGACCGTCAGCGTGAAGCCGGTCTTCACAACGTCTTCGTACGCCGGGTTGGTCGCCTTGATCGAGAACTCGGTGGTGCCGACATCCGTGCGGCTCGGCGCCGTGGTGGTCCACGTTGCGCCGCCGTCGGTGCTGTACCAGACGGTCGATCCTTCCGCGGTCGCGGTTGCGGTCATGGTGTGCGCCTGACCGTCGTACTCGGCCGTGATGCTGCCGGAATCGACGTCCATCGATTCACTTTCATCGCCGGGCTCCGGCGTGATCTCGTTGTCGTCGCGCTTCTTGGTCGTGTCTTCAACCTCTGCCGGTACCGTCTCGGCGTCGTCGCCGTTCGGATCCGTACCGGTTGCGGTAACAACGTTCTTAACGCTGCCTGCCACGACGTCGTCGACCGTGACCGTGTAGCTCGCGGTGAAGGTCTCGCTTGCGCCCGGTTCGAGAGACGCGATCGTCCACTCGTCGCCCGTCAGTTCATCCGTTACGACGACGTTTGTCAGCGTGACGTTGCCGTCGTTCGTTGCCGTCACCTTATAGGTGATCACTTCGTCAAGGACGTACTTCTCATCAGCCGGCGTGGAGGTCGTCTCCTTCGCAAGCGTCAGATGCGCGTTGACCTCTTCGATCGGTTCGGGATCTTCGCCCGGGACAACCGGTACGTCGGGTTTGTCCGGATCGGGGCTCGTGCCCGTTGCCGTTGCAACGTTCACAACCTTGCCCGCCAGGACGTCTGCTTCGGTGACTGTGTAACTCGTCGTGAAGACTTCCTCTGCACCCGGTGCGAGGGACGCGATCGTCCAGGTCTCGCCGGTCAGTTCATCCTTCACTTCGATGTCCGTGATCGTCAGGTTGCCGTCGTTCTTCACCGTGATCTTGTAGGAGATCGTCTCGCCCAGCGCGTACGTGCTGCCGTTTGCAGGCGTCGAGGTCGTGATCTTCTCGATCGTGATGTGTCCGTTCTTCTCTTC
>JAFOTD010000071.1 GCA_017388175.1 Clostridia bacterium | reverse complement strand
GAGGAGCAAAGCGACGAAGGATCTTCGGGAAGCTTTCGGAATCGCGGGTTACGGTTTTCATCGATACGGCATATTGGCAACAGAAAGGGGGACGCCCAATGAAAAAAGCAATCGTCGTGATTCTTGCGGCAATCATGACGCTGAGCATCGTCGGGTGCGGGAGCGGGAACCCATCCGGTGCGGGATCAAATAAAAATGTATCCGTCGGCGATGTGATCACATTCGGCAGGTATGAGCAGGACAACGATCTTTCAAACGGCGACGAGGATATTGAATGGATCGTTCTTGCAAAAGAAGGCGATAAAGCGCTCGTGATCAGCAAATATGCGCTCGATTGCAACCAGTACGATACGTCCAAGGCCGACGTCACGTGGGAAACCTGCTCCTTACGCGAATGGCTGAACGGACCGTTTCTGCATGCATTCAATGATGAGGAACGAAACTGCATGATCGATACCGCGGTAATCGCCGATCGGAATCCGTCGTATGATACGTCGCCCGGGAATGATACCACAGATAAGATATTCCTTCTGAGTATTGCAGAGGTCGACCGGTATTTCGGTTCGGACGAAGCAAGGAAGTGTGCGCCGACGGATTATACGAAAGCACAGGGCGTGTGGAGGAGCAGCCGATTTTCCGCAGACGGCGAAGCCGCCTGCTCGTGGTGGCTGCGATCGCCCGGCTGCCTTTCCGACCACGCTGCACTGGTCCTCGGCGACGGCTCCGTCGAGAGCGACGGTCGCGCTGTGTACAACATTCTCGGCGGCGTCCGTCCCGCCTTGTGGATCGATCTCGGATCCTGAATCTTGCGATCTGGAATCATCCGCAGTTGCGCAGCCCTGCTTTTTTCGCATCAGCAGTTGAAAAAGAGCGGCGACCGTGCTATAATCAAACGTAATCTGTTCGGCATGCGCCGCAAGGAGGCACTTATGGATCTGACAGCATTGGTACGCAATATCCCAGATTTCCCGAAGCCGGGCATTCTGTTTCGCGACATTACGCCGCTGATCGGCGACGCGGACGGCTTTGAGGAGCTCGTCAACGAAATGGCAAAGCCGCTGCGCGAAAAAGACATCGATCTGATCGTCGGACCGGAAGCGCGCGGATTCATCTTCGGCGTCGCGCTTGCGAACGCGCTGCACGCGGGATTCGTTCCTGCCCGGAAGCCCGGCAAGCTGCCGTACAAAACGATCGGCTATCAGTACGGGCTCGAGTACGGCACGGACGAGCTGCAGATCCATGTGGATGCGATCCGACCCGGAAGCCGCGTCGCGATCGTCGACGACCTGCTGGCGACCGGCGGCACGGCGCTTGCTTGCGCGAAGCTCGTCGAAAAGGCGGGCGGCGTCGTGGAGGGCTGTGTGTTCGCGATCGAACTCTGCGATCTCAACGGTCGTGCGCTTTTGAAGGACTATCCGGTCGAGACCGTCCTGAAGTATTGAAATAAAACGGTTTTCTGCCCCGATTGATTCGGGGCATTTGTATTGTTTGCGGGGGATTTTATGCAGGAACGAACGGAACGGTCAGGTCGCCGCTTCGCCGCGCTCGGCGCCGCGTTTCTTTTGGCGGCGTCGGCGGTGGGGCCGGGGTTTCTCATCCAGACCACGCGGTTTTCCGCGGAGGGCGGACAGCCGTTCTTTTATGCCGTTCTGCTCGTTACGCTTGCGGATATCGTCACCAAGGCAAATATCTGGTCGGTCGTCGGTGCGGCGGGACTGACCGGCGCGCAGATTGCCGACCGCGTGCAGAAGGGGCTCGGCACGGTGCTGACGGTCGCGGTCGTCATCGGCGGATTGGCGTTCAACACGGGCAACATCGGCGGTGCGGCGCTGGGGCTTTCCGCGGTGTCCGGTGTTCCGGAGCGCGTCGGCGTGCTTGTCTGCGCGGCGCTTGCGGCGGGCGTCTTTTGCTTTCACGGTGCAAAACGCATCGTGGACGTCCTTGCGGTCATTCTCGGCGGGATCATCGTCTGCGCCGTACTCGCGGTCTGCGTGAAAACGCAGCCGCCGATTCTTTCGACGGTACGGGCGCTGCCGCAGCCGAGCGCCGCGCTTTCCATGTTCTTTCCGCTGATCACGCTGCTCGGCGGCGCGTGCGGCGGCTATATCCCGTTCTCCGGCGCGCACCGGCTGCTCGAATCCGGCAGCCCTTCGCCGAAGCCGTTCCGCCGCGCGGCGGTGCTCGGCGCGTCCGTGTCGGGGGTCATCCGGCTTTCGCTGTTCTTTGCGGTGATCGGCGTATGCTGTGCCGGCAAAACCTTTCTTGCGGCGCGTGCCGCCGCGATCGCGGGCTCGGACAACCCCGCCGCAGAGACGTTTTTGCTGGCGTGGGGCGCGTGGGGCAAGCGCCTGTTCGGCGTGACGCTGTTCTGCGCGGGATTTGCCACGACGATCGGCGCGTCCTACACGTCCGTTTCGTTCCTGAAAACGCTGCATCCGTTCTTTGCGCGAAACGAGCGCTTCTTCATTCCGGGCATGATCGCCTGCTCCGCGCTGATCCTGCTGATCTTCGGCAATGCGACGGGCTTTGCGATCCTTTCGGGCACGGTCAACGGTTTCGTCCTGCCGATCTCGCTCGGCTGCATCCTGCTCGCCGCGCACAGCCGCGCGATCGTCGGCGATTACCGCCACCCGCTGCCGCTTACGATCGCGGGCTGGATCGTCGCGGCGCTGTCGCTCGTTCTGGCGATCCGCCTGCTCGTCGGACTGTTCGTTCCCGCCTGAAAAAAACCTTGCGTTTTCGTTTTGTTTGTGCTATAAATAATAGGCACCTTGCCGGTGTGATGGAATTGGCAGACGTGACGGACTCAAAATCCACCGTGCCCTCCGCCGTTTAAGGTCCAAAAAACCCAGTAATTTAGGGCTTTTTGAGAATTGAATAACAGCGATTTTCCAAAATCGACCTCCAAATCGACCTCCGATTTCCGAGGAAACGATTTTGAAACAGCAAATTTGCCGGAATGATGGAATTGGCAGACGTGGCGGACTCAAAATCCGCTGGGCTAATACCCCGTGTGGGTTCGAGTCCCACTTCCGGCACCAGAAACCCCAGTATTTACTGGGGTTTCGAGCTTTTTGGAGCTCGAAAAAGGTGTTCTGATCCGTCACGCCTGCCATCGTCAAATCGCGGTTTTCAGAATTTTCCATCCTTCATTTCTCCAATGGTTACGGGCGTTTCCGGATTTTCGGAGGTCGATTCGGAGGTCGGCAGAATCCGTTCGGTTGCCGTTGAACCTTGAAAAACGCCCATGATCGCGTTTGCCGAAGCGACCTTTGACGAGTAATCCAGGTGCGTATAAATATTGCTCGTCGTGGCAATATCGCTGTGCCCGAGCCACTCCTGAATGTCCTTCAGCGCCACACCGTTTGCGTACAGCAGCGTCGCGCAGCTGTGCCGCAGATCGTGAAAGCGGATCTGACGCAGACCGTGCTTCTTCAGGAACTTCGGGAATACTTCCGTCAGATAGTTCGGCTTCATGAGTTCGCCCATCTCGTTGACATAAACATAATCCAGATAGTCCCTGCAATAGCTGGTCCCGCATATTTTTCGGTTGATGCGCTGCTTTTCCTTCAGATTCAGCAGATACTCCTCAAACGGCGCAACAAGCGGGAGCGTCCGATGGGAGGACTTGGTTTTGGTGCGGTCCTTCCCGATCAGAACTTCCTTGCCGTTCACCGTCGTTTGAACGACCGTGTGCTGAATAACGATCGTTTTGCGTTCAAAGTCGATAGCATCCCATTTGAGGCCGACCACCTCGCTGCGCCGCAGCCCATAGAACGCGGCAAGCATGACGCCGAGCTCCAGATTCGTTCCCTTGACGAGCCGGAACAGCTTTTCCAGCTCTTCTGCCTTATAGGGCTTTGTCTGGAACGGTTCTTTACGCGGGCGCTGCACCTTATCGGCGGGATTGCTTGCG
>JAFOTD010000070.1 GCA_017388175.1 Clostridia bacterium | reverse complement strand
TTTCAGCGCGTTCAGATAGTCCGCAAGCGATTCGGCCGGAATATTGCCGAGATCGCCCGTGATCGGGTATAGATACGACGCGACGTCTCCGGCATGCGCGCCGAAAACCGGCGCGGCGCTTAACCCGCAGTTGCCGTTGATGACCGTCGTCAGTCCCTGCGTCAGCTCCGCGGTTCCGAACCCGTCCGAAAAGATCGCGGCGTCTGCATGCCGGTGCGCGTCGAGAAAGCCCGGCGTGACGGTCTTGCCCGCGGCGTCGAGAACCTCGCCCGCGCATGCCATCGAAAGATCGCCGATCGCCGCGATCGTTTTGCCGGTCACGCCGATATCGGCACGGTACGCGTCCTTTCCGCTGCCGTCCAGTATGCTTCCGTTTCGAATGATCACATCAAATTCCATATGGGTATTGTACCACCTTCCCGTCCGCGCTGCAATCCCATAAATGGGAAAACAAAAAGGGACCGCAGTCCCCTGTTTGCGATATTGCTTTTTGCATCAAGATCCTTCACTTCGTTCAGGATGACAGCTCAAAATCGGTTTGTCATTCCGAGGTGAAGCCGAAGAATCTTAACACCCCTCAGCGATCCCGATACCCGAGCGCTTCGGAAAGCGCCGCGGCGGTTTTGATGACCTCGGCGGTTGCGGCGCGGAACTCGTCCGAGTCGACGCGGCGGAACATGCCGATGAGCCCTACGCAATAGCGGATCGCGCCGGTATGATCGCGGATCGGCGCGGCCACGCCGCGGACGCCGATTTTGAACTCGCCGTTTTCGATCGCAAAGCCGGTTTTGCGAACCGTTTCGAGCTCAGCAAGAAGCGCGTCGGCGCTTGAGACCGAATGCGGCGTGAATTGCTGAAACTGCGCCTCGAAGATGCGGCGAACCGCCGTATCCGAAAGGGAGGACAGCAAAACCTTTCCCTGCGCCGTGCAGAACGCCGGCAGATGCGCGCCGGTCTCCGACACGATATGAAAGCTCGAATCCGCTTCCGCATGCGAAAGCACCAGCGCTTCGCCGCGATCGAGCATGGAAAGCGACGCCGATTCGCCGGTCGCCTTGACGAGCCGCTCCATCGGTTCTTTTGCGAGCGCGATGACGTTGCGCGTGCTTTGCACCGCGCTGCCGTATTCGAACAGCCGCACGCCGAGCGCGTACCGGCCGGTTTCGGAATCCTGCTCGACGAGACCGCAATTTCGCATCGAGCTTAACAGCCCGAAAACCGTGCTCTTCGCATAGCCCACCGCAGCGGCGATCTCGCCGAGCGCCATCGGGCGCTTTCCTTCAGTGAGTACGTCGAGAATGGTGCACGCCTTTGCGATCGCGCGAACCGGATCGTGCTCCGTGCCGGTCATGCTTCTTCGTTCGGGTCGTATTGGAAGGTCTGCATCAGCTCAAGCTTAAAGAGATTCGCCTTGTGCTTGCGGTCGATGAGCGCCTTCGTCTCGGGATCGTCGATCTCGCCGGTGCGGATATAGCGGTCGAGCACCGCGTAGGTAAAGCCGAGGTTATCCTCGTCCGTCTTGCCGCAGAGCCCGTCGCTCGGGACCTTGTGCACGAACATGTCGGGAAGCCCTAAGTACGTGCCGAGTTCCTTGACCTCGGCGACCGTCAGCTTTCCGAGCGGGCACACGTCGCCCACGGAATCGCCGTAGCGCGTGGAATAGCCGACCCAGTCCTCGGAAAGATTACACGTATTGATGACGCGTCCGTTATACGATTGCGACACCGCATAGAGCGTGCTCATGCGGATGCGCGGCGCGAGGTTGATATAGGATTGATTGGAAAGCTCCACGCCAGCCGCTTTTGCCGCGTTCACGACGCCGTCGTACGCGTCCTTGATGTTGACGACAAACGAGCGGATGCCGAGGTGTTTCACCAGCGCTTCGCTTACGTCGATGTCGTACTGATCGCCGTTCGGCATCAGCACGCCGATCACGCGATCCTTTCCCAGCGCCGCAACGCATAGCGCCGCGGTGACCGAGCTGTCCTTGCCGCCGGAGATGCCGATCACGGCGTTGCAGCCGGGTCCGTTGCTTTCGAACCAGTCGTTCAGCCATTTTACGAGGTCGTTTTTGACTTTTTCCACGTTGAATGCCATGCTTGTTCCTCCTTTTTAATCGGTACTGGAGAATGAAGTATTACCGAAGGGGCATGAAAAGTCCTTACGCGCAAGCTGTCGGACACACGATAAGGCTTCGCCTTGAGGAGAAGCTCCGCCACAGGCGGTGATGAGGTGTGTTTTAAGTCGCGAAAGCAAACACCTCATCCGTCAGGCTCGCAAGCTTGCCTGCCACCTTCTCCTCGAAGGAGAAGGCTTTTGAACTTACCCCCGGCTTCCTAACAGTCCCACCTTTTTCATTTCTTATACGGTGCGCAGCCGGATGTTCTTTTCTGCGAGGACGGCGAGAATGCGGTCGATATACGCCTGCACCTCCGCCTTCTGCAGGGTCTTAACGGGCGACACGAACGAGAGACGGATCGTCATGCTCTTGACGTCCGCTTCGTAGATATCGACCAGCGAAATGCTCTGCAGCGTTTCGTCACGATCTGCATAGAACGGACCGGTGACGTCCGCAAACGTAACGTTTTTATCGACGACGAAGCTAAGGTCGATGTCGATGCCCG
>JAFOTD010000069.1 GCA_017388175.1 Clostridia bacterium | reverse complement strand
TCTAGAGCGAGCATACAGAAGCCGACAATCTTTTCCCCAGCACAGATCGCAAACGGTCTCGCCGTGCCGGGCGCCTTGGCATTGGCCTCGGCTGCCTCTCTCAATGAATAGTCGTTCGTCGCGACAAAGGGCTGATCCTCTCGTACGGAAAGGGCCAGAACAGCATCTCTGTTATTATCATTTATAGGTTCCAGTTTAATGATCATAATTGGTTTTTCTCCTTTAACATAAGATTTGGTATGTAATCGTTCCTGTGCGGCGTCGGCGCCTGAAAAAAGGCGCAAAAATACCGCAGCGAAGCAGCTCCCGTCGTGGCTGCATCCTGCGGTTTCCACTATCAGAAGTTACCCGAAAACGGTGCACCGAACCAAAGGGGTATACCCCCCGTGTTCTGCACCTCTGTTCAGTTTTCAGGCGATCGTAATAATCATTGGTGTACGCACCTTTCATTGAGTTCTTCTGTATTATACATGCAAATGCAGCAAAAATCAATCAGGAATAGTATTAATTGCCGTTGCCGAAGAAATAGAAAAAGGATTGCTGCCTTTGTCAAGATAGCAATCCTTTTCTGGCGCGCCTGGCAGGATTCGAACCTGCGACCTACCGGTTCGTAGCCGGGCACTCTATCCACTGAGCTACAAGCGCATACGTTCTTTTGCGTACTTTGTTATTTTAGCCGTTCCGTTCCGGTTTGTCAAGATGCAAAATACAGTTTTTTGCAAAATATATGATGCGGCGGGAAATCGTTCCGGATCCCCCGCCGTTTCTTTTCAAACATTGTTACAGCAGCTTTTGCGACTGGCGATAGACGTCGCCGCTGCCCACCGTAATCACGATATCGCCCGGTACGGCGTGCGCGTCAAGGTAAGCTGCGATGTTCTCGAACGTGCCGAGATACTGCGCGTTGTGCGTCTCGCGGTTGATGCCGTCGACCATGTCGCGCGCGTGAACGATTCCGGTGTCAATCTCACGGCCCGGATAGATATCCGGAACGAGCACCTCGTCCGCATCCCTGAAGCACGTGACGTTTTCGCAAAACAGCGTCCTGGCGCGCGTAAAGCTGTTGCATTGGAACACGCAGAAAATCTTCCCGTGAGGTACGTGCGTTGCCGCGGCGAGCGTTTCCTTGATCTCGTTTGGATGGTGGCCGTAATCGTGGAACACCTTTACCCCGTTCTTTTCACCGAGCAGTTCGAAGCGGCGGCTGGTGTTTTGGAACCGCTCCATCGCAAGAACGTAATCCGCGAACGAAACGCCGCAAAGCTTTGCCGTTCCGTACACGGCAAGCGCGTTGATGACGTTGTGCTGTCCCGGCACCTTCAGCGTCACGCGGCCGATCCGCTCGCCGTGATCGTATAGATCGAACGACGGGAAACCGAGCGTGTCAAACCGCAGCGCATCAGCGTGGATGTCGCCCTCGTTGAGTCCGTAAGTGATCACGTTATCCCCGAGCTCTCCGATCAGATCGCGCACGTATGCGTCGTCGATACAAGCGAGAATGCTGCCTGTGGGAGGAACAAGCGCGAGGAATTTACGGAACGCCTCGACGATATGCGCGATGTCGCCGTAATAATCGAGATGATCGTTGTCGATATTATTGACGATCGCAATCGTAGGCTTGAGCGTCAGAAAGCTTTCGACGTACTCGCACGCTTCGGTGATAAAGAGATCGCTTTTGCCGAGCCGCACGCCGCCGTCCAGAAGTTCCATGAACCCGCCGACGTGGACCGTTGCATCGAGATTCGCCGTTTCGTTGACAAAAGCAAGCATGGACGTGATCGTCGTCTTGCCGTGGCAGCCCGCAACGGCAACGACCTCGTGGAAGCGCGCCGAAAGCTGCCCTAAAGCGACGCTGCGTTCTAGTTCCGGAATGCCGTGCTCGCGCGCATAGACGCGCTCCGGATTGTCAGGTTTGATCGCAGCGGAATACACGATCAGATCGGCGTTTGCCGCCTGTTCCGCCTTATGTCCGTAATACACGGTCACGCCGTCGCGCTCAAGCCGGTCGGTAAACTGCGTTACTCCGCGATCGCTGCCGGTCACTTCATGCCCCTGCGCTTTCAGAATACGTGCGATGCCGCTCATCGAACAGCCGCCGATCCCGATGAAATGAATGCGTTTTGCCTCGTCCAATGTTGCTGTCATACGGTCTCCTCAAGCTTTTGAATCTGCCTCATTATACGCGAAACCTGTCGGATTTGCAACCGGTCAGTTGTCCCATTTCAGCGTTTTTCCGCCGATCAGGTGCAGATGCAGATGCGGTACGCTCTGCCCCGCGTCCGCGCCGACGTTCGTGATAAGACGGTAGCCGGTCTTGTCCAGCCCGTTTTCCGCCGCAAGCTGTCTTGCGACCTCGAACATGTGACCGAGAAGCGCGTCGTCTTCACGCGTCAGCGCCTGCGCGCTCTCGATATGCGTTTTCGGGATCACGAGGATATGTACCGGCGCCTGCGGCGCGATGTCGTAAAACGCATAAACGCTCTCGTCCTCGTACGCCTTTTTCGAGGGGATCTCCCCCGCCGCGATCTTACAGAACAAACACATAACAGAAACCTCCTATACAATGATGCCGAGCGCGATGTTCTTTTCGCGTCCGGTCAATCTGACCCGTACCGTTTCGCCGCATGCGGCGTCGCACCGCACGCGGATATAGTTACCGGTATACCCGGTGCCGTCGTCCTCCATGATGACGTCCGTGACCGTTCCGATCTGCCGGTCGATGAACGCTTCCTCGAGCCGGTCGCCGAGCGCGATCAGCTCCCGGCAGCGTGTCTCCTTTACGGCGCGCGGAAGATGCCCTTCCATCGCGTCCGCCTTCGTGCCCTTTCGCCGTGAGTACGGGAACACGTGAATGCGTGCAAAGCCGATCTCCTCCACAAAGCGCATCGTCTCCGCATACTCCTGCTCCGTCTCTCCGACGAATCCCGCGATCACGTCCGTGGTGATCGCCGCGTCCGGCATGCACGCGCGGATGCGTTCGACCGCGTCACGGTATTCGGCGGTCGTGTAGCGCCGGTTCATGCGTTCCAATACCGTATCGCTGCCGCTTTGCATCGAAAGATGGAATTGTCTGCACAGCGTTCGGCTGTTCTTCGCGACCGAGAGAAACCGGTCGGTGATGACCCGCGGTTCCAGCGAGCCGAGCCGCAGCCGTTCAAGCCCCGGGATCCCGTCGGCAAGCGCGATCAGATCGCAAAGCTTCGGCTGATCCGGGAGATCGACGCCGTACGCCGAAAGCTGAATGCCGGTCAGCACCACCTCGCGATAGCCGTTTTCGGCAAGCGAAACGAGCTCGCGCTTCGTGCTTTCGAGCGTGCGCGAACGCAGCGCGCCGCGCGCGAACGGGATCATGCAATAGCTGCAAAAGCTCACGCAGCCGTCCTGCACCTTCAGGATCGCTCTGGTGCGGCTGTCGTGCTGCGCGGAAAGCTCCTCGAACGTGCGTCGCTCAAACGGCGCGGGATAGCACGGAACGACTCGCTCCGCCATCGCGCGTTCAACGAGGCTTACGATATCCTTTCGCCCTTCGGTGCCGAGCACGAGCGAAACGCCGGGCAGTGCTTCGACCTGCGCCTTCGCGACCTCTGCATAGCAGCCGACCGCAGCAATCAGCGCGTCCGGATTTCTGCGGTGCGCCTGCGAAAGGATCTGCCGCGATTTCTTGTCGCTGACGGCCGTGACCGTGCAGGTGTTGACGACGTACGCGTCCGCAGCGTCCTCAAACGGAACGACCTCGTGTCCCGCCTTTTTGAAAAGTTCCTCCATCGCCTGCGTCTCGTAATGATTGACCTTGCAGCCGAGCGTATAGAATGCGACTTTCACGGCTCCACCTCATACAGAATCTGCGCCGTCATCGCCATGCCCGCGGTCTCGGTGCGCAGAATGCGCGTGCCGAGCGAAACGGAAAGCGCGCCCTTCTTCTCCAGCATTGCGATCTCCTGTTCCGAAAACCCGCCCTCGGGTCCGACAAGAATCGCAACGCGTTCACCGCAGCCGCGCCGCAGCGCGGTTTTCAGCGAAACGGTGCGCTCGTTTTCATACGCGACGAGGACCGTGTCGAAGCCCTCAAAGGACAGCCTGTCCAGCGCGACGGGATCGTAAACCTTCGGGATGATCCCGCGGCGGCTCTGCTTTGCCGCCTCCTCGCTCACCCGCTGCCAGCGCTCGATCCGCCCCTCATACGGCGGCTTCAGCACGACCACGCAGCGAAGGGACTGCACCGG
>JAFOTD010000008.1 GCA_017388175.1 Clostridia bacterium | reverse complement strand
TCGGCAGCATGACGGAGACCTCGGCGCCCTGCCGCACGAGCTCCTTCGGGAGCGAGCCCACAACGTCCGCGAGACCGCCCGTCTTGATGAACGGGAAGCATTCGCTGGCCGCAAACAGTATTTTCATGATGATTCTCCTTTCGCCGCCCTCAGACGGTCAGATTCTTTCGGAAAACGAGCGGAATGCCCTCATAGCCGGTCAGCGTGCGCCCCGCGTTCACCGTGACGTTCTTATCGAGGATCACGTGATCAAGCGCCGCGCCCGCGCGCACCGTAACCCCCTGCATCAGGATCGAGTTCTTCACGATCGCGCCGTGTTCCACGGTTACGCCGCGGAACACAATCGAATCCTCGACCGAGCCGTCAATGACGCAGCCGTCCGCCATCACCACGTTATGCACGTCGGCATAGTCGCCGTATTTCGTTGCGATTTCATCCTTGACCTTCGTATAGATCGGATGCTTCATATTATACAGGTCTTTTGCCGCGGAAGCGTCCAAAAGCTCCATGCTGTGCATGAAGTACGTATTGATCGAGTCAATCCTTGCCACATAGCCGTCGTAACGCCAGCCCATGATCTTCAGATCCTTTACGCCGGGAAGGAGTATGTCGCGCACGAAGTCGACGCCGCCGCGCGCGTAGGATTCCTCCACGAGATCCTCAAAAAGCTCCTTGTCGATCACGTTGATCTCGCAGGAACGAAAGTTCGAGCTCGGATTGCGCGGATTCCATTCAAGGCCTGTAACGGTCTTGCCGTCCTCTTCGAGCAGCAGCCTCAGATCGCGGTTCTGCTCCTCCGGGAAGAAGCGCGGGTCCTCGTTGTACATGATGGTGATGTCCGCGCCGGATTCCACGTGCTGCTTTAAAACGGCGTCATACGTCGTGTTAAACACGGTATGGCTGCCGCACAGGATCAAATATTTCTGCGGCGAGCGGCGAACGTACTGCATGACGGAGTGAAACGCGTCGATGTCGCCGCGGTACACGCCGGTATTGTCCTTGGTAGAATATGGCGGAAGGAGAAAAAGACCGTCGCGTTTGCGGTTCAGATCCCATTCCTTGCCCGTGCCGAGATGGTCCATCATCGAATGATAGTTCCGCTGTACAATCAGGCCGACGTTGCGAATGCCGGTATTGACAAGATTGGAAAGGCCGAAGTCGATGACGCGATAACGTCCGCCGAACGGCACCGCGGCAACCGCGCGGGAAAGAACGAGATCACGCATATAGGGGTTGGCTTCTCCGGTAAAAATCAAACCGAATGCTTCCTGATTCATGCTTCCTTACCTCCGCTGATAAACTGTCCGATCGTTTCGGCCGTGACGACCGCGCCGCAGGGAATCGACGCGCCGGCAGGAATTTCCACGCCGCTGCCGATCAGCACGATATCGCCGGTCAGATGGTTGTCGACGACTTCACCCTCTTTGAGCGGTACGCCGATCTGCGCCCCGTCGCCGATGATAGCGTTTTCGCCGATGATCGCCTTTTTGACGAGGCAGTTCCTGCCGATCTCTGCTTCCGGGAACACGACCGAATCCATAACCTCCGATCCCGTATCCGACTTTGCGCCGCAGAACAGCACGGTATGCAGCACTTTTCCGCGCACCACGCAGCCCTCGGCCACCAGACTGTTTTTGACGTCCGCCGCCGCGTCCGTATAATGGGGCGGCATGACCGGGTTGCGCGTGTAGATGCGCCATGCGGAATCATTGAGATCGAGCACCGGCTTTTCGCCTAAGAGGTCCATGTTCGCTTCCCAGAGCGATTGAATCGTTCCCACGTCCTTCCAGTATCCCTCGAACGGATAAGCGACCATCTTTTCGCCCGCGTTCAGCATGGTCGGGATGATGTTCTTGCCGAAATCGTTCTCGCTCGAAGGATCGGCGTCGTCGCGATCCATGTACGCGCGAAGAAGCTTCCAGTTGAAGATATAGATACCCATCGAGGCGTTGTTGCTCTTCGGGTTTTTCGGCTTTTCCTCGAACGAAACAATCGTGCCGTTTTCGTCTGTATTCATGATGCCGAAGCGGTGCGCCTCCTCCATCGGAACCTTCAGCACCGCGATCGTCGCGGCCGCCTCGTTTGCGACGTGGAACTTCAGCATCTTCGTATAGTCCATCTTATAGATGTGATCGCCCGAAAGGATCAGCACGTAATCGGGATCGTACTGATCAACAAAGGACCGGTTCTGCCAGATCGCGTTCGCCGTGCCGGAATACCAGTGTCCGTCATGCTCCGTCATATACGGCGGCAGCACGAACACGCCGCCGTTCGTGCGGTCGAGATCCCAGTGCTGTCCGGTGCCGAGATATGCGTTCAGCGCGAGCGGACGGTACTGTGTCAGCACGCCGACGGTGTCGATGTCGGAATTGACACAGTTCGAAAGCGGAAAGTCGATAATGCGATACTTCCCGCCGAACGGGACCGCAGGCTTCGCCATGCTGGAGGTCAGAACGCCGAGGCGGCTGCCCTGTCCGCCGGCAAGCAGCATGCAGACGATTTTCTTTTTCATTTTTTGGCTCCTTTCGGGGATGTAGGTTCATCCGGCGTGAACCGGAAGAATACTGCGCCATAGGCGGGCAGCTTCACGTGCAGACGGTGACGGAACTTATCGAACGGTTCCTCGACCGTCTTCACCGGCTCGTTGAACGACATCCCGCCGCCGCCGAAGTACGGCGCGTCGGTCGAGAAGATCTCGGTATACGTGCCGGCCTTCTCGCTGCCGAGGCAATAATCGTCCCACGGGACCGGCGTGAAGTTGAACACGCACAGGATCGGATCGCCGTTCGCGTCTTTGCGCACGAACGCCGCGATCGAATGCACCGCGTCGTCGACGGCGACCCAGTCGAATCCGTTCCAGTCGTCGTCGCATTCGTAGAGCGCCGGGGTGTTTTTATAGAAGTTGTTCATCTCGCGCACGAAGCACTGCATCTCGGCATGCTTCGGATAGTCCAGAAGCATCCAGTCGAGCGACTCGTCGAACCGCCATTCGATGAACTGGCCGATCTCCATGCCCATGAACGTCAGCTTCTTGCCCGGATGCGACATCTGGTATGCGTACAAAAGCCGAAGCTGCGCGAACTTCTGCCAGTAGTCGCCCGGCATCTTGTTCAGCATAGACAGCTTGCCGTGCACGACCTCGTCGTGCGAGAACGCGAGAATATAATGCTCGGAGAACGCGTACATCAGCGAGAACGTCAGCTTGTCGTGATGCCATTTGCGATACAGCGAATCCATCTGCATGTAGCGCAGCATGTCGTTCATCCAGCCCATGTTCCACTTATAATCGAATCCGAGGCTGTCGCCGTGCTTGTTCGTCACGCACGGGAACGCCGTGCTCTCCTCCGCGATCAGGATCTTATTGCCCGGGATCTCGTTGATCGCCGCGCTGATCTTATGGAACAGGTTGACCGCGTCGAGGTTCTCCTTGCCGCCGTACTGATTCGGGAGCCATTCGCCGTCGTTGCGGCCGTAATCGAGATAGAGCATGCAGCTCACCGCGTCGACGCGCAATCCGTCGATGTGGAACTCGTTGAGCCAGTAACATGCGTTGGAAACGAGGAAGCTCTGCACCTGCGTGCGCCCGTAATCGAACAGCAGCGTCCCCCACTGCTTCATTTCGGAGCGCCGCCAGTCGGGATGCTCGTAGGTCGGCGTACCGTCAAAGTACGCCAGTCCGTAGCTGTCGCGCGTAAAATGCGCAGGCACCCAGTCCATGATCACGCCGAGCCCCTTTTCGTGTGCGCGGTTGACAAAAAAGCGGAAATCGTCCGGCGTGCCGTAGCGCGTCGTCGGCGCGTAGTAGCCGGTGACCTGATACCCCCAGCTCGGATTGAACGGGTACGCCATCAGCGGCATGCACTCGATGTGGGTGTAGCCCATGTCCGCGCAGTAATCGACCAGCTCCGTCGCAAGCTCGCGATACCCGAGCCCCTTGCGCCACGAGCCGAGATGCACTTCATAGATGTTCATCGGCTCGTTGTGCCGCTTCGTGCAGCGGTCCAGGTACGCGCCGTCCGTCCACGGGAATTCGCCGGCCTCCCAGACCATTGATGCCGTGCCCGCGACCTCACAGCGCTGCGCGTACGGATCCGCCTTCATCGAGACGTTGCCGTCCGGTCCCTGCACCGCGTATTTATAGAGCTGTCCCTCGTTTGCAATGCCGATCAGCACCTCCCACACGCCGGTCGAGCCGACGGGATGCATATGATCCGCATTCGGGTTCCAGCAGTTCCAATCTCCCGCGACCGCAACGCTTCTCGCGTTCGGCGCCCAAACGGCAAACCGCCATACGCTTTCACCGTTTTGCTCCACCTTATGGCAGCCGAGAGAGCGGTAGGCGGTCTTTGTGGTACCTTCGTTGAAATAATACAGTTCTTCGTCCGTCAAGTGCGACATCCGTTTCACCTCGTCCCCGGGTTTTGGAAAAACATACCAACCCTATAATATTACAACTATATAATATCATATCCTTCCGCCGAAAGAAAGTGGTTCCACCCATGAATTTATTGTAAAAGCGTGAAAAACTTTACGGAACGGTTTCCTTTTTTACGTTCGATGTGATATACTGCAACAAAACGGGGAAAGGAGCGGACGTTTATGAAAGACCCGGCAAAGCGATGGATTCTGATCGGCAGCTTCGCGTTCGTCATGATCGCGCTCGCGGTCCTGCTTCCGCTGCTCTTTCACCGGAGCGAAGTGAAGCTGTCCGTTTCCGAACCGCGCACCGTCGTCACACCGGAGCCGACGACCGAAGAGGACGCGGTCACCATGCGCACGCCCGCGCCCACGCCGGTGCCGGTCGTCGAAACGCCCGTGCCCGTTTATCCGCCGAAAGCCGTCAATCTACTTGTCGACGGCGTTCCGTTGTTTGCGCTCGACAGCCGCGAGGTCAGCGAACAGCTTGTGCGCACCTACCTTGAAGAATGCGCCTATGAAAACCTCGACGGAAGCACCGTGCTTCGCACGGCTTCCATCGATGCCGTGCTCTCGACCGTTCCCGCGGACGGCTCCGTCGAATACGCGGCGTTTGACGTCGCGCTGAACAAGCTTCGTAAAAACCGCTCGCTGATTCCGGTGCGACGCACGGTCGAATGCGCCGAGCTGATCATCGAAGCGCCGGAGCCGCAGACACAGACCACGTCGCTTCTGCCGGAGGGCGTACGCATGTACCGGCGCTGCGGCGTCGGCGCGCGCACGTTCGTCTTTACCGAAACGCTGTATAAGGACGGGCTTGCCGTGTCCAAAACCGAAACGATGCGGATGGCGGTCGTTCTGGGGATTCCGCGTGTCACGCTGGTCGGCGCGTACCGTTTGCCTGCGAGCGCGAACGGATCCGTTCCGAACCCGAACGAGGGCGAGCGCGGGCCTGTTTCGGAATCGCTGTCGTTTACGGCGCCGATTCGCGGAAAGCTGATCGGGTATTTCGGCCTTCAGACGGGTGAAATGCGCTACGGCGTCGACTATGCCGCAACGCCCGGTACGCGCGTCGTGGCGCCGGAATCCGGTACGGTCGTGTTTTTAGGCGAGCGAAACGGTCTCGGATTCGTCATCGAGATCCGGCACGAAGACGGTTTCTTGTCCCGTCTCTGCATCGACTCGGACGCGGCGGCGGCGAACCTTGTGCTCGATAAGCACGTCACAAAGGGCGAAACGATCGCCACGCTGCCCGAAACCGAAGACGCGAAAGAATCCGTTCTGCATTACGAACTTCTGATCGAAGGCATTCCGTATAACCCGCTTTACTATCTTCCGTAACCAGAAAAACGCAAAAGAAGGCTCTCCGAAAAGAGAGCCTTCTTTCAGGCTGTCGTAAAAGGGGTCAGACCGTTTGCGGCGATATGTTTCGAATGAACACTTGCAGGATGAAAGGGCACAAAAGTGCCCTTTCTTTCTATTATTTCGTCGCAAACTATCCGCGTTTTCGTAACCACTTCGCTTCGCTCCGTTACAGCGGTGCCGTCGCGCGCTTCCCACGCGTCACCATCCTCAGTCGCATACTTTAGTATAGCTCCATCGTGAAAACACGAATTCTTTATCACTCCGCTTTCGCTTCGTTTCAGTGGTGCCGTCGCACACTTCCCACGCGTCGCCATCTCTCCCTTCCCAACAGCCTGCTCAGCTTGTCAAAAGGATTTTTGACAAGCTGAAAGAAGGCTCTCCGAAAAGAGAGCCTTCTTTCATTTTTCCGCTTACCGTTTCGGCTTACGCACGCCGAGCGCAACCAGAACGACGCCGATCGCCGTGAGCCCTTCGCACAGCAGCAGCGAAAACGGCACGCCGAAGTGCTCGATCGACAGCCCGCCGAAAAGCAAGCTGACCATACCGGAAAGCAGACCCGATTCGGTCAGAAGCATCTGGCCCTTGACCTGATCGGCCGTATCGGCGATGTCGTTTGCGTAATACGAAGAAGCAGGTACAAAGATCGCATAGCACAGCATCTGCAGCGCAAAGGAAGCATAGACCGTCCAGACGCCGACGGACGTCGTCGCCGCAAGCAGCAGCAAGCCCGTTTTGAGCAGGAAGACGGACGCGGACGCGACCAGCAGAACCCGGTCCGGAATGCGCCGCCGGACGTGCGAATACGCCATCATCGCGGGGAATTCCACAACCGCGGCGAGCGCGATCATCACGCTCATATCGCCGCCCGTCACCGACGTAATGCTCGCAAGATAGGAATTTATAAACATGTGCGGCACGTTCAGCACGAAATATCCGACGCAGAACAGCACGAGCCGCGGATATCGCCGGATGATGGAGAACAGGCTGCTGCCGGAACGGATCTCCCCGACTCCGCTGCGGTGCGGCGCAAACCAAAGAGCCAGCAGAAAGATCGCAGCGTTGACCGCAAGATACACCCATAGCATCGCCTCGACGTTGCTTTTGGCGATCCATCCGAACAGCAGCGAGGCGAGCGCATACGCCACGCTTGCCGCGCCGCGCGCAAAGGAATAGTCGAGCGGCTCGCCGCAATTGATATAATGAAACCCGACCGCGTTCACCAGCGGCTGCGATGCGAGCGTCACGCACGTCATTGCGCCGAACAGAACCGCCACGACCGGAAGCACGCTTTTGCACAGCGGCATGGCGATCGCAATCGCAACGCCGACTGCCGCGCATCCCGCAACGCCGCTGCGCAGCGTAACGCGCCGTTCGCGGTCCGCCGCCTGCGCAAGCGCCGGCTGGACAATCATCCCTGCGAGGTACCCCAGCGCCATGATCATGCCCACCTGATCGGTCCGGAATCCGAAATGCTTCAAAAAAAGCTCGGCATACGAATACACCATGCATGCCGCGATCCAATAAAAGCCGAATAATACGGATAATTTTGCCGTTCTTTTTACCATAAATCCATCATACCGCAGTTTAAAAAGAATTACAAACGTTTCGTATAAAAATGTTTCGCCTCGTCCATACTACGGCCGAGGTGATAAAAATGGAAGAACCGAAAAGAGAAACAAACGAACGCATGGAACGCTTCCGTCTGTTTTTACGGAACAACGGGTTTTACATTGCGCTGGTCGCATGCCTGATCGTAATCGGCGGCGCGATCCTGCTGCTGGCGCTGACAAACGAACCGGAAACGGAGGCGCAGGGGAAGGACGATACGGAATCCGATCCGATCATCATCGTCGGCCAGTCGAACGACGAGCGGCTGAACGATCTTCATCCGCTGCCGACGATTCTGCCGCAGGCGCCCGCAAAGACGCCGATCCCGACGATGATCCCGATCGTTACGCCGCAGCCCTCCGCAACGCCTGCCCCGACGACGAAGCCCGCGAGCGCGCCATCGAAAGCCGCGCCGCCCGTACAGGGTGAGATCATCTTCGGCTATGCCGTCGATAAGCTTTTATACTCGGTCACGCTCGACCAGTGGATGACACACGACGCCGTGGACATCGCCGCGGACGCCGGCACGCCGGTCAAGTGCGTGTTCGCCGGGACGGTCGAACGCGTAGCGAAGGACGACGCGCTGGGCTATACGGTGGTGGTGAGCCACGCGAACAGCCGCACGACGATGTACGCAAACCTCAGCGAGGATATCCGCGTCAAGGTCGGCGACCGTCTGAACGCGGGCGACGTGATCGGCACGGTCGGCACGAGCGCGATCTCGGAATGCGCCGAAAAGCCGCATCTGCACTTCGCCGTCTACGTGGACGGCGCGCCCAAAGACCCCGCGAAATACGTGCGGCTGGGATAATACGCAAGAAAAAAGATCCTCCGCACATAAACGCGAAGGATCTTTTCCGTTTGTCTTATTCCCTGTCCGAACCGCCCGTTTCTTCGACCGCGTCGGCGATCTCCTCGGCGACCGCCTCGGCAGCCTCCTCCTCGACGGCTTCGTCAGCCTCGTCCGGTTCGTCGCCGGTCTCGTCCGGCTCGGGCACGACGAGCTCTTCTTCATGAAACTCCTTGAACGGCTCTTCCTTTTTCCAACGGCGCGAGAGAACCAGAATCACGACGCCTGCGATCAGGATCAATATGCTGATCCACTGGGAGGTGAAGAACGGCCCGAGATGACCGCGTTCTTCGACGTCGCCGCGGAAGATCTCCATAATGAACCGCCATACGGCGTACAGCACGAGATAGCTGCCGGTAACGGTGCCGACGTGCTTTTCCTTCCGATAAATCAGCACGAGCACGCCGCACAGCAGCAGCAAAAAGATTGCTTCCATCAGCGGCGCGGGCAGCCGCATCGTTCCGTCCGCATAGCGCAGCGCGCATGCTCCGTCATAGGTGCAAAGTCCGAACTGACTCGTTTCTCCTTTCGCAAGCCCGTAGCAGCAGCCCACGAGCAGACACCCGATCCGGCCGAACGCGTGCGCGACGCAGAAGCACGGCGCCATCAGGTCGCCGAACTCGAAGAAATTCTTTTTCTTTTTGAGCGCGACAATGATGATGCCGACGATGCCGCCGATCAGCCCGCCGTAAAAGACCATGCCCTCCGTCAAAAGGCTCAGGACGCCCGGGAAAAAGCCGCTCTGAAAAGCGTCCTTAAACACGTTGGGCGTAACGATCCAATAGAGAATCTTCATCCCCACGAAGCCTAAAAGCACCGCAAGGATGATCGCGTCTACCACCTCGCCGTTCCAGTCGAGCGCGGACTTTTTGCGCAGCAGCCAGCTTAAAAACACGGCAAGGATCGCGCCGACAAGCACGCAGACGCCCATCGAAGGAACGCCGAAGCTGCCGATATGAAACAGATATGTTCCGATCATAATTTGTCTCCTTTCGCAGGGAAGAACCCCGCTTCCCGGTAAATTTCAGTATATCATATCCCGTTTTTCTTGTAAAGCAGTTGACAAAACGGCCGGAAAAGTTATATCCTATTATATCTATCGAGACATGCATTGGAAAGGAGATTTCAATGGCTGAACCATACGATTTCAACGCCGTCGAGCGCAAATGGCAGGCGTACTGGGACGCGCATCACTGCTTTGAGGCGGAGAAGGACCATACAAAACCCAAATTCTACGCGCTCGTGGAGTTTCCGTACCCGTCCGGCGCGGGCATGCACGTAGGCCACATCAAGGCGTACACGAGCCTCGAGGTGCTTTCGAGAAAGCGCCGCATGCAGGGATATAACGTGCTGTTTCCCATGGGCTTCGACTCGTTCGGACTGCCCGCCGAGAACTACGCGATCAAGACCAACACGCATCCGCACGTCATCACCACGGCGAACATCGAGCATTTCAAGGACCAGATGAAGCGCGTCGGCTATTCGTTTGACTGGACGCGCGAAATCGCCACGTCCGTGCCCGAATACTACAAGTGGACGCAGTGGATCTTTTTGAAACTGTTCGATCACGGGCTGGTCTTCCGCGCAAAGACGCTGGTCAATTACTGCCCGAACTGCAAGGTCGTCCTTTCAAACGAGGACTCGCAGGGCGGCAAGTGCGACGTGTGCCACAGCGACGTCGTGCAGCTTCCGAAGGATGTGTGGTATCTGAAGATCACGGCATATGCCGATAAGCTTTTGAACGGCCTTTCCGACGTCGATTATCCCGATTCGATCAAGCAGCAGGAGGTCGACTGGATCGGCAAGTCCGTCGGCGCGTTCGTCAATTTCAAGGTCAAGGACGTTCCGGAAGCGCTCGAGATCTACACGACCCGCTGCGACACGCTCTTCGGCGTGACGTTCATGGTCATCGCGCCCGAGCATCCGATGCTCGACAAGTACCGCGACCGCATCGAAAACTGGGACGAAGTCGAGGCGTATCGCGCCGCGTGCGCGAAAAAGACCGAGTTCGAGCGCACCCAGCTCTCGAAAGAAAAGACGGGCGTGAAGCTCAAAGGCTTTACGGCGATCAACCCGGTGAGCGGCAGGGAGATTCCGGTCTTCATCGCGGATTACGTCATGATGGGTTACGGCACCGGCGCGATCATGGCGGTGCCGGCGCACGATCAGCGCGACTGGGAGTTCGCGAAGAAATTCGGCGCAAAGATCATCCCGGTCATCGAGGGCGGCGACATCGAGAAGGAAGCGTACACCGGCGACGGCCGAATGATCAATTCCGATTTTTTGAACGCCTACGACAACAAAAAGGATTCGATCGCGGCGATGCTCGAATACCTCGGCGAACACGGGCTCGGCAGAAAGGGCATTCAGTATAAGATGAAGGACTGGGCGTTCAACCGCCAGCGCTACTGGGGCGAGCCGATCCCGCTGATCCACTGTCCGAACTGCGGCACGGTCGGCGTTCCGTATGAAGAGCTTCCGTTAAAGCTTCCCGACGTCGAGAACTTCGCGCCCGGCACCGACGGGCAGAGCCCGCTTGCCAGAATCGAATCGTTCGTGAACTGTACCTGCCCGAAGTGCGGCGGAAAAGCAAAGCGCGAAACGGACACCATGCCGCAGTGGGCGGGGTCGAGCTGGTACTACCTGCGCTTTATCGACCCGCACAACGACAAGGTCTTCTGCGATCCGGAGGAAATGAAATACTGGATGCCGGTCGACTGGTACAACGGCGGCATGGAGCACGTCACGCGGCATTTGCTGTATTCACGTTTCTGGCATCACTTCCTGTATGACATCGGCGAGGTAAACACGCCGGAACCGTACGCAAAGCGCACGTATCAGGGTCTCATCCTCGGTCCCGACGGCGACAAGATGAGCAAGTCGAAGGGCAACGTGGTCGACCCGATCGGCGTCATCGACCGGCTCGGCGCGGACACGCTGCGGCTGTACGTGATGTTCATGGGCGACTATACGGCGGCGACGCCGTGGAGCGAAGACTCCGCCAACGGCTGCAAGCGCTTCCTCGACCGCGTCTGGAGACTCTTTGATCTTGTGAAGGGCGAAGGCTTCACCGACGATGAAACGCGCATGAAGGTCAACGCCTGCATCAAGAAGGTAGGGGAAGACTACGAACGCATGAAGTTCAACACCGCGATCGCGGCGATGATGTCGCTCGTCAACGACTTCTACGCAAAAGGCTCGCTCACGAAAGACGAGCTCCGCACGCTGCTGCTTCTGCTGAATCCGGTTGCGCCGCACATCACGGAAGAGCTCAACGAGCGTCTCGGCTTTGCGCCGCTGCACCACGCGGCATGGCCCGCGTACGACCCCGATGCGCTTATCGAAAGCAGCATCGAATACGGCGTGCAGGTCAACGGCAAGGTCCGCGCCCGTGTGAAGCTGCCGGTCGGCATGGAGCAGAAGGATATCGTCGAAGCGGCGCTTGCGCTCGACGACGTAAAACCCTTTGTCGAGGGCAAAACGATCCGCAAAACGATCGTCGTCAAAAACATCATCAATCTTGTCGTGGGCTGAGTCCCAAACGGCTTTCCTTTCAGGCGCAAGACCGGCGGAGCTTCCGCCGGTCTTCTCTTTTCCCGAAAACCTGTCTGCTTTGCCCGTGAAATCGCGCGGCGTTTCTGCTGTCCGCCGGAAGAATATCAGAAACCCTATTTCTTTTTCCTCCGCTTTCTGATATAATGAAAAAATCAAATACGGGAGGAAAGGCGCATGAACGTAGCGAGACGACTGCTTCGAAAACCGGCTTCCACGCTGCTTTGGACCGCGCTGACCGCACTGATGACGGCGTTTCTGATCTTCGCCTTTTCCCTGTGGTTTTCTTCCGCACGCCTGTCTGAAGCGCTCGATCGGAGCCATACCGCGATCGCCGTTCGCACGGATCCCGGCATGAACAAGCGAAAGACCGAAAACGGCGTCGAGTGGGTGATTGACAAACGTTCCTTTACCGAAGCGGACGCCGCCTGTTTCTCCTCGATGGATTCTGTTGCCGCGGTACGCAATCATACGCTGAGCGCCGCCTCAAGCGCGTCCTTTCATCCGATCGTCGGGCTCAACAAGGATCTTTCCTGGGTTACGAACGGCACGATGCAGCCGTATAATCACACGGTTGTCTGCGGAACCGTAACGAGGATCGCCTCGCTGGACAGCAAGCTGTGCCTTGTGATGAAGCCGGAAGCGTTTTTGCTGGTGCCCGAGGAATACGAGGTCGCCGCCGGAATCGTGGAATACGTCCGGGAGTTCTCCGTCGAATTCGATCTGTCCGCCGCACCGGAGCTGAAAGACTATTTCCGCACCGGAGAGCGATACGTGATCTGCGGCGCCTTCTGTCCGGTCGATTACGGCAGCATGTACGGCGAGCACGTCAATCTGACCTCCCGGATGGTAAACTATCTGATCCTGCCCGGGCGCGTCAGCGAAGAGGACGGAATGCTTATGGGCCACCTTCCGATCTATCCTTCCGACCTTCCCGACGGCGCATTGTACGAACCGTATTCATTCCCTGCCGCGGAAGCGTTGACCGGCGACGCCGCGAGCTTCTTCGAGGACACCCCGCACGAGATCTGGCGCGAATACCGCGAGACGTGGGAAAAGCAGCAGCACAGTCTGCCGGTTATCGGAACGGAACACCTGGAAAGCGTCTTCCTGTTTTTAACGGGCGACGCAGAGATCATTGACGGACGCTCCTTTACCGAAGAGGAATACGAAACCGGCGCGAAATCCGTCATCCTTTCGGAAGCCATCGTCAAGCGCGCCGGACTCTCGGTCGGCGACAGCATCACGATCCGCCAGTACTTATGCGAAGGCGATCCCGTGCTCGACACCAACGAATCCACGATGCCGCGCGGCGGGCGCAGATCGGGCACTTCGATTCTCGCAGTATCGGGCGCGTCGCTGAACAATCCGTCCATCGACATGTTGAACATGCAAACAGCTTACGGACCGGAGGAAACCTTCACGCTGGTGGGCGTATACCGTCTGACAAGCGACTGGTCCCGCAAGACGTACGCGTTCACGCCCAATACCGTTTTCATTCCGCGCGCCGCGCAGATCGACGGCGCGTTTGCCCGGATCCCCGCCGAAGGCGGCCCGGACATCTACGGAATTTATCTCAGCATTGAGCTGAAAAACGGGCATGTCGACGAGTTTCAGACGGCTCTTGCGGATTCCCCGTATGCCGGTCAATTCTACACCTACGACCAGGGCTTTGAGGCGGTGCAGCGCAATATCAACGGCCTGTCTTTAACCTCGCTTCGGCTGTTTGTCATCGCCGTTTTCGGGTGGATCCTGTTTTTAATCCTGTTTCTGCTTCTGTATCAGGCGGCGCAGCGGCGCACGCTCGGCACGATGCGCTCGCTCGGCATGCGTCCGCCGGGTACGGCGAGGTATCTTTTCCTCAGCGGCGGCGTCGTTGCCGCAGCAGGTGTTGCCGTCGGCACGATCTTAAGCGCCGTCGCTTTACGATTCATTCAGAACCGCATCCTCTCGGATATGCTTTCCGAGATTGATCGCAGCGCGCTCAGCGGGAAGCTGCCCGTTTCCGAGGAAGCGCTTGCAGAAATGGTGCATGCCAGCAGCCCGGCGCTTTCCGCGCTGATTCTGCTCGGCGTCTGTCAGCTCGTGCTGATTGCAATTCTGTTGTGGGTGCAGGCGTACCGGCTTTCCAAAAAGCTGCCGCGCGTGCTGATGGGGGTGTGACCGTGATCGCGTTCGTTTTCCGCCGGCTGATCCGCCGTCCGCTGCTGAGCCTGATCGGGCCGGTCATCAGTTGCGCGCTTTGCGTTTTACTCTGTTCGCTCACCGATTACCGCCAGGATCAGCAGCGGCAGCTTGAAAAGATCCAATCGGGTTACGACATTCTGTGCGTCGTTACGGACGCGCGCGGAACAAAGTCCGACAACCTGCTGCTCAGCGCGTCGTACATGGATTTTATCCGCGACCCGGACAACGGTCTCGGCACTTTCGTGCGGGATTTGCGGCTGACGAAAAAATTCTCCGGCGTATCCACGCTGGGAAGATTCGACGTCGTCGGGCTGAACAGCGAACGCAGCGCCGCCCGTCTCGATCCGTCCGCAGGCGGCGAATGGTCCTGTTCCCGTACCGATTTCTTTGAAACGACGGACAACGTCTGTCTTATTTCCCAGGATTTATTCGACGCGTGGGACGGACAGACCATTCACATGCAGCTCACGGATGACTACGGTCTTGAGGGCAAGGGCCGCGGGGAAGCGGATTTCACGGTTGTCGGCTGGTATAAAGGCGAAGGCGAAACGCTGTATATACCGTACCCTTGCGCCGAGAAACTGTGTAAGGTGATTTCAAAGGCTGTCAGCGTCGATTCCGTTTCCTTCCTTCTGGCGGACAATTCCGCAGGGGATGCGCTGATCGAAGCAGCGGCGCCGAAATTTCTGCAAATCGACCCGAGCTACGTCAACGACGGGAAATTTGCGCTGACCGTTCACGACCGTTCCTTTAAAGCAACGACCGCGGCTCTGGAAAACAACATTCGCCGAATCGGATACCTTCTGCCCATTCTGTCCGTTCTCGGTCTCGGCACGGGGTTTCTCATCGGTTTCCTGTCCACGCGCGGAGAGCAAAAAAACTATGCCCTGATGCGTACGGTCGGACTGTCGCGCGGAAAACTGTTCATCGCCGTTCTGCTGGAACAGCTTCTTCTTCCGCTGCTCGGCGTCTGCATCGTCGCCGCCTGTATGCGGCAGCCCGTCCCCGCAGCGTTCTTTTTCGCCTGCCTGCTGATCGGAACCGCGATCGCCGTCATCAAGCCGGTCTTCACTCCGCCCACAAGACTGTTAAGAGAGTAAGGAGTCTCGTATGGAAGTATTGAAAGCCGAACACGTTTCCTTTTCCTACCGCAACCGGTACCAGACCGTTCACGCGGTCAACGACGTGAGCTGTACATTCGAATGCGGAAAGGTCTATGCCATCGTCGGAAAAAGCGGAAGCGGCAAGTCCACTTTCCTTTCCCTGCTCGCCGGACTCGAGCTGCCAGGCGCCGGAACCGTCGCGTTCAAGGGCGTGGCCACGGCAAAAATGGACTGCGATCTCTACCGGCGGGACCATGCCGCCGTCATCTACCAGAATTATAATCTGTTCCCGCTTCTGACCGCCATGGAAAACGTCCTGTATTCCATGAATCTGAAGGGCGTCAGAAGCCAGAAGGCAAAGGAACGCGCCGAAAAGGAGCTTCTGGCCGTCGGCATCAAAAAGGAGCAGTTCAAACGCTATCCGCCGCAGCTCTCGGGCGGAGAGCAGCAGCGCGTCGCCATTGCCCGCGCGCTTGCAGCCGGAAACGAGATCATTCTCGCCGACGAGCCGACCGGAAACCTCGACGTATCCAACTCCGAACAGGTCGTCCGTATCCTTCTGCGCCTTGCGCATGAAGAAAACCGCTGCGTCATCATCATCACGCACGATCCGGAGATCGCGGGTCTCACGGATAAGGTTTATACCATGCGCGACGGATCCCTCTCGGAATCCTGATCGCGGGCATGGAAAAGGCCGGCGGATCACTCCGCCGGCCTTGCCGTTTCGTCAGACTCATTTCAGTTTACAGCCGCACTTGGTGCAGAACTTCATGTCGGGATCCGTCTCGGCGCCGCACTGCGGGCAGAACCGCAGCGTCTGCTGCACGGGCTCGGGCGCGATAAAGGATTCAGGCTCCGGCGCGGTCACCGGTTCGGGTTCGGGCGCGGTCACCGGTTCGGGTTCGGGCGCGGTCACCGGTTCGGGTTCGGGCGCGGGTTCCGGTTCGGGCGCAAAGTCGAATTCCGAAACGGGCGGGAACACCGGTTCGGGTTCCTCGACCGGCTTTGTCGTGCCGCACTTGGTGCAGAACTTCGCGTTTGCCGTATTTTTCGAACCGCACAGCTGGCAGGTCCAGCCGTCCGCCTCCGGTTCGGGCTTCTGGAAAACCGATACCGTCTGCTCGAAAGGATTCACCTGCGGCTTCTTTACGCGGTCTTCTCTGCGAACGTACTGCGCGCCAAGCTGCGGTTCGGGCTTCGGTTCACGAGCGGGCTTTTCCTTCTTTGCGCGTTTTTCACGCTTCGGGAAAATACCCTTATAGCTCTTGTCGCGCTTATATACGATGCAGGCGGCGATCGAAAGAATCGGCAGCAGGAACGCGCTGATGCCGGGCCACAGCATATGGTTGCCCATAACCAGCGCAAAGACCCACAGCGCGATAAACACGCAGCCCAGCAGCGTCGCGATCACGGCGAACAGCACGGAAAAGACCTTCGAACGGTTCAGGAACATCATGACGATCGCCGCGGCTGCAAGCGCGATCAGCACGAAGAACAGCACGTTATAGCAGATGATGCCGATCTTGGTATACGAAATCAGCGCTTTATCCGTTTCTTCCTCCACCATGCCGCTCTCGTTCATCTTGTCGAGGAAGTAAGTCGATTTGGACGCAACGGTGCGGATTTCGTTGAAGGAGAATCCGAGATCGCGGATCGACTTAAACAGCGTTGCAAGGAACGCATTGCCCGTCTTCTTGGAGGAGATGCTGTCAAGACTGCTGTAAACATCTCCGAAATAGAGCGCCCAGCCCTGCGTATTTTCGTCCTCCGATTCCGCGAACGAACGGATCGTACCCCGGATGATCGCGTCCATGCCGGGCGCGAGGAATTCGTTTTCCTTCGTTTCGGACTTAAATTTCTTATTTTCCCATTCTTCTTCGACCGGCTCGATCGCTTCTTTCAAATCCGTGCGAAGCGTACCGCCGAGCGCGATTGCCGACGGCCAGAACATTGCGCCGACAGCCAGCGCCGTCAGCAGGATTGCGATAAACCGCCGCAGCAGCAACGCCGCGACAGGATTGCCTGCTTTCTGATTTTCCATACCGTAAACCTTTTTTCACCTTTCTTCATACTTTTCCGGATGCTTTTATCCGCTATATATTATTGTAAGAAATACGCATGCACTTGTCAAGTAAAAAAGCGCGCCTGGAAGACCGGCGGGAAGGCGCGCGGCTCCCTTGCGGCGAAAGCACAAAAAGAAAGGGCGCAATGCCCTTTCTTCATATCGTGTATTGATTCCGAATCGGATTCGACGAAAGCGGTTCGCCCGCCTTATACGGCAGCCTTACGCTTTCGGGCCGGCGTTCTTGATCGCCTCGGGCATGTCGGGATACTTCGATTCGAAGTTCTTATGGAACATGCCGGCGAGCTTCTTCGCCTGCGCGTCGTACGCGTCCTTGTCCGTCCAGAGATTCTTCGGATCCATGATCTCCGCGGGCACGTCGGCGCCGGGCACGAACGCGGGCACGTCAAGGTTAAACAGCTCGTTGTGCGTAAACGGCACGTTCTCTTTCGCGTAAGCGTCGTTCAGCGCGGCGGTGATCATCGCGCGGGTATAGCGCAGCTTCATGCGCGGGTTCTTCGTTCCGTCCGGATTGACCGCGGGACCGGAAACCCAGCCGGTGTTCACGAGATAGACCTTGGTGTTGTATTTCTCGATGCGCTCGCCGAGCATGTTGGCGTAAACCGAAGCGCGAAGCGGCATGAACGGCTCGCCGAACAGCGTGGAGAACGTCGGAACGGGCTCGGTGATGCCGATCTCGGTGCCGGCGACCTTCGAGGTGAAGCCGGTGACGAACTGGTACATCGCCGCTTCCTTGCTGAGCAGGGAGATCGGCGGGAGCACGCCGAACGAGTCGCAGGTCAGGAAGATGACGACCTTCGGAATGCCGCCGATGCCGGGCACCGCCGCGTTCGGGATGTATTCGACCGGGTAACCCACGCGGCTGTTGACCGCAAGGCTCGGATCGGAATAATCCGGCTCACGCTTGTCGTTCACCACGACGTTCTCGACCAGCGCGCCGAAGCGGATCGCGCGGTAGATTTCGGGCTGCTCCTCCTCGACGAGGTCGATGCACTTTGCGTAGCAGCCGCCTTCGATGTTGAAGATGCCCTCGTCGTCCCAGCCGTGCTCGTCGTCGCCGATCAGCATGCGGTTCGGATCGGCGGACAGCGTCGTCTTGCCCGTTCCGGAAAGGCCGAAGAAGACGGCGGTCTCCTTCGTTTCGGGGTCCATGTTCGCCGAGCAGTGCATCGGCAGCGTGCCCTCGAGCGGCAGCACGAAGTTCATGGTGGAGAAGACGGACTTTTTGATCTCGCCCGCGTACCGGCTGCCCGCGATGATGATCATGTGCGCTTCATAGTCGATCATGATCGCCGCTTCCGAGCGCGTGCCGTCGATTTCGGGGCTGCACTTGAATCCCGGCACGGCAATGATGGTATAGTCGGCGTCGCCGAACGCTTCAAGCTCCTCTTCGGTCGGACGGACGAGCAGATCGCGGATGAACAGCGCCTGGCTCGCAAGCTCGCAGACCACGCGGAACTTCTTCGCGTATTTCTTGTCCGCGCCGGCGAATCCGTCGAACACGAACACGTCGCGGCCCTGCAGATACGCGACCATCTTGGCCTTGATCGCGTTGAACTTCTCGCGCGTGACGGGTACGTTCACCTTGCCCCACGCGATCAGATCGTGCACGCCTTCGGAATCCACGATGAACTTATCCTGCGCGCTTCTTCCGGTGTATTTGCCGGTCTTCACAAGCAGCGCGCCGTTGTCCATAACAACGCCTTCCCTGCGTTCGAGCGCATGCTCATACAGCTCCGGGACCGTCAAGTTGCGGTAGACCGCCTTCGGATTGATAATGCCGAGATAATCGAGATTCATATCGTTCGCTCCTTTACTAAAATAATCTTTGCGGGCAGGCACGTTCCCATACCGCCCCAGCTTAGCTTCAGTATACTCCCTCCCGCGGCTGAATGCAAGCGAAACCGCGCAAATCCTGCCTCTTCGGGCAATTCTTCGGAACTCGTACTGGTAAATTGGATTCTGTTGTGCTATAATGATATCATGAAGAAGTTTTGGTGTCTTTTTCTGATCGCGCTGTTCGTCCTGGGCTGCAGCGCGCAGCCGGACGAACGGATTCCCGTTCTGCCGGAGGAGACGGCCGCGTCCGCGGAGGCGACCGTACGTGCCGAAACGCCCGATACCGTCGAGGCTGCGACCCCCGCGCCCGCGATCACGCCGACGCCCGCGCAGGAGCCGACACAAAGCCCGACGCTGTCACCGGAAGAAAAACTTTCCGCGTATATCGAGGGCATGACCGTTGAGGAGAAGATCGGGCAGCTCTGCATGTTCGGCTTTTCGGGCACAAAGGAGATCAGCCGGGAATTCAAAAAGATCCTGCGGGACTATTCGATCGGCAGCGTGATCCTGTACGGACAGAACGTATCCCGCACCAACAGCGACGGCGGTTTCAAACAATGCAGAGGCCTGACCGACAGCATCCGCGCGGCGAACGAAAGCGAAATCCCGCTTCTGATCAGCACCGACGTCGAGGGCGGAAAGGTCACGCGGTTTCACTGGAACAAGTCGCTGCTTTCCGCGGACACGCTGGGCAGCAAAAACGACCCGGAACGCGCGCACGATCAATTTCAGTATATCGCACAAGGGCTCGCGGACGCCGGGATCAACGTGGATCTTGCGCCGTGTCTGGACACGGCAAAGGATCCGGATCAAACGTTTCTCGGCCGCCGCATCATTTCGTCCGACGCGGACGTCGTTTCACGGATCGGCACGGCATGCATCACGGGGCTGCACGACGGCGGATGTCTGTCCGTCGTCAAGCACTTCCCCGGGCACGGCGCGACAACGAAGGATTCGCACGAGTCCACGCCGGAAGTAATGAAAACGCTGAAAGAGCTCTCTCTTTACGAGCTCGTGCCGTTTCGGGACGCGCTTGAAACGGCGGACGGCGTGATGATCGCGCACATTCTGTATCCGGAGATCGACAAAACCCGCATCGCAAGCCAGTCCGGCGTGTTCATCACGGACATTCTGCGAAACGAAATGGGCTTTTCGGGCATCGTAATGAGCGACGATTTCCGCATGGCGGGTCTGCGAAAACAAACTTCGCTGAAAAACGGCGCGGTGCAGTTCATCCTCGCGGGTGGCGATCTGATCCTGTGCGGCGCAAACCACAGCTATCAGCGGCAGATTCTGGACGGGCTCTACGAGGCGGTCGCAAACGGCACGATCAGCGAGCAGCGTCTCAACGAAAGCGTATACCGGATCCTGACGGCAAAAATGCGGGTCACCGGCTGGAATCCGTTTTGAGAAATAAGGATTGAGGAGCAAAACCATGGCAAAGATCGGATTTGACAACGACAAGTATCTTTCGATGCAATCACAGAAGATTCTGGAGCGCATCGCTTCCTTCGGCGACAAGCTGTACCTCGAGTTCGGCGGCAAGCTGTTCGACGATTACCATGCGGCGCGCGTTCTGCCGGGCTTTGCGCCGGACAGCAAGATCCGCATGCTCGAGCAGCTTCGCGACAGCGCCGAGATTATCATCGCGATCCACGCGGGCGACATCGAGCACAACAAGGTCAGAAACGACCTCGATATCGCATACGACCGCGAGGTGCTGCGCCTCATCGACGCGTTCCGCAAAAAAGACCTCCTGGTGTCCGGCGTGGTCATCACGCGCTATCACAGCCAGCCCGCGGTCGACGCGTTCGCCGAAAAGCTCGAGCGGCTCGGCGTCCGGGTGTATCTGCATTATCCGATCGACGGTTATCCGCAGAACCCGTCCCTGATCCTGAGCCCCGAAGGGTTCGGCAAAAACCAATTCGTGGAAACGACGCGCCCGCTCGCGGTCGTCACCGCGCCGGGACCGGGCAGCGGCAAGCTCGCCGTGTGCCTTTCGCAGGTCTATCAGGAATACACACGCGGCGTGCGCGCCGGCTACGCAAAGTTCGAGACGTTCCCGATCTGGAATCTGCCGGTGTCGCATCCGGTCAACCTTGCCTATGAAGCGGCGACGACCGATCTGAATGACGTGAACATGATCGACCCGTTCCACCTCGAAGCGTACGGCAAGACGACGACCAATTATAACCGCGACGTGGAATCCTTCCCGGTGCTGAACGCGATGTTCGAGCATATCTACGGCAAATCGCCCTATCATTCTCCCACGGACATGGGCGTCAATATGGCGGGCTTCTGCATCACCGACGACGAGGCCGTCAAAGCCGCGGCAAAGGGCGAAATCATCCGCCGCTATTATCAGGCGGCGTGCGCGTTCAAGCGCGGAATCATCGACCGCGAACAGATCGACAAGGCGGAGTTCATCATGTCCCGTGCGGGCGTTACGGTCAATGACCGCCCGGTCGTGGCGGCGGCGCTTGCGCGCGATAAGGAAACGAAGGGCGCGGCGATGGCGATCGAGCTTGAAGACGGCACGATCGTGACCGGCAAAAACGGCACGATGATGGGCGCCGCGGCCGGCGCGCTGATGAACGCGATGAAGGCGGTTGCGGGCATTCAGCCGGACATCGACCTGATCGCGCCGATCGTTCTGCAGCCGATCCGCGAGCTCAAACTGAACCATTTCGGCAGCGAGAACCCGCGGCTGCACAGCGACGAGCTTCTGTACGCGCTGTCTATCTGCGCCACCACGAACCCGACCGCGGACCGCGCCATGAAAGCGCTGGGCAAGCTCAAGGGGCTCGAAGCGCATTCGACCGTCATGCTTTCGCGCGTGGACCTCGAGGTCTACCGCAGGCTCGGCATCAACCTGACCTGCGAACCGCAGCGCAAGACGAACCGCCTGTTTGACAAGAACTGAACATGAAGCGGCTGTTTTCCCTGTTTCTGATTCTGCTTTTATTGATCGCCGGCTGTGCCGCGCCTTCGCCTGAGCCGGAGGCCGCAGCCGTTTCGCCCGCCGCGCCCGAAACGACGCCGGACGAGGATGCGATCGCGTACGTTTCTCCGGAGCCGACCCCGACGCCCTCGCCTTCTCCCTCTCCCGCGCCGACCCCCACGCCGACCCCGACGCCCACGCCGACTCCCACGCCCGAACCGACCCCGACGCCCGCGCCGTTCGTTTCGCTGGCTCTGCCGGACACGGTACGCGTGCGCCGCGGGTTTACGGCAGCCGATGTGCAGGGCGTCGTGCGCCGCGATGCGGACGGATGCTGCTTTGCTTACGGCTCGGTCGGCGGAACGGAGCCGTGCTTCTTCCCGTGCGACGAGGCCGGTGCGGTCGCCCCGGGTGAAAACCCGACCGACGTGATCTGCGTCGTGCCGGTCTATACCCCGACGGACGCGCCGAAAAAGGACGGCATTTTAAAGCTCGCCGTGTACGTCCCCACGCAGAGCGTGGTCGCGTTTCGTGCGCAGGACGGCGAATGGATGCAGGAGCGCGTCATGATCTGCTCCACCGGCCGGTCCAACAAGATGACTCCGCGCGGCACCTTCCGCATTTATCAGTCCTATGACTTCAAGCGGCTCGGTACGAAGGGCAATTACTGCTGCGGTCTGTACGCCTGCCGGTTCAAAGGCGCGTACCTGCTGCATTCGGTGCCGATCAGCTATGACGCGCTGAACGACAAGGAGCTCGGACACCGCATGGTCTATATGCACAAGTTCGAGCAGCTCGGGCATCCCGCGTCGGACGGCTGTGTGCGGCTGACCGTTGCGGACGCGAAGTGGGTCTATGAAAACAGCGTTCTGAACGAAACGCTCGTCTGGATCACCGACAAAAAGGGGCCGACCCCGCCCCAGCCGCCCGCGGTCATCTGGGAAGAGCCGTATACCGACAGGAACGGCTTCGGTTGGGACCCGACGGATCCGCATCCCGACAATCCGTACCTTGCGCTTGAACAACCGTGAAAAAAAGGATCGCCGAAAAGCGATCCTTTTATTTATTTCGGTATCAGTATTCGGGGGATATCGCGTCCGCAGGCTGGTCAAAGAACAGTTGGATGCGTCCGCCGGACACGTTAATCTCTCCCAGCCGCTCCGTCAGAATCAGCCCGAACGTGCCCGTATCGAGATCCGCGTTGCGCGCGGCGCGGTACAGGACGCAGATTCCGTCCTCTTCCGTGAGCGACAAAAAACCGTTCCTCTGCGAAAAATCGGACAGCAGGGATTCGTGCGTCGAAAGATCGAACCAGCCGACCTTGCTCTGGATATCCTCGTTCGCGCCGAAGTTATAGGTATACAGCAGCTCCGGCTCGCCGTTGTCATCGAAATCGGTCACGATCACGTCGACCGCGCCCTTGCCGTCCGTTCCTTCACCGAGTTTGTAATACACGCCGTTTTCCGCGAGATAGGAGCAGCCGACTCTCCAGTTGCGGATCACGGTAAACCCTTTCGCGTTTTCCGGCGTCAGGTCGATCCAGTATTCAAGATCGGTCAGCTCCTCGCCGTACGCTTCAACCCAGTCTTCCGAATAGTCCGGAAGCTGTTCCGGCAGCGGCGCGGCCGCCGGTTTTTTCTCCGCCGGATACAGCCGGTCGGGAAGCGGCGTAGGCTCCGGCGTGGGCGTCGCTTCTGCGGCGGTCTGGACCGGCTTGCAGCCTCTTCTCAGCCGCAGCGTAACGAGCACGGCGCCGACAAGCAGCAGAACGGCAACGACGATGCAGCTCACGACGAACGCGCCCTTCGAAAGCACCGTCTTCACAGCGCCTCTCTTTTTCTTTTCCTGTTGTTCTTCCATCAAAGCTCCTCCAGATCGTGTATTGCCCCTGTAAGCGCTTCATTCAACCGCATGAGATGCACGCCGTCGATCAGACGGTGATTGACCTGCACGGTATAGGAAAGCGTTTTTCTGCCCTTCTCATCCGTTTCATATCTGCCCCACAGGACGCGCGGCGTGCTGTCCGTATTGTCGAGCGGAAATTCCTGCGCGACGTGCGTATAGTCGATCCACGGCAGCGACGAGATGTACACGTCGTGCCCCGCTGCGTCCGACTCCGCGGTCGGAATCGGCGACGCGTTTTTCGCTTCCAGCGCTTTGAGGCGCGCGGCAAAGTCCTTCGGGTTTTCGCCGTCGATCCATTCCGCGCCGCAAATACCGAACAGCTCCTCATCCCACTGATACGTATAGGAAGGATTGCGGTGATCGAGAAGGTAAACCTCATCCTTTCGCAGCTCATAGCGGAACGCTTCGACGCCGTTCATCGCCTTCATCGTGCACCAGATCAGCGTCGCGTAAAAGGAAATCCCGTTCCGCTTCGCGAAAGCCGCGGCTTCCGTCACGTCAAGCCGCCACGTCAGGCTGTAAAACGGAACCTCGAGCCGCGCAAAGAGCCGGTCGTGCGCGTTTCGATTCCAGTCTGCGCGGTCGATCCGTTTTTCCATACTCAGAACACACGCCGTGCGAACACGAACGCCTCCGTCCAGTAATTGCTCGTGATTTTGGTTATGATGACCTTGCCCTCTCCCGAGGACGGATAGATCATCTGCTTGCTGCCGAGGTAAATGCAGACGCAGTTGACGCTTTCGTTGCCCGGCGTCATGAAGAAGCAAAGATCGCCCGGCTCCAGATCGTCCATCGACTCTACGCGCTGCCAGTCCTCGTTTTCGGAATAGCCCTTGCTCGTCTTGTGACGCACCTTCACGCCGACTTCGTTCAGACAGTAATACACAAACCCGCCCGGATCAAAGCCGCTGTCCGGATCCTTGCCGCCGCGCGCGTACGGATAATCGAGAAACGACTCCGCCGCGTCGCAGAACTGCTCCGCTTTGGTTCGATCCGGCTCCGGCGTCGCGGTGGGTTCGGGCTCCGGCGTAGGCGCTTCGGTGGGTTCGGGCGTCGGCGCTTCGGTCGGAACAGGCGTGGGCGCTTCGGTCGGCTCCGCCGTCGGCGCAGCCGTAACGATCGGCTGCGGCGTCGCCTCCGTTTCGCTGCCTTGACTTGCCGGTTCCGTCGAAGGCGCTGTCGTTTCGACCTGACCGATGATCTGTATTTTTTCCTCCGGTTCGGAATCAATGATCTTTGCCTGCGACGAGCAGCCCAAGAGCAGCGCAAGCCCGATGATCTCGGCCGTCATCCGATTCATTCGTTTCATTCGGATACACCTCCCGGTTTTAACATGTGTTTTGATTATAAAGGAACAATGTCACCGAACCGTAAACGGAATGTGAACAATTCGTTATATCGTCGCCGCCGGCGCCGTTTTTTTTCGCGGCGGCACCTGCCGCTTTGCGGCTGTTTGATTCGTTCCGGCTCCGCCTCGGGTCTCGGCAAAAAAAATCTCCCTTGTGTAAAGGGAGAGATCGGATAACGAGCGGCGGTTCCGCCGAAACGAAGCGTGCCGCGCGGCAGACGCCGCGCAATCCGCCTGTACAGCAAAGGAAAGTGAACGCGGACTTGCCGTCAGGCAAAGACGGAAGGGACGTTCCGTCTCCGTACGAACGCGCTCAATCCCAGATCCGGTACGCCATCAGGAAGTGTTTCTGCCAGTATTTGCTGGACTGGATCTTCGACTCCGTGATACATACCTGCCCGCGCGAGGCGGATGCATGGATCATCCTGCCGCTGCCGAGATAGATCCCGACGTGGCCGGTTGCCATCGTATCGCCCGAGAACACGATCACGTCGCCGCGTTTCAGATCGTTCATCGAATTGATGCGCTTATATTTCGAGCACGAGCGCCACATGATGCTCGTCATGTAGCTCTGCTTGACGCCGGCCTGATTCAGACACCAGTATACGAAACCGGAGCAGTCGAAGGAATTCGGTCCCTTTGCGCCGCGCACGTACTTGCAGCCTACCTTTTCTTCGGCGATCTTGATGAATTTCTCCACGCCCTTCGGACTGGATACCGTTCCGCCGCTGCTCGGTTTCGGCGTGGGCGTCGTCTTCGAGCCCGGCTTCGGCGTGGGGGTCTTCTTCGTGCTTGCGCTCGGCGCGGCCTTTGCTTTGTCGCTGTTCAGCTTGTCCAGCGTTTTCGTATTGATCTCGCCGTTCTGGGTGAGGCTGTTGCGCTTCTGGAACGCCTTAACCGCCTCCACCGTCGATTCGCCGTAATATCCGGTCACCTGTCCGGAACGGATATAGCCGAGTTTATGCAGCCGCTGCTGCACCGCCTTGACGTCGGAACCGCTCATGCCGAACCGTATCGCGTACGCGACCGCGTTCTTTGAATTGAGCTGCTCCATCGTTGCGGGGCCGAGACAGCCGTCCCGCACGAGGCCGTTTGCTTCCTGGAACGTCTTGATCGCGGAAACGGTCTTGCTGTCCATCTTGCCGCCGCACTCGTAACCGCTGTCAAGATAGCCGAGTTTTACAAGACGCTTCTGGTACGCGACGATACTCTCGTCCGAGTCGCCGTATTTGTAGTAGTTGCCGACGACGTCGCTCGAATAAAGCACGTTCAGCGTCTTTGCGCCGACCTTGCCGTCGACTTTGAGCTTATTGGAGCTTTGGAACGCGCGCACGGCCGCAGCGGTTTTTTCACCGAACGTACCGGTGCGGCTGCCTTTATCCAGATAACCGAGCTCGTACAGACGCTCCTGCACTTCCTTTACGTCGTCGCCCTCGTCGCCTTCCTGCATGACGTATTCCTTTGCCTGTCCGCTGACGAGCAACGCGTAGGTCTCTTCACCCAAAATGCCGTCCGCAGGAAGATCGTTGTGCCGCTGGAAGCAGACGAGCGCGTCATAGGTGTGATTGCCGAAAAAATCGGTCGGTTCGTCGGGGTCCATATAGTCGAGGTCCATCAGCGCGGACTGCACGTTTATGATCAGATCGTCCGTATCGCCTCTCTGAAGCGTTCTTCCGCCCATATAATCCGTGGGTTCGTCGGGTTCGCCGACCGGCTCCGGCGTTGCGGGCGCCGGCGTCGCTTCCGCTTCCTGCGGAACGGGCGAAGGGGGTTCGGTTGCAGGCGGGTCGGTCGGACGCGTCCAAACCACCGTATCGTTGCCGGGAATGCCCGGCTGCGCCACGGCAACGGGCGCTTCCGCAACGGTCTGCCCGTCCGTTTCCGTCCCGGACGACTGCGCGCTGGTCTTCTCCGCGGCGGGCGCGCATTTTGCGATGGCGATGCTGCCGCAGACAATCCCGAAGAGTACGCCGAGCACGCAAAGCGCGGCAGCGATCGTGATCAGCACGCGCAGCGCTTTATTCGGAATGATTTTCTGATATTGTTGCCGGAGACTTTCAAAAAGAACCCTGCCGGACGTTTTTTCCTGTTGCTCCATATCGTGTTCCTCAACTCATACGATAGCACATAAATGTGTCATAAATGCGTACGAAACCAAAACGTTTTTATCCTTGCGGATAGGTGGACAGCGCGCTTAATAGCTCCTCGCGAATCTGCGCGCGCCGCCAAGCGGGCGCAAGCAGCGTCGTGTGCTTCAGATTGTTGACTAAAAATTTCCGTACCATCTCCCACGGCGCGTTGATTTCGGCGCGGATCGTTTCTCCTTCCGGACGCATGCTGACGCCGTCTCCGAACGTGTCGATCAGATCGCCGGTCAGGTTCTCCGCGCAGAGCACGGTGTGCAGCTCCTTTACGTCGGTCCGGTAGATCGTGCGGTTGACGTACGCCGCCACGTCAAGCCCGTCGCGGCACTCAATCAGCGTTTCGATTTTGCGCGCCGCAAGCGCGGTGAGATGAACCTGATCCATCAGGTCGCAGCGGTAATGCAGAAGCCGTCCGTATCCCGACATGGAAACGATCACGTAATAGCTGCCTTCGGCCAGGAACAGCGCGTACGGCGACACCGTAAACGGCGTCTTCCGCTGCGGCGCGCGGCTTCCGTCGGGTCGGATTACCATATTCAGAAAGCTGATCTGCACTTTCTTTTCGATCGCTTCCTTTAAAAGATCGAGCGTGAGAAAGACCGATTCCGGCTGTTTTCCGCGTTCCGCTTCGGACACGTAAACGGGGACCTTATCCTGCAGGCGCGCGATCGCGCGTTCCGACTGCTCGGAGCGCGGCGCGCGAAGGTACGCGTCCAGCGCCGCCGGATTGTGCTCATGCGGTTCGACACCGGCATCCGCGCGAAGAAAATACCCCTTGCCGTTCTCCTGATACGTGGAAAGCGGGAAGCCCATTTCCTGCAGCAGAAGCAGATTGCGCCCGACCGCCTTTCGCTCGGCGATCATACCGTAATCCTCCGCAAGGTATTCGATGATGCGGCGCGTCGACAGCGGATTCCCCTTGCCCGCGTGCTGCTCGAGCACTCTTAGTATACAGAGCGACAGCGCCTTTTTTCCTTTGGTTTCCGTCATGGTGAACTCCCCTTCAGTCCTCGTAATAATCGCCGCGGCGATAGTCGTATAACACGCCTTCGTATTTCTTCGGCTCCTCCAGCACCTTGCCGCATCCGATCGCAACGCACGCGACCGGATCCTCCGCGACGAAGCACTCGATGCCGATCTGCTCGGAAATAAATTGATCCAGTCCGAAAAGCTGCGCGCCTCCGCCGGTGAGACAGATTCCGCGCTTTGCGATGTCGCCGGCAAGCTCCGGCGGCGTCTGTTCGAGCGTGTCCTTTAAGGATTCCGCGATCGACTGCAGCGGTTCGGCGAGCGCGAACGTCAGCTCGTTCGAGCCGAGCTCCATGGAAATCGGAAGTCCTCCGCCCAAAGAGCGCCCGTTCACTTCCATCTCAAGCTCATCTTTTCTCGGCAGCGCGGAGGCAAACCGGATCTTCAGCTCCTCTGCTGCCCCGGCGCCGATCACGATGCCGTGCTGCCGCTTTAAATACCGCACGATCGCCGCGTCAAATTTGTCTCCGCCGACACGAATCGAGTCGTGCCGAATCGCTTTGCCCATGGAGGTGACGACCATGTCGCACGTGCCCGCGCCGATGTCCAGTACGATGTTCGCCTTCGGCTCATTGACGTCGAGCCCGGCGCCGATCGCCGCCGCCAACGGCTCCTCGATCAAAAACGTATAGCGCGCGCCCGCGCCCTCGGTCGTTTCGATAACCGCGCGCTTCTCCACCTCGGTCGCCATCGACGGAACCGCGACGACCGCGCGCGGCTTGAAAAAGACGCGGCTGCCGACAATACGGTTAAAGAACAGCGTCAGCATGCGCTCCGTCGCGTCGAAGTTCGCGACCACGCCGTCCTGCATCGGGCGGATGATCATCAGATTGTCCGGTGCGCGCCCGACCAGATCCTTCGCTTCCTGTCCGATCGCAACGAGCTTTCCCGTGCCGCGCTCAACCGCCGCGATGTTCGGCTCGCGTAAAACGATGCCTTTTCCGCGCACGTATGCCAGCACGTTGCTCGTGCCGAGATCCAATCCGATATCCGATGAATGAAACAGTCCCATAAAGATCCTTTCGCCGAGAGTCCGGCTCTCTATACTTGTACCATAATTGTACCATGTCTTTTCCGTAAACCGATGACGAAAGTGTAAACGAACATATTGCGAAATGTGAATTTTCACGATATACTTGGGTTTATGGAAACAGTATTTACGATTAAACAGGCAGAATTTATGACGAGCGCCGGCATCGGCGGCGAATATCCTTCGGCGCTTCCGTGTGAAATCGCGATCGTCGGAAAGTCAAACGTGGGAAAATCAAGCCTGATCAACCGTCTTGCGAACAATCAGAAGCTTGCAAAGACCTCCGCAAGTCCCGGAAAGACGCGGCTTGTCAATTTTTTCCTGCTGAATAAGGCGTTCTATCTCGTGGATCTGCCGGGCTACGGGTTTGCAAAGGCTTCGAAAGCCGAGCAGAAAAGCTGGGGCGAGCTTCTCGAACGCTATCTTTCCAGCGGACGGGTTAAGCATCTTCTGATGCTCATCGACATTCGCCACACACCGACGCAGGACGATCTTCAGATGTTCCGCTATCTGATTTATTACGGCATCCCTTATACGCTGATCGCGACCAAATCGGACAAGATTGCGAAATCGAAGCGCAGACAGGAAGCGAATAAACGCGCCAAGGAGCTCGGCGCGCCTCCGTTTGCGATTCCTTTTTCATCGGAAACCGGCGAAGGCAGGGCGGAACTGCTCGATCGCATCGGTCAAATCTATCTGGATTGCATGAATACAAAAAAAGATTTACCGGAAGAATAAAAAAAGCTTGACAGGAGACACGTTCCTTTGCATACTATGCTTTGATATCAACAAGCGAGGTATTATAAAAAAGTTATGCTGAAAAAATGCCCGATTTGTGAACTGAATTACATCCGCGGCAATGAAACCATGTGCCGCGTCTGCGCGGCCGAGCGCTCGAAACGGCACTCGCCGAAATCCGAAGAAGAAATCATCATGTGCAGCGAGTGCGGCGAAAATCCCGCGCTGCCCGGACACGACCTTTGCGAGGACTGCCTGAAGGAACAGAAGCGTCAGGCGAATCTCGAAGTGCTGGCGGATAAAATCCGTGCCGACGAAGCCGACGATCCGCTCGAAGAGGATATTTCGGAATCTGCCGACGAGGAAGAATAAGCGATAAAGCGTTTTTGAAAGCGAGGCATGCATGCCCCACGTATATGCCATCGGCGATCTGCATCTGAGTTTGTCCGTTCCGAATAAGGCAATGGACGTATTCGGCGCGCATTGGAAGGATCACGCGGAGCGCATTAAGGAGGCGTGGCAGGATACGGTTTCGGAAGACGACCTCGTTCTCATCCCAGGCGATATCAGCTGGGCGATGTATCTTTCCGACGCAATTGCCGATCTTGCCTTTATCGGCGCGTTAAAGGGCTCCAAACTGCTTTTGCGGGGTAATCACGACTACTGGTGGCAAAGTGTCACAAAGGTCCGTACAGCGCTTCCTGCGCGTATGTACGCGCTCCAGAACGACGTCTTCCGCTTCGGCGATCTGTTTGTCTGCGGCACGCGCGGCTGGACGATCCCGGAATCCTCGCATTTCAAGGAAAGCGCGGACCGGAAGCTCTTTGATCGCGAGATGATACGTCTTGATCTTTCCCTGAACGCGCTGCCGAAAGACGTGCGGGCAATCGGTATGCTGCATTTTCCGCCGTTTTCGGAATCCGGCGAGACGAGTGCGTTTGCAGAGAAGTTTGCCGCAGCAGGCGTAAGTGACGTCGTTTACGGGCATCTGCACGGCGCTTCGCACCGATATCTGTTCAACGGTGAGAAGGACGGCGTCATCTATCACGCAGTCCCGGCTGATTATCTGAATTTCATTCCGAAACAAATCATTTGAAAGAAAAAAATCACCGGATCGACCGGTGATTTTTTATTGAATACTTTCTTACGGCATATAGGTGATGTAGACGTAGTTCAGTTCGCCTTTGACAAATTCAAAGGAATAGGAGCTGCTCGATAAGTATTTCGTAGACGGTTTTTTATATTCGAACGTGTCGGTATAGAATCCGCCGTCGCCGTCATAATGTCTGTAATTGTCCGCTTCCGGTTCGCCGGCGTTTGCTTTCAACTCGTCCATCGTCATGGTAAGCGGGAAATCAAACTTCAGAATGTCCTGCTTCTCGCCTGGATGGTTCGGCAGATAGATCTCATTGATGTAGCACTCGTTGATCGGCTTTCCTTCGTCCGTATCGTTCAGCACATATACCTGCGCGCTCCAATACGAACCGAGATCAATGCGAAAACCGGACGACTGGTAATTCTTTTCCAGATTGTTGTGTACATCCTCAAGATCATCCGCGCGGAACGGAACAACGCCGGAATCGATCATATCCTGCAAGGTAGATTCACCGAGCACGAACTCGACGCCGTTGATCCAGAAGTGCATCTTTTCAAAGTTGACATATGATACGTCTTCGCCTGCCGGTTCCTCGGTGGGTTCCGGGGTAGGTTCTTCCGTGGGTTCCGGAGTAGGTTCTTCCGTGGGTTCCGGAGTCGGCTCCTCAGTCGGCGCTTCCGTCGGTTCCTCGGTGGGCGCTTCCGTCTCTTTTGCGGGTTCTTCCGCAGCCGGTGCAGGCGTGTCGGCGGTTTCCTGCGGTTTATTTGCAGCGCAGGCGAGCATCATGACAGCCATAAAAAAAGCGATCAGTGTAATACCGATTTTTTTCATTTTTTCTCCTCCTTTTTTTTACAGGCTTCATCATAGCACTCTTTTTTATCGGAATCAATCATTAAAAAAAATATAATTTTCTGGGTTATTTTCTATAGGTTCATAAAGATTTTTCATATAAAAAAGGCTGTTAAGACAGATTGCTTAACAGCCTTTTTTCGTTCGATTCTCAATACACGCGCATCGGAACGATCAGGTACAGGTACGCGTCGCCCTGCACGGGGCGGATGACGCACGGGCTGATCGGGCTGTTGAATTCGAGATAGACCGTTTCGTCGGTGATATTCTTGAGAATGTTGATCACGTATTTCGGGTTGAAGGCGATGTCGATCGGATCGCCGACGATGGACACTTCCATCGCGTCCTCGCCGCGGCCGACGTAGCTTTCCGCCTTGATTGTAAGCGTGTCGTCCTCGAAATGCATGACGATGCTGTTGTTGCCCTCGCGAGCAATGAGCTGCGCGCGGTCGGTCATCGTATACAGGTCCGCCGTGTTGACGAGCACGCGCGTTTTGCACTCCTTCGGAATGATGCGCTTATAGTCGATATAGTTGCCGTCCAAAAGGCGCGCGGTCAGCCGCGTGTCGTTGACCTGCACGGTCAGATGCGTTGCGGTCAGCGAAAGCGTGACGTCCTGTTCGGTTTCTTCGGCCATCTTAGCGATCTCGTTCAAAACTTTGCCGTGCACGATCGTATGCTTTTCGATCTCGCCGTTGTCCTGATGCAGCCGCGTCATCGCGAACTGGAACGAGTCGGTCGCGACGAGCGTAACCGTATCCGCGTTCGCTTCCAGAAGCGCGCCGGTCAGAACGGGACGGGAATCGTCCAGCGCAACGGCGAACACCGTGCGGTCGATCATGTTTCTGAGCTGCTCCGCGTTGACCTTTACGTCGACGACGTCGCCCTTTGCGCGCATCAACGGAAACTCGTCAAATTCGATGCACTGGAGACGCTGGCGGACGCGTCCGCTTTTGATTTTCAGAACGAGACCCTCAAGCTCCGCGGTCAAAGGCTCGTTCGGAAGCTTTCTTAAAATCTCCGAAAGAAACTTTCCCTTTAATACGCACTTGCCCTCTTCTTCCACGGATGCGGGCAGGAAGCATTCCTTTTGAAACATCAAATCGGAGCAGGTCAAATGCAGGACGTCGTTCGTCGCTTCAATCATTACGCCCTCCAGAACAGGCATCGTGGAACGCGCGGGCAGCGCTTTGATCACGGAGAGAACACCTGCGCACAGGTCTTCGGTTTGCATCGTAAACTTCATATCGTTTCCTTTCCGGCGGTTATCCACCAATATTTCGGGTTTTTTCAGTGTGCAGTTCTTATCAATATAGAAGTCGTATCAGTAGGCGGTGTGGAAAAGACGGAAAACCGTCCTTTTCGGCGGGACGCCTGCTCTTTTTTGTGTGGGAAACGCTGCGGTTTCGATGTGGACAAACCGGCTGTTTATCCAATTTATCCCCGTTTTCCGCGATATCCCAAATGTTTCCACTTTACGTATGCGCGTTTTGTGGACAACTTATCCTTCCTTGATGCGCGTGCGGATGCTTTCGATCGTGTCGGCAAACGTCTTATCCTCGCTGAGCATCTGCGTAATTTTGTTGCAGGCGGAAATTGCGGTCGTGTGATCGTTGCGGTCGAACAGCGTCGAGATCCGTTTATAAGGAAGGCTTAAAAGCGTGTGGCAGAAATACATCGCAATCTGCCGCGGCATCACGACTTCCTTATCGCGCCGCTGCGAAAGCAGGCTTTCGAGCGAAATGGAATAATATTCCGCAACCGTTTCCTTGATGCGGTCCGGTGTGATTTCAATCTCTTTTTTCTGAGGCAGCATCTCACGCATCGCTTCTTTTGCGAGGTTCAGCGTAATCGGAAGCCGCTTTAAGCGCGCATACGCGATGACGCGGTTTAAACTGCCTTCCAGTTTCCGGATGTTGTCGACAATGTTTTCCGCGATGAAATTGATAATCTCGTCGTCTACCTCGACGTGCTCATTCTGCGCCCGGTTCCGTAAAATCGCGGTACGCGTCTCAAGGTCCGGCACCTGAATGTCCGCCACGAGACCCCACTCAAACCGGGACGAAAGACGCTCTTCCAGCGCTTTGATTTCCTTCGGCGGTCGGTCCGAACTGATCACGATCTGCTTTCCGGCGTTGTGCAGCGTGTTGAACGTATTGAAAAACTCCTCCTGCACCGCCTGCTTTCCCGCGATAAACTGAATGTCGTCGATCATCAGAAGGTCTACGTTGCGATAGCGCTGCCGGAACTCGACGTTTTTACCGGCGCGGACCGCTTCAATCATGTCGTTGGTGAACATTTCACTCGTCACGTATACGATGCGCGCCGCCGGATTCGCGTCTTTGACGGCATGTCCGATCGCGTGCATCAGATGCGTTTTTCCAAGGCCCACGCCGCCGTACAGAAACAGCGGGTTATACGCTTTTCCCGGCGCTTCCACAACCGCGAGCGACGCCGCGTGCGCAAAGTTGTTCGATTTGCCGACGACGAACGTGTCGAACGTATATTTCGGGTTCAGCGTCAGAGAATTTAAGGAAACGTCTTCCGTAAAAGTGCGTACGAAATCCCTGCGCTGGGCAGGCAGAATCAGAAGCACGTCCAGAACGTCCGGATCCGCTTTCTGTACCGCGGCGCGAACGTATTCCAAATAATATTCCGTGACCGTGTTCTTCACGACGTCATCCGCCGCTTCGAGCACGAGGATGCCGTTTTGCACGATGACCGGATCGAGCGCGTCGATCCATTTATGGAACGTCACCGCCGCAAGCTGCGGACGAATGATTTCCCGCGCGTCGTACCAGATTTTTTTGAGTTCTTCCATGACTGTTCCCCAATCTTTTGCGCAAATAATCCCAAAGCGCCGTAAAGAACGCTCTTTTACCGCTATTATCATAACAGATTTTTTCGGTCTTGAAAAGCCCCATTTACCTTGCAAAACAAAAAAGGACGGCGCAATTTCCGTCCTTTAAGGCCCATTTTTTTCGTTACGGCAGCACTACCGATTCCGCGGATGACTTCAGCGCCGTTTTTCCTATTTCCTTGACAAACAGAAGTTCGGGATATGCAATCGCGTCGCTGTCCGTTCTGATCCGCGTCGTGTCCCCGTTCGGTTCCGTCATAAACGACTTGATCGCGTCGACGGAAACGATCAGACCGATCTCCTTGTCCGCCGCGTAATCCGACGGAACGATCGGGAACGCATATTCCCATTTGCCGGTATGACCGTCGCTTCCGTATGAGATCAACCGACCGGAAACGGTTTCTCCGCCGATCAGAATGTCCAGATCCAGCGTATGCACGATCGGATCCAGAAACGCCGTGCGCTCCTCCTGCGTCCAGTCTTCCGGCAGCGCTTCGGTTTCCGCCGTCACGTAAATCCCGTCCGGCATGCAGCGAAACGTCAGCGAAAGAGCGGTTCCTTCAAACGACACGGTACGATTCCGAAGCAGTTTTCCGCCCTGTTCATCGGAAACAAACGTCAGAGGCGCGGTTCCCGAAAGCGTCGTTTCAACCGTTCGCTTTTCATAATGGTTGCCGGGTGTGCTGTCGAACGAGACCGTATGAACGATCCTGCCGACGTTGCCGGGCGCAGCCATATCGTCGATGCTGCAGTCGTAGACGTAATAGAGCAGCGTCATTTCATACTGTCCGTCCGGAAGCAGCGCCGTAAGATCATAGACCGTCGAATACCAAAGTCCTTTGCGGTCCGCTTCATCGACAACCTGCGTCGCGCCGGAAGACGTGCTCCACGGGAGCGTCATTTCCGCACCGTCATGAATGAGGATCTGCCAGAAGGTATTGATTGCCAGTTCGTCATCCTTTCCGTTCAGAAAGCGAGACGTATCCGGACAGGCAAGGAAGCAGTTCACGTACAGCGATTCGCCGTTGTAATACACCTCCGTGTCCGTCGCTTCGATCTCCTTCAGAAACGCGAAGTCCTCCGCGCGGTACGCCGGAAAGCCGTACTTTTCACGATAGGTGGGCGAGCCTTCGAGCATTGCGTTGTATTCCTCGTCGTACTGCGTCAGGGACGTATATTCGCCGAGCAGCTCCACGCGTGAACCGAGGTTTTTCGCGTCGGTTTCGGTCACGGCGGCGTCGATCTCCCGTACGGGATCGCGGTCTTCCGGAGTGGTTGCGAAGTACTGCTCCGTCACATGATCCGGATGCGCAAGACGGTACAGTCCGTCTGCAACGCCCGGCACGGTGAAGCCGAGCGTGAGATAGATCACCGCGCATGCCGCCGCCGCGATCGCGGCGGGCCGCAGGAATGCAGCAAAGGAACGCTTTTTCGGAAGCTTCTTTTCAAGCTTTGCCCGAATGTGAGCCATGGATTCCCGTTTCATGACAATTTTTCGGTCGATCGTTTCCGAAAGTTGTTCTTTCTGTGTATCGTTCATCGTTTCAAACATCTGTTCCAGCTTGTTCATGATTCTTCTCCTTTCCATGCTTCTCTGATCTTTTTAAGTGCGCGTTTTATCCGCTGCACGACGGTGTTCGGTTTCATATCGAGCCGTTCGCCGATCTCGGCGCTCGTCATGCCGAGCCAGTATTTTGAGAGCAGGATCGTCGCGTCCGGCTCACCGAGCGCGCGGATCCTTAAAATGAGCTCGTCATGCGAGAGCAGCGCGATCGCTTCTTCCTCTGCGGAGCGATCCGACGCGGTTTCGTCCCAAAGCGTGTCCTCCGACGGGACCGGCGTGCGCGCGCTTTTTCGCAAAAGATCCAGCGCCTTGTGCTCCGCAGTCCGGATCAGGTAGGATTTGAACGACGCGTCGGAAAAATCCAGCCGCCGCCTGTGCCGGTAGAGATAATAGAATACGTCCGAAACGCATTCCTCGACGTCGTCGTCCGGGAATCCCTTCAGCACCCGCCGCACGGTCACGTACGCAAGTCCGCCGTATTGATCCAGCAGCGTCCTGATCCCGGCGTTCGGATCTGTTTTCATCAGCGTTGACAGATCGGTCAAGACGAAACCTCCTTTCGTTTTTGAACATGTTCTGTAAAGAAAGCGATTCGGGAGAAGAAAAAGTGACGCTTTTTGCAAAAATGTCCGGTTTTTACACATGATAACAGAAAAAAGGCTATCTTTTTGCAACAGAAATATGTACGAAAAGAAAAGTTTTCCGCCGTATCCTTGCATCGGGCGGGGCATGGCGCTATAATCAAAACTGAGTAAAGAGGTGCTGTATGAGTAATTCTTATAAACAGATCGTCAATTCCGATCTGATCGGCGATTATATCACGATTGAATTGCCCGGCTTTCCGGGTCTTCACTCAAATCCGGAGCCGTGCCGTATTCATTATCTGACGATGGGAAGCGGCGAGCCGCTGCTGCTCGTGCATTCGGTGGGTCAGTCGATCTATACGTGGCGCGATCTGATGCCGGCGCTTGCCGATTCGTATTGCGTCGTCGCGATCGAGCTGCCCGGATTCGGGTTTTCCGACCGGCCGCTGTCGCTGAATTATTCGATGGACGAGATGGCGGACGTGATCGTGAAATGTCTTGACGCGCTCGGCGTGAAAAAAACGCACGCGCTCGGCGTGACGATGGGCGCGCTCTATCTGATGCTTGCGGCGGCAAAGTATCCCGACCGGTTCATGAAGGTGATTGCGCTGACCCCCGGCGGGATCACCGCGCAGATGCCCAAAAAGATCCGTCGTCTCGAAAAGCCGCTCGGCGCGTTCTACCGCGAAATGTACGGCAGGAAGGATTTCCAGAAATACCTGCCTCTGTTCTATTACGACGGCACGGTCTGCACGGACGAAGTCGTCGAGCAGGTTTTCAAGACCTGCGACGATCACGCGTCGCGGCAGGCGATCATGTACGCGATCCGGAATTTCGACGAGGAATACGCTTTGGAGGAAATCGCCAAGGCAAAAAAGGAATATTTCATCATCTGGGGCGAAGAGGACCGCATGCAGCCGATGGACCGGCTGTTCGAGCTGCGGAAGCTTTTGCCGGAGAGCGTCTATCACAGCATCCGCAACACGGGCCACTGGCTGCACGAGGAAAAGGCCGGGCAGATCGCGGAGGCGGCGGATCGTTATATCCGGTATCACGGAGAGGAAGCATGATCGAATCGTTTGCGCTCGGCGATACGGTGCGCATGAAAAAACCGCACGCGTGCGGCGGCGATACGTGGACAATTACGCGCGTCGGCGCGGACGTCAAGATCAAATGTCTCGGCTGCGGGCGCGTCGTGATGCTCGACCGGCTCGCCTTTTTAAAGGCGGCAAAGAAAATACTGGGGAAAGAGTCGGAATAATGCCGGTACAAAAATCCATTGCAAAGCTTCGGCGGGAAGCGGAAAAACGCAACGAATCCATGGACGGGGGCGTGCTGTGGCGCGCGATCGACTTTCTGGTGTATCTCGTTCTGATCATTCTGATCATGTTCGCGATCCGCGGGACGCTGATCGACCCGGTGCGCGTGGACGGCGAATCCATGCTTGACACGCTCAAAAACAACGAAATCATGCTGATCGATCGCGCGGCATACGCGTTTTCCTCCCCGAAGCGCGGCGAGATCGTACTGTGCTATTATCCGGACGAATACTATGCGGAGCAGAATTTTGATTACGCTTCGCGCGTGAAGCGCGTCATCGCGCTCGGCGGAGAAACGATCTTTACGATCGACGGAAAGGTATATGTGACCGGCGTGAGCCCCGACCGGATCGAGGTGCGCGGCGAAACGGCATATAATATGGATACGGGCGAGCAGATTCCGCCCCTCGACGAGCCGTATCTGACGCCGGAGCGCGTCGGCAGTCAATATATTGCCATGTACACCGTGCCGGAGGGCTGTGTTTACGTGCTCGGAGACAACCGCGCCGTCAGCCGCGATTCCCGAAACACCAGCGTACAGGCGATTCCGCTCGATCACGTGGTCGGCAGGGTTCGTCTTCTCATCTATCCGTTCGAGCGGATGAAAATCGTAAAATAATGAAAACACGCACCAACCGGTACAAAAACGAACATCGCGCGCAGAGCCTTTTGAGCTGGATCTTTGCGGGGATCCTCGGTCTTGCGCTGGTTTGTTTCGTCCTGTTCGTGTGGTTTTCGCCCGTCTACGTGGCGGATGAATCCATGATGCCGACGCTCAAAGAGGGCGATACGGTCTTTTACGACCGGCTGTACCGGCATTTCCACGAGTTTCAGCGCGGCGATATGGTCGTATTCCGCGATCCCGATACCGGCTCGATCCTCATAAAGCGCGTCATCGCGCTCGGCGGGGAAACGATCGAGGCAAAGGACGGCGTGCTGATCATCGACGGGCAGTACGGCATAGACGAGCACCGCTACGAGGCGACGGAGCCGCTCGACATCCCGAAAACGACGGTTCCCGAAGGAATGGTCTTCGTGCTGTCGGACGACCGCAACTACGGCGAGGACAGCCGCAAGGCTGTGATCGGCTGCCTTGCGCCGGAGAACATCCTCGGCATCGTGCGCATTCGGCTGCGCGATTTTACCGTTTTTACGCGCTGACTCTTGACGAAAAACGCCGTTTCTGCTATAGTAAACCCGACGCAGGGGCGCCGAACGACCTTCGGCTGAGAAGCACCCTTGGAACCTGTTGGGTCATGCCATCGTAGGAAGCGTAACCATAAGCTTTTTCGACTGCCGCCCAATGGGGCGGCATTTCATATTCACGGAGGAGGAAAACATGGAGGACGTAAAATTCATACTGTTTGAGAAGATCGAAAAGATCAAAACCGTGCAATGGCTGTGGATCGCAGCCGCAATCGTCGTGCTTGCGGCGGTTATTCTGTGGGCGATCCATTATCGCAAGGCGGAGGGCAGAAAGGGCGTGAAGATTGTTGCGACCATCGCCGTCTGTTTCTTCTGCGCACTGTTTCTTGCGCAGATCATCCTGATCTCTGTCAATACGGAAGGGATTGCAGCGGATGCCGTTCCGACGGACGATTACGAAGTCTATGAAGGAGACGTGGACAACGTAACCTTTACAAAGGAATTTACGTCGATGCCGAAAAACGGGAAGGCATACCGCGTCGGCGAGCGTATCGCATATAAGTTCATTGCGACCAACAATGGCGATACAGCGGTCGAAAACATCACGGTAATGGACTATGCGCCTTATAAGGAATGGACGATCGCGCGGCTTGAGCCCGGCCAGAGCGTTGAAAAGGAAAGCGGGTACTACGTTGGAGGCGATGCATCGGCGATTCCGATGACGGTGCAGTACGTCGTGGCTGCGCTTGCGATCCTGTCCGGCGTCGTGCTGCTGGTTTCCGGAATCATCGTTGCGGCGTCCAAACGCGAAGTGGCGCCGCATAAAACCGACGTGCGCGCAATGACCTACGGCGCAATCTGTGTCGCAATGGCGTTCGTTTTGAGCTATATCAAACTCTTTTCCGCACCGCTCGGCGGTTCCGTGACGCTTGCGTCCATGCTGCCGATCATGCTGTATGCGAATCTGTACGGCACAAAGCGCGGTCTTCTGGTCGGCCTCGTTTACGGTCTTCTCCAGTTCATTCAGAAGCCGGAGATCGTACATTGGGCGCAGGTCGTGCTTGACTACCCGTTGGCATTTACGCTGATCGGCCTTGCGGGTCTTTCGAAAAACCTGCCGGTCGGTACGCTGATCGGCGGATTCGCCCGGTTCGTGATCCATGCAGTTTCGGGTTTCCTGTTCTATTCCGAGGTGCTCGACGGCGCAGCGCTTTGGTATTCGATTACCTATAACGGCGCATACATGCTCTTTGACACGCTGATCTGCTTCGTGCTCGCGTTCCCGGTGTCGGCGCTCGTCAAGCGCGCGGACATCGGTCCGAAAAAGAAGGAAACGGTGAAGGCGGCAGCGTAAATTCCGCCGCGGCCGATGCGCCGCGTTGCAGCCTGCCGTATCTGAGACTGACACGAAAAAAGCCGGACCCGCTTTTGCGGGCCCGGCTGCTGTTTTTTTACCGCTTTGCGATCAGGGTTTTCAGCCGCTCGATCTCGCGGAGGTTCTCGTCGACGCTCTCGCCGTCGGTCACGTTGTATTCGGTCTTCAGGCAGTCGATGATGCGCCTGCGGTCCTCGATCGCGCCCTCAAAGTCGCCGATGAGCTCGTGCACCTGTGCTCTTGCAAACAGCCCGTCGGTATAGCGCGGCGCGCTCTGCATGGTAAAGCTCTTCTCAAACGCGTCGAGCGCTTCTTCGTACATGCCGAGCAGGCGATAGCCTTCGCCGAGCCAATCGGTTGCCGCCCATTTGTCCGGATGATCCGCCGCCGCTTTTTTCCACAGGCGCAGCGCTTCCTCACGATCGCCTTTCAGGAATGCGAGCTTTGCGCTGTAATCAACGAAGGTGTAGTCCTTCTTCATCTTTGCGATCTCGGCTTCCGCTTCGTCAAGCCGGTGATCCGCAAGCAGGTTTTCGACCAGCAGGATCCGCGGGTAGCGAAGCTCCGGACGGCGTTCCGCGTAATCCTTGATAAAGCGGATCACGGAGAAGTGGTTGTCGAGCCAGTTGTCGCCGCACGGCGCGTTGTTCGCTTCAAGGTACGCCGCCCACGCGTTGTGCGCGTCAACGGGGTCCGCTTCGAGCGCGCGCTCCGCATAATAGGACGCGTTTTCGTGATCGCTGTGCGCGCGGTGGTTATAGAGCTCGGAAAGCTTTGTCAGCGCTTCCGCGTCCTGCGGGTTTTCTTTCAGGATGCCTTCGAGATACGCCGCGGTGCGGTCAAAGGTCTCGGGGCTGATGCGGCACTCGTCCCAGAGCATGTTCTGAATGCGCTCCATCTTCTCGGCGCGCGGCACCTCGAAGAGCTCGTCGATGCTCACGCCAAAGTAGGTTGCAAGCTGCGGAAGCAGTGCGATGTCCGGATCGCTCGCGCCGGTCTCCCATTTGCTGACCGCCTGCGCGGAAACGCCGATCGCGTCCGCAAGGGTTTCCTGTTTGATATGTTTTTCCTGTCTCAGTTGTTTGATGTTCATGCCGATCATGGCTGTTTCCTCCTAAACCGTTGTTTGAGTAATTTCTTTTTGAGATCGATCTTATGCCCCTATTATACTTGATTTTTCATGAAAAACAAGCGAGGCAAATTCTGATTTACTCTATCATCGGTTGATTTTCAAAACCGGACGCTTCAGCGTATTCCGCCTTTTTCGCGAAATACGGCGCGATATTCCGGCATCGTGACGGTTGAAACCGCAAAAACCCGATGGTATACTTTTATCAGAGAAAGGGATCAAGGGGGTGTCAGACATGAAAAAACCAAGATCATCATCGGCGCTGTCGTTGCGCTGATCGGCATTGCCGGCATGGCCTTTGCGATCCTCTCGCTGTTCAACGGCTTACCCGAAAACGGATATCACGGTTCGATCTTTCAGGCGTACCGGCCGTCCTATCGGAATGAGGGGCTCTGCATTCTGCCGGGACTATTGCTCGGCTTCTTCGGAATTCCCGTCGGGATCGCGCCGTTTTCTTACAGAATCACCACAAGGGATTGACATTATCAACAATGCCGTATAATATACAATTAAATCCAACGGAGGGAGGGGATCATTTTGAAACGAGTACTCATCTGTTCTTTTTGTGTAGTGCTTTGCATCGCCATGATCGCTTTTGCGCTGTACTCGCTGTTTGATAATCTTCCGAAGGAAGGAAAATGGAAGGGCGTCATCACACAGTACAAACAGGCGTATCCGGGGCAGCTTGCGCTGATCATTATCTTTTTGATTGTCGGGCACGTCGGGCTTCTGATCAGCGTTCCGATCCTTGTCATGACGATCCGGGAAGAATACTTCTGAAGATTCCGTAAACTGCCTTCGGGCAGTTTTTTTATGAATTTTGACGGAAATTTGTCGATTGTGTTTCCTTTGTGACGTTTAGCACTATCACAAAAAGGGATTGACATTATCAACAATACCGTATAATATATAATAAAATCCAGCGAAGGGAGGGGATCATTTTGAAACGAGTACTCATCTGTTCTTTTTGTGTATTGCTTTCCGTTGCCATGATCGTGTTCGCCGTGGCGTCTTTGCTGGACGCGCTTCCCAAGGAAGGAAAGTGGAAGGGCGTGATCACACAGTATAAGCCGGCATATCCGCTGCAGCCGTATCTGATCATTCTGTTTTATATAATCGGTCAGATCTCGATCCTGATCGACGTGCCGGTTCTGTGCATGACGATCCGCGAGGAATACTACTGATCGAATCGTTTCAAAGGGGCCTCTCGGGTCCCTTTTTTGTTTGCCCGCGCCTGAATTTTGACGGAAATTTGTCGATTGTGTTTCCTTTGTGACGTTTAGCACTCTCCACTTGACAGTGCTAAAAACTTGCATATAATGGGTATTGAAAGAAAAAGAAAGGGCATCCTAAGAGGGTGTCCGAGGGCACAAGGGATTTGTGACGAGAGAAAGGAAGTGTGACCTATGCTGCCCAGTATTTGGAGTAATAACAATTGGATCGACGATCTGTTTGACAGGAGTTTCCCGATGATGACGTGGCCGGATGAGCGCGAGCTGTACGGCAAGCACGCAAGAAACCTGATGAAGACCGACGTGCACGAAACGGAAGACAGCTATGAAATGAACGTGGATCTGCCCGGTTTTAAGAAGGAAGATATCCACGTAGACCTCAAGGAAGGCTATCTGACCGTCCGCGCCGAGAAGAATCTCGAGAAGGAAGAGAAGAAGGAAAAGAAGGTCATCCGCAGCGAGCGCTACACGGGCTCGATGAGCCGCAGCTTCTACGTGGGCGAGGTTCGTCCGGAATCGGTCAAGTGCCGCTATGAGGACGGCGTTCTGACGCTTGAGTTCCCGAAAGCGGAGCAGAAGAAGCTTCCCGAAACCCATTCGATTACGATCGAATAATCTCCTCCTGCAGAAAGAGGACGGCGGTTTGCCGCCCTCTTTTTTGCTGCCGTCCGATCGGAACGGCGCGTTCGACAATCATCGCGTTTCATCCGACACGTACTACGAAACGATCACGCTTTATAGAATGATCGTTATCCCGTACAATACAGGTAAACAAGAACGTGCGCCGCCGATCATGGCGCAAAGGAGGACGGGATGACGAAACTGCGGATTTTACTGGTGGACGACGATACGCGCTTCACCGATCTTGTAAAGGGATATCTTTTGACGGAGGAGCGGGTCGGCGAGGTCGACACGGCGGCAGACGGACGCGAAGCATTGGACAGGCTTCGGGACAAGCATTATGATCTCATGACGCTCGATCTGATCATGCCGAATACGGACGGTCTGACGGTTCTGGAACAGCTTCCCGCCGTTTGCGGCGCGGCGGCGCCTGCGGTGATCGTGATCTCCGCGCTGCGCAACGAAACGATGGTGCGACGCTGCTGCGCGCTCGGCGCGCGCTACTTCATGGTGAAGCCGGTCGAGCCGGAAACGCTTCTGAAACGCGCGATCGACATGCTCGAAAACGATCGGCAAAAGGGCGGCGTGCTGACCTATCAGCAGGCGCCGAAATCGTTCGACGAGAAGGTTACCGCGATCTTCCTGGTCGCCGGCATCCCCGCGCACATCAAAGGCTATCACTATCTCAGAGAAGGTATCCGCATGGTCTATGAGGACCAGAGCCTGATCAACCGCATCACCAAGGAGCTGTACCCGGGCATCGCGAAAAAGTTCAATACAAGCGCAAGCAAGGTAGAGCGCGCGATTCGCCACTCCATTGAGGTCGCCTGGACCAGAGGCAAGATCGAAAACCTCAACGCTCTCTTTGGCTACAACATCTACGGCAAAAACGACAAGCCCACCAACGGCGAATTCATCGCGCTGGTCGCGGACAAGCTTTTGATGGAAGAACAAAGCAAGAAAGCGGGTTGATCCCGATTTCACAGGCTGCCGGGAAGGGAGGCAGAATTCGCGTTCTTCGCGAGGGAACTATACTGATGTATGTGACCGAGAGAAAACGCGGATAGTTTGCGGCGAAGAAATAAAAAGAAAAGGCGATTGCCTTTTCCTCCGCTTGGTATTCGCGGCAAAACATCGCCGCAAACGGTCGGACCCCTTCTGCGACAGCCTGCATAAAGCTTGCCGGGAGAAGCCCCGTCTCCTTGCAGGAATGCCCCAACCTCATAATCCGTGAAGGACCGTCGTTTGAAATATCCGCAAGGAATCAAACGGCGGTTCTTCACGTCCGGACAGTTGAAAAGGATCCCCGTGCGGAGATCCTTTGCGCGCGGATTGGCCGCGTCTTACCAGTTGTATTGAAACAGAACCTCGTGTCCCTCGTTGATCAGTTGGTCGAGAACGGCGTAATAGATGTCGGTATCGCCCATTTCAAGGACAATGGTTTTGAGCTTTTTGCAGCTCTTCAGGTTTTTGATCGTCTTCGTGTCGATCGGACATTTGGTGAGATCCAGCTTTTTCAAAGCGGCGAAATTGTTGAAGCCCGAAAGATCGCTCACTTTGGTATAGTGAATCCGAAGGTACTGAATCTTTTTGAGCGAAGTCAGAGGCTTGACGTCTTTGAGCTTGCTGTTTGCGCCGATGTCCAAAAACGTCAGCTTCGTGAGGGCCGACAGCGGCTTCACGTCCGTGATCCTGTACAGGTTATTCAGATAGAGCGTTTCGAGGTTCGTCAGCTTTCCGATCGGCACCAGGTCCTCGTCTGTCAGCGGGTTGTCGCTCAGATTCAGGTACGTCAGGTTTTTGAGCCCGCCGAGCGGGGACGTGTCGCCGACTTTGTTGTGTACCAGGTTCAGCGTGCGCAGCTCGTTCAGACCTTTGACCCATTCGATGCCGTCGACAGAGTTGCCGCCGTTTGCGCCGCAGCTCGCCAGCTTCAGATTGCGAAGCTTTGTGAGATTGCCGAGCGGCGCGTAATCGTCCATGTAGCAGTAGTCGAGCACCAGCTCTTCGAGATCGGGGCAGAGGACGATCAGATTCTGCACCTCTTCGGCGGTGATGTGGGTCAGCTTCTTTTTCGAGCCGTTGATGCCCAGATCCTTTCCGTTGATCTTTTTCACGCCGGTTTTGACCTTCTTGCCGCCAAACGTAAAGGAATCCGGCACGGCGGTGGGCTTCGGCGTGGGCGTCGCCGTCGGTGTGGGCTTCGGCGTCGGGGTCGGCGTCGGGGTCAGGGTTGCGGTCGGCTCCGCGGTCGGTTCCGCGGTCGGCTCCGCGGTCGGTTCCGCGGTCGGCGCTTCGGTCGGCTCGGGGGTGCGGACTTCCGTGATGATTTCCTCCGGTTCCTCAGTGACGTCGGGCGTCTGCGCCGCCGGCTGCGCTGCCGTCGTCGCTTCGGGCGGGAGCTCCGTTCCCTGCGGCGGCACGTTTTCGGCGGAAGCCTCCTCGGGCGTTCCGGTTTCTGCCGGTCCGCAGTTGATCACGTGAAAGCAGAGCAGCAGGGTAATGCAAACGGCCGCCGTCACCAGAAGAACGACGCCGCTGAGTACGAAAACCATCCAGGACGGGGTTGAGCGTTTATCCGAATTATGCAAATGCCCCATAAGCTCCTCCGTTTCTCAGCGTTAACACGCTTTATTTTCTATCATTATAGCATATCGCATACCGCTTGCAAAGGCTTGTTTCAAAATCCTGTTAATTTGCGTTTGCCGTCGATGCCGTTGTCCGCCTCCCTTTCCGCAAGGGAGCCTCAGCGAGTCCCTGCTTCCATCCGAGAAACTGTTCGTTCAATCTTCCACGTACTCCATCACGTCCTCGACCCGGCAATGCAAAATCCGGCAAAACGTCTCGATCGTGTGCGTGCTGACGCTCTCGTTTCGCTTCAGCCGCGTGATCTGCGCCGGGCTGATGTGATACGTCTTAATGAGAGCGTATTGCGTCACGCCTTTTTTCTGCATCGTTTTCCACAATTTTTCATACGATATCATGCTTGCAAGCCCCACTTTCTGCTTGCATATTATCCGTATTCGGTATATAATCATATTAACCAAAATCGGTTAATCTTATGCATAAAAGGAGAACAACACATGAAGAAACTGACAGCCCTGCTGCTGGTCGCGCTGATGCTGCTGCCCGCGACCGCCTGCGGCGGCGCAAAGGACGCGGAAGCTCCGGTTGCCGCCGCAACGGATGCGCCCGCAGAACCGACGAAAGAATCCGCACCCGAACCCACGCCGGAGCCTACGCCCGAACCGACGGCGGTACCGAGATACAGTGTCGGTGAAACCGTAACGATCGGCGATTATGAGATTTGCATCAAGCGGTTTGAATTTTCGGACTGCCTTCGGAATCTGTTGGATGAAAAAGGATACCTGCCTGTCAGTGAGGACGACCCGTCGTCGGAAGTTTTTCGTGTGAAAGACAATCCTTACTATGCGGACGCCGATCACATCATGCTGATGATCGAGTTTACAGAAAAGAACGTCGGCAAAACCGCGATTGATGCCTCTCGTGTGTTTTATGGGATGAAAGTCGTTTACGGAGACGGATATGAATTTGAGGCGTCCGGCAATCCGCAGCACAAGAGCGGCAGCTTCTATGGATTCGACATGGAGCCGCTCTCCGGCGAAGTGCTGTGCCGCGCGGCGGTAAAACTGCCGATCGCTGCGAAGCAGGGCGACGAACCGCTGACCCTCGTGATCGTAATCGACGGTGCTCCCTATGAATTTGCATTGAAATGATGCATCACGGCGCCGAGCGCCCGGGAAGCAATCCCGGGCGCTTGCGTTTTCTCAGGACGGTTCTTCAGCCTTATCTCCGTTTTTCGATTATCCACACACAAACCGCCTTCACAACCCCAATAAATACAAGGATTGTGGATAACTTGGTGGATAAGGTGGAAAAGGAGCGTGGATAATGTGACCAATTTATGAACAGACCGCTTCAGTCACGGTAAGGGCTCTTGTAATTCTTCGTCGGCGGGAAAGTCTTTTGAATATACGCCATCCAGAAGGCGCGCTGTTCATCGGTCATGCCGACCTGCGGCGGCGTGATCGCCGGGGCCGTTTCCGCCCGCGGCGGCGTGATCGCCGGGGCCGTTTCCGCCTGCGGCGGCGTGATCGCCGGGGCCGTTTCCGCCTGCGGCGGCGTGATCGCCTGGGCCGTTTCCGCCTGCGGCGGCGTGATCGCCGGGGCCGTTTCCGCCTGCGGCGGCGAATCGGGCGGACGCTCGGGAAACGAATAGATATCATAATAGACGCCGTATTTGTCGCGCCGTTCCTTCGCAAATCCTTTCCGCGTCAGCTCCGCGAGCAGATCCGCCGCCTCGTCGGTCGAAAGCCCGAGCGAGCGGGTGAGCTCGGAAAGGCGGAACTGCCATGTTTCGGGGCGGTCGAGCATGATCGTGAGAAGCCCCAGCGCGCGCAGGGAGAGCATCCTCTGCCGGATCACGCGCGAGTCGACTGCGGAGAAAAATCCGCCGTTTCTGTTTCGGATAATTGCCATCGTTCTGTCCTCCGTGTATCTGTATGATACCACGGGACGCGGGCAGAAAATTACACACTTTTTTTCACAATTCGGTTTGCCTTTTACGGAGTTTCTTCCTATGTACCAAAGAATATCTATATATAGAATATCTATATAGAGGAGAATATCTTCTCTATACAAGAAAAATACAGAGGAGAATATTTTTATTTATAGAATATCTTCTCTATATAAGAAAAAAAGAGAAGAGAAGATCTTCTCTATATAAAAAAGAGAGGAGAACGTCTTCTCTATACAGAAGAAGGATGAAAAAAACGATCTGAAAGATCTTTCTCCTCTATGGGAAAAGGACGGGAACGCGGGGAACCCGTCCTGCGTTCCCGGATCCGTCTTCCGCCCGATGATAAAAGAATACGAACCGGCGGTTCTGCCCGGAGCGAGCAGCCGCCGGTGAAGTAAAAAAAGGGTGCTGGAAGGCGGAGTCTTACCGCTCTTCCCCGTTTTCCGAAACCGGAAGCTCCAGATAGCGCCGGTACGTTTTGAACCCGACCGCCTCGTAAAACGCGAGCGCGTCCCGATTGAATTCCCACATATTGAGCTCGATGCGCGAAAAGCCGCGTTCCTTTGCGTACGCGCGGACAAACGCGATCAGCGCCGTTCCGACGCCCTGTCTCCGAAACGCCGCGTCGACGCAGAATTCGTCGATATCCAGACAGTCGCGCACCTTCATAAACGGCGTTTCCGGCCGGACGATATGATGCAGCACGGCAAACCCGCAAAGCGCGCCGTCCCGTTCGGCTACGGCAATCCTTTGTTCCGGATCGCGAAAGACCGTATAGACGTGATCCTCGAGCTCCTTTGGAAAGCCCGGCTTAAAGATTTCGGGTTTTCCTTTTACGTGCAGCTCGTTGACCTGACGTCTCAGCGCGTTGACCCTTTTAAGGTCCGATTCCACGGCAAACCGTATGTTCATACGCGGCCCCCTGTCAGCGCTCGAACCATTTTAAAAGCTTCCGCTTCCGTTCGCCCGCTTTGCCGGAATACGGATGCTCTCTTAAAGGCAGATTCCAACGCGTTTTGCCCACGAGCACGGTCTGCGGATGCGTGAATTCTTTAAAGCCCCATTCGCCGTGGTACGCGCCCATGCCGGAATGCCCGGTGCCGTTGAACGGCACGCCCTTGACCATCATGTGGATGCAGACCTCGTTGATGCAGCCGCCGCCGAACTGGAGCGTTCTCATCACGCGCTTTGCCCATTTTTTATCGGACGTGAAGACGTACATCGAAAGCGGATGCTCGCGATCGGCGATGACGGTTAAAAGCGATTCGATTTCGCTGTCTTTGAACGGCACGACGGGCAGCAGCGGGCAGAACAGCTCGTGCAGAACGATATCTTCATCTGCCCCGACCGGATAAATGACCGTCGGCGCGAATTTCACGGCTTCGCGGCTGCCCGTGCCGCCGAACACGACGCGGTCGCGATACTGTTCGGTCAGGGTTTCGCATTTTTCATAGACCTTTTCGGTGATCAGCTTCGGGTATTCGGGATTCTCCTCGGGCTTTTCACCGATCTGCCGGATGAATTCCGCTTTCAATTCTTTGAGAAAGTCGTCCGCGACCTCCTCGGCGACGGCGATCTGGTTGACGTTGATGCAGATCTGGCCCGCGTTGCACAGCTTGAAAAACGCGATCTTGCGCGCCGCGTCCCGTAAATCCGCGTCCTTCCGGACGATGCACCAGTTGCCGGTCTCGCCGCCGAGCTCCAGCGCGACGGACGTGAGGTTTTTCGACGCTTCCGAAAGCACATGCTTCGCGACGGCGGGCGAGCCGGTATAAAAGATCTTGTCAAAGCGTTCCGCAAGGCACATGTCCGCAACGTCGTGCCCGCCGTCTACGACCGTCACGTATTCAGGCGGGAACGTGTCGGCGACGAGCTTTTTCAGCGCTTCGGTGCTTGCCGCGGATTTTGAGCTCGTTTTGAGCACCGCGGTGTTGCCGCCGGAGATGCTTGCGGCGAGCACGCCGAGCGTCAAAAGGATCGGGAAGTTGAACGGCGAAATGACGAGCGACACGCCGTACGGCATTTTATAGACCGTGGTCGACGTGCTCGGAAAGCACATCAGCCCCGAAAAATGCCGCTCGGGACGCGCCCATCTTCTGATCCCCTTTAAGATTTCGTTGACCTCCACGATCACCGGCCCGAGATCGCAAAGATATGCCTCGATCGGGCTTTTGTTGAGGTCTTCAAAGAGCGCGGCTTCGAGCGTTTCTCTGTGATCGAGCACCGCCTTTTTCAGCTTTTTGAGCTGTTCGACGCGAAAGTTCACGTCAAGCGTTTTGCCGGTGCGGAAGAACGCCCGCTGTTTTTCCACGATCGCGTGGACGGTCTGCTGCGTATGCGGCATTTCAATACCCCCTCCTGATCTGATCTAAGAGCATTACAATCTCGCTGTCGCTGAACGTGCGCGACGGCGAGTAGTTGATCGAATCGGCGTCGATCATGCCGACGAGCCGATCGTAATCTTCCGGCTTCAAAAGCTTGCAGCCGTTTTCCAGCCCGCACTGAACCAAAAGGCGTCTCAGCGCAAGGATCATCCGGTCGGCGGCGGCCTCCGCTTCCTCGGCTTCATGCGCGATTCCGCAATAGACCGCAAGCGCCTTCAAAGCGTCGCTCCGGATGTTTTCCTGCGCCTCGACGATCGGGACGAGACACCACGCGATCGCCTTGCCGTGCGGGATATGATACAGCGCGCCGATCGAATGCGCAAAGGCGTGCACGTAGCCCGCAAGCTGCGTGTTGATTGCGTTGCCGCCGTAGTGCGCGGCCAGAAGCGTCGCCTGCCGTGCCTCGATATTCTTCGGGTCTTTCAAAAGAACCGGCAGGTTCTCCATCACGAGCCGCACGCATTCCCGGCTTTTTTTGATATCCTCCTCCGAGGAATCGACGTCGGCAAGCAGACCCTCAAGCCCGTGGGAGAGCGCGTCGATCGCGCACCACGTCGTGACGGCAGGCGGCGCGCCGATCAAAAGCTCGCTGTCCAAAATGACCGCCGTGACCTCCATGCCGATGATGACCGTGGAGCTTTTCGTGCCGCGCTTGTTCTTTACGACCGCGCCGACGGTGCATTCCGCGCCGGTGCCCGCCGTGCTCGGGACGTTGATCATCGGCAGCGTGCCGTTTCCCGCAAACGCGAACTTGTGCAGATAGTGCGTGATTGCCGCGTTCGGATGCTTCGCGGCCGCCGCGATGATCTTGCCGCTGTCCAGAACCGAACCGCCGCCGAGCGCAACGACGCAGTCCGCTTTCGCCTCGGCCGCCGCTTTGCGGCCGGCGTCCACGACGCGTACCGTGGGTTCCGAGTCGATCTCGTGAAACAGCGTATAAGCGACGCCGTGCGCCGTGAGAGACGCGGTGATCTTTTCATGCAGGCCGAGCGAGAACAGCGTCTGATCCGTCACGACCAGCGCGGTTTTAAACCCCGCCTGCTCGCAGATCGCGCCGACCTCGGCGCGCTTTCCGAAGCCCTCGTAAAGCGTCGGATTCGGCAGCGGCGCCGCCTTGATCACCACGCCCGGCACCTTCCGGATCGCTTTTCTTCCCAGATAAAACGACATGATGATTCCTCCTTACCGGTATGAAATGGTCTGCACAAGCTCATACGCCTGCTTTACGACAGTCTTTAAGCTGCCTACCTTGTCGCAGTCGCCGACGAAGTATACGGGCTTGCCGCCCTTCCGTTCCTTCAGCGTCGCAAAGCGCGCGTCCGGCGTATAGCCGACCGACAGGATGATCGAATCCGCGGGAACGACCTTTTTGCCCTCCGGCGTGTTCAATACGACGCCCTCATCCGTGATCGTCTCAACCGTCGCGGAAAGGTACGCCGGGACCTTGTGAAAGCGCAAAAGCTCTTTGAGCATCGATGAATTTGCCATGCAGATGCCGCGCGCGCCGACGAGGTACGGCGTCATTTCGACGACCGACGGATGCTTTCCCTGCAGCGCAAGCTCGTACGCAATCTCGCAGCCGGTCAGCCCGCCGCCGATGATGACGACGCGATCGCCGACCTCCGCCTTGCCGTCGAGAAAGTCCGTTGCGGTGATCGCCCGTTCCGCGCCGGGGATTGGGAGCGTCCTTGCGTGCGCGCCGGTCGCGATCACGATCACGTCCGCGTCGAGCGCGTCGACGTCCGTGATCTCCGTGTTCAGATGCACCGTCGCGCCGCAGGCATTCAGCTGCTTTTGATACCAATGGAGCAGCTCTTTGTCCTTCTCCTTGAACGACATTGCCGCTGCGGCGTTGAACACGCCGCCGAGCCGGTCGGTCTTTTCATAGAGATCGACCGTGTGTCCGCGAAGCCTTGCCTGGATTGCGGTCTCCATGCCGCCGATGCCGCCGCCGATCACCGCAATATGCTTCGGATGCTTCGCGGGCGCCTTCGAGTATTTCGTTTCGTTGTTCGTCCACGGGTTCAGCACGCACCGGCCCATTTCGACGTGCATCGGGTCGATGTCGGTGCCCTTGCCGTTCAGACCGAAGAACGTCAGGCACGCGCCGTGGCAGGCGATGCAGGGACGCACGTCGTCGAGCCGTCCCTCTTTGATCTTCGTGACGTATTCGGGATCGCACAGAAGCTGCCGCCCGACGCCCATTGCGTCGATTCTGCCCGCGGCGATCGACTCCGCCGCCGCGTCCGGCTGCATGCGTCCAGCGCATACGACCGGCTTCGAGGTAAATTTCTTGATATGCTCGACGTCCTTTAGATTCATGTTCAGCGGCGCGTACACCGGCGGATGCGCCCAGAACCACGCGTCATAGGTGCCGTTGTCGCAGTTGAACATGTCGTAGCCCGCGTCCTCTAAAATTCTGATCGCTTTTTCGGATTCCTCTTTCGTGCGCCCGACCTCCGTGAATTCCTCGCCCGGGACCGCGCCCTCGTTGAACCCGCGCGTCATGGAGCGCACGGAATAGCGGAGCGACACGGGAAAGTCCGCGCCGCAGACCTTTTTGATCTCTTTGACGATGTCGCAGGCAAAGCGCAGGCGGTTTTCGAGGCTGCCGCCGTACCGATCGGTCCGGTGGTTCGTGTACGGCATGGAAAACTGGTCCAGAAGATACCCTTCGTGCACCGCATGGATCTCCACGCCGTCGCAGCCGATCTCCTTGCACCTTTTCGCCGTCTGTCCGAAGGCATAGATGAATTTTTCGATCATCTTGTCGGTAAAATGATCCATCTTCACCGAAGGATCCCACACGTTCGGCTCGTCCGGATCCGGCGCGGACCACCACCACTTGCTTGCCAGCACCGGCGAGGCGAGCGTTTTCAGCACGCCCTTTTTGATAAACGGCTTCAAAATCGGCGGCAGCAGCATCGAGCGTCCGCTGCCCGCGCTGATCTGGAAAAAGACCTTCGCGCCGCTGTTGTGGATTCCGTCGATGATCGGGCGGACCTTTTCAAATACCTCGGGATGACGATAGACCCATTTTTTACCGACGATGGAAATCAGCGGGATCAGTCCCGGAATGAACAGGCCGACGTTCTCGCTGCGGCGGTCCTCATAGAACCTGTCGATGCCCAGAACGTAGCCGGTCTTTGCCTCCCACTGGATCATATTCGTGCCCTCCATGGGCAGCATCACGACGCGGTTTTTGATCGTGACGTTTCCGACCTTCCACGGCGTGAACAGCGGTTCATACTTCGGATCCATACGTGCCTCCCGATACTATCGTTTGAAAATTACTCTTTTCCCTAAGGCGCAGTTTCTTTACCCTATCATGTCTTTTTGCCTTCTCCTTGAGGAGAAGAGATGGCGACGCGCGATCAAACGCGCGACGGCTCCGCTGAAACGAAGCGCAAGCGGAGCGTGTTCGCCGTTAGGCGGATGAGGTGTAAAGAAATCTGTTTCATTCATCCGCAAAAGCTTACGCTTTTTTGCGTGTCCACCTCATCCGATCCCTTCGGGACCACCTTCCCCTCAAAGGGGAAGGCTATGCTTGCGCGACATCAGGAGCATCGTACGATCATCTTCTTCGTCAAAGCTCCAGAATATACTTATATCCGTTTTCCTTCGGATGCGCAAAGCCGACGTCCTCTTCCTTCCGGAAACGATAGCCGCAACCCATGAAAACCTTCTGCATCCCCTTGTTGGACGCGCGGGTCTCGGCGCAGAAGCGCTTCATGCCAAGCGCGGACATCTCCTGCGTGACATGGTTTAAAAGCCGGTGCGCATAGCCCCGCCCGCGGTAATCGGGATGCACGGCGAGGTTCATGATCTTGACGTAATCGTCCTCCCCCTGCCAGTTGTAGATGTACACATTGCCGACGATTTTCCCGTCCTCTGTCAGCGCATAATAGACCGCGCGCGGATCATGAAGAAGATCGTACCAGTCTTCGTCTTTCCAGCAATCGACCGGAAAACACAGCTTATGAAACGCGATCATCTCCGCCGCGTGCTTTTCGGTCAGGACCTCGATTTCCATCTCTCCGTTCATTCTCCGTTCTGTTTATGGATTCATTATAGCAGAAACGGAGCGGAAAACAAAGAGCTTTCCTGTTGCTTCCTTCCGGTTTTTCTGTTATGATAAAATTAGAAATATGCGTCGGAAAAGGAGATCGGCATATGAAACATTATGACGTCATCATCATCGGTGCCGGACCGGGCGGGATTTTTACCGCATATGAGCTTCAAAAAAGCGCCCCCGAATTAAGCATCGCCGTGTTCGAGGCGGGAAATTCGCTCGAGAAGCGCAAGTGCCCGATCGACGGGGAAAAGATCACCGCGTGCGTGCACTGCAAGCCCTGCGCGATCATGAACGGCTTCGGCGGCGCCGGCGCGTTTTCCGACGGCAAGTATAACATCACGAACGAGTTCGGCGGAAACCTGCATGAATACATCGGAAAAGCGAAGGCGACCGAGCTGATGAAATACGTCGACGAGATCAACATGGCGTTCGGCGGCGAAGGCACGAAGCTCTATTCGACCGCGAACTCGCACATCAAAAAGCTCTGCCTCGAAAATAAGCTGCACCTGCTCGAAGCGTCGGTGCGGCATCTCGGCACGGACAAAAATTACGTCGTGCTCGGGAATCTCTACGATCTTCTGAAGGACAAGGTTGATTTCTTCTTCCGCGCGCCGGTCGAGCGCGTCGAGAAGCGCGATTCCGGCTTTGCGGTGCTGGCCGCGGGCGAAGAATACACCTGCGATCAGTGCGTGATTTCGGTGGGCAGAAGCGGATCGAAGTGGATGGAAAGCGTCTGCAAAGACCTCGACATCGCAACGAAGAGCAACCGTGTAGACCTCGGCGTGCGCGTAGAGCTGCCCGCGGAGATCTTCTCGCACCTCACCGACGAGCTGTATGAAAGCAAGATCGTCTACCGCACGGAAAAATACGGCGACCTCGTTCGCACGTTCTGCATGAACCCGCACGGCGCGGTCGTCACCGAGAACACGAACGGCATCGTCACGGTCAACGGCCACAGCTTCGAGGATCCCTCGCGCCACACGCCGAACACGAACTTCGCGCTGCTGGTCAGTAAGCACTTCACCGAGCCGTTCAACGACAGCACCGCGTACGCGGAAAACATCGCAAAGCTTTCTAACATGCTCGGCGGCGGGGTCATGCTGCAGCGCTTCGGCGATCTCATCGCGGGACGGCGCTCCACGGAAAAGCGCATTGCGGAGAGCTTCACGGTTCCGACGCTTGCCGCCACGCCGGGCGATCTTTCGCTCGTTATGCCGAAACGAATCTTAGACGGCGTGATCGAAATGATCTACGCGCTGGATGCGATCGCGCCCGGCACCGCGAACGACGATACGCTTTTATACGGCGTGGAGGTCAAGTTCTACAACATGCACGTGGAGCTTTCCGAAAACCTCGAAACGAAGCACCGCGGGCTTTACGTGATCGGCGACGGCAGCGGCGTCACGCACTCGCTCTCGCACGCCTCCGCAAGCGGCGTCTTTGTCGCAAGAAGGATCGCAAAAGGCGATCCCGCATGCCTGTATTGACGCGCCCGGCGCGAAAAATCGTTCCAAAAATACGGAGAAAAAGCGCTGCTTATGGTCATTCTGATTACCGGCGCGTCGCACACGGGCAAGACCGTGCTCGCGCAAAGACTGCTTGAAAAACGGCATATTCCGTATTTGTCGATCGACCATCTCAAGATGGGGCTGATCCGAAGCGGGCAGACCGATCTTACGCCCGAGGACGACGGGAAGCTGACCGCGTACCTCTGGCCGATCGTGCGCGAGATCATCAAAACCGCGATCGAAAACCGGCAGAACCTGATTGTCGAGGGATGCTACGTGCCGTTCGGCTGGCGAAGGGATTTCGAAAAACCGTATCTTGCTTCGATCCGGTTTGTCTGCCTTGCCCTGACGGACGCGTATATCGACGCGCATTTCGACGCGATCCGGTCACACGCAAACGAGATCGAAGCCCGTCTCGACGATTCGGAACTTTCGGCAGAGCGATTGAAGGCGGATAACCGCTGCGTGATCGCAGGCTTCCGGAACGCGGGCGAAGCGGTAACCTTGATCGACGCGGACTGGGAACCGGCGGTCGAATCGATCGAAAACGGAATGAAGGGAGAACCGGCATGGCAAATCTGATCGTGGTATGCGGGCCGCAGGCGGTCGGCAAGATGACGGTGGCGGAGCGCCTGCGGGATAAACTGCGCTGCAGCATGATGATGAATCACGACAGCATTGAGCTTTCCGATCGCATCTTCGGCTTCGGCACGCCCGCGCAGAAGGAATTGAACGGCGCGATCCGCGAACGCGTTTTTTCGCTTGCGGTAAAATACAATCAGGATCTGATCTTCACGTTCGTCTGCGCGTTCGATATGCCGGAGGACGTGGCGTATCTCAAAAACCTTGAAGCGCAGTTTACCGAAAGCGGCGGACAGTTTTACTTCGTCGAGCTTTCCGCGACGCTCGAACGGCGGTTGGAACGAAACGAAACGCCGCACCGCATGGAGAGGAAGCCCTCGAAGCGGAACACGGAATGGAGCAGACAAGACATTCTGAAGACCGCGGAACGATACAAGCTGAACACGGAAGAAGGAGAAACGCTGTTTCCCCGCCATTTGAAGATCGAAAACACCGATCTGAGCCCGGACGAGGTCGCGGACCGCGTGATCGAAGCGTTCGGGCTTGTGCCGAACAGCAAGGACGAAAAAGAACAACGCTAAGGCGTATCGGCCGGCGTGAGACCGGGGCAGGTCTCCCCTGCAGCATCAACGAAAGGAGCAGCCTATGATCGTACTGAACGTCACGTACAAGTGTAAATCCGGCAAGCGGGAGGAATTTCTCGAGGCGATTCTGCGCGAAGGGATCGACGAAGCGAGCCGCAAAGAAGCGGGCAATCTCAAATATGATTACTATATCCCGTTTGACGACAACGGCGAGCTGCTGCTCGTTGAAAAATGGCGCGACGAGGCCGCGCTCGAAGCGCACGGGAAGACGCCGCACCTTCTTCGCCTTCGCGCGCTGAAAGCCGAATTCGAGGCGGAAACAGTGATCGAGCGGTTTGAGACCGCTCCGTTCTGAGACGGAAAAAGCACCCGGTCGGGTGCTTTATTTCTCATGCACGAGCTTGCCGCTCATGTGTTCGATCAGAATCTCCATGATCTCGGCGCGGTCGAGGTCCTTTTCGATCTCGCGGTCGACCTCCTCCTCGCCCGGATAGTATTTCATGCCGAACGCCTTCGCCTTGGCAAGCTTGACGGCGGGATCCTTCACCGGACTTACGCGGCCGAACACGATCACGCTTTTCACAAAGTACGACCAGTCGCCGCGCCGCTCGCCCGCGTCGTGCACGGTGAAGCAGACCTTGTCCGAGGCGCGCATCGCGTCGGCCTTGTGCCCGCTTTTTGCCGAATGGAAAAAGATCCGGTTTTCGCCTTCGTCGTAGTAAAAATTGATCGGCACCGCGTACGGGTATCCTCCGTCGCCGATCAGCGCGAGCGTGCCCCGCTTTTCCGCACGAAGGATTTTTGCGCACTCCGCATCCGAAAGCGCCTGCTGAAACCGGCGCATCGGCCGAAACGATTGTTCCATTTATGATCTCCTTTCCGGTCCGTCAGCGATCTGCGCTGCTGCCGCAGATCCCGATCCATTCGCAGTCGCGGCAGACGTCGCCGAGCGTTCCCGCCGCGATGATCTTTTCCTTCGCAAGCGCCGAAAGATCCTGCCACGGAAGCGTGTTGCCGAACGAAAGCCCCATCGCTTCGATCGCGCGGCGGTCGATCGAGCGCACCTTTTCATCGGTTTCGCAAACGCCCTCGCACGCGTTGGGACAGCCCGCGCAGATCGCGTCGCACCCGTCGACGAGCGTCACGGCGGCGCCGCGGTCCAGTTCCTTTAACACCGCGTACATATGCGCAACAAACTGATCGCTGTATCCTTTTCCGACAAAGAACTGCGCGCACAGCGCGTGATGCGGCCGAAGCTTCATACTGTTCACAGCTTTTTCTCCATGCAATAAAACCGATGCCCCTTCGGGAAATCGTCGAGCGTACCGGTCACGGCATACCCGTTCTTTTCGAAAAACGGGATCGCCTGCCAGTCGAACGCCGACACGAGCGCCCGTTCTCCGCCGTGCGCCGTGATCTCGCGTTCGGCTTCCCGCAGGAGCTTTGACCCCAATCCCTGCCCGCGATACGGCTCCTCCGTCCAAAGAACATCCACATAGCCGACGTTCCAGCCGTTGACGCCCGCCTCGACGCCCGCGATCAGATGTCCCGTTTCGTCCGCGATCTTTTTGTCGAACGACAGATACGCGTGCGCGCGGGGAACCTGTTCGTCGCTGTGCGCATAGAATCTGTCCAGAAGGAACGCGTTGTCCTTCGCGTCGCCGCTTTGGATCGGAAACGGCGCTTCGCCCGGTTCATCCTCCGGTGCGACCCGATCAAGCCGGATCGCAAGGTATTGATGGGTATGTCCCTTCGGGCAGTCCTCTTTGATATCGAACGCTGTCATGCCGCACTTTTCACAGAATGCGCTCGCCTGAAAGCTGTAGAGTCCCACGGTCGCGATCGTGCAGCCCTTTTCCCTTGCCGTGCGCAGGATCTCGCGAAAGAGCCGTGAACCGAGCCCGCGGTTCCGGTATCGCTCGTCCACCCAAAGATGGCTTAAGTCCACGCACTTCCGCCGGTCGATCCACGCCGCGCAGCCGGCGATGATCTTTTCTTCGCCGTCGGTGATCTTCAAAACAATCTCTTCCTCCGCCGCGCCCTCCTCGGGCGGCACGGCGGAACGGTCCAGCTCGTCGATCCTGCCTTCGATCGTTTCCGCCTCTTCCGGCGTCAGCGGTTTGATGTCATACTGCATCCTTCGTTCTCCGCGGGCAGGCATGCTCACTTTGCGGCTTTCGCGTTCGCCTTCGCCTGAAATTTTTCGACGTCGACGACAAAGCGCTCGTGCGTACCTTCGGCGATCTTTCCCGCTTCGTCGTACGCGGTCACGGAGAACACGAGCCGTCTGCGGTCGATCTCAACGAGCTCCGTATCGCACCAAACGCGCATGCCGATCGGCGTTGCGGCGATATGCGCGATATCAAGCTTCGTGCCGACCGTCGCCTGTCCCGGCTCCAGTTCGTCCTGCACGCTGCGCCACGCCGTTTCCTCAACGAGCGCGATCATGCACGGCGTCCCGTACACGTCCACCGCGCCGCTGCCCCAGACCTTCGCCGACAGGTCCGCGGTCACCGTCTTTTCCATATGTCCCTTCATTCCGACTTCCAGCATAGTTTCCTCCTGCAGTCTTTCTTTTATCTTACGAACGGCGCGCGATACGCCGCGCTGATCTTCGCGATCTTCTTCCCGCCGTCGATATACGTCCGGCGCAGCGCGTCGTATTCCCGATCAAAACGGGACCGCCGTTCACGCGTCCCTTCTCTTTTTCATTATACCGTTTTCCCGCCGGTTTCACAAGGGCGTGAAGCGAAAAAACGCCGCGGGATTCCGGGCGGGCGAACGCCGCGGACGGGGACGTTTTTCCGGCTTTTCTTTTGCGGGCGTTCATGGTATACTGTGATACAGACGGGCGGAAAACGCCCAAAGGAAACGGCGGACGATGGAGAAGCGATCTTTTCTTTCAAAATATATCGGCAATAAAGCGTTTTATAAGGCGGTCCTTCTGATCGCCGTTCCCGTCGTGATCCAGAACGGCGTCAGCCAGTTCGTGAACGTTCTGGACAATCTGATGGTCGGTCGGATCGGAACCGAACAGATGAGCGGCGTCGCGATCGCGAATCAACTGATCTTCGTGTTCAATCTGACGATCTTCGGCGGGCTCTCCGGCGCCAGCATCTTCGGCGCGCAGTTTGCCGGAAAGAAGGACATGGACGGCATCCGGCACGTACTCCGCTTTAAGCTTTTGATCTGCGCCGTCATCTGCGCCGCCGCGCTTCTCATCCTCGGCTTTTTCCACAAACCCCTGCTCAGCCTGTTTCTGCATGAAAGCGGAGCGGAGGGCGACCTTCAGGCGACGCTTGCGTTCGGCAGCAAGTATGTTCTCATCATGCTGATCGGGCTCGTTCCCAGCGCGATCTCAATGTGTTACGCCTTTTCGCTGCGCGAAACGGGCGAGACGTTCATTCCGATGGTCGGCAGCGGAACCGCCGTGCTCGTCAATCTGCTGTTCAACTGGCTGCTGATCTTCGGAAAGCTCGGTTTTCCCGCGCTCGGCGTGTCCGGCGCGGCGATCGCGACGGTCATCTCGCGGTTTGTGGAGCTTGCGATCATGGTGACTTACGCGCATACGCATACGAAGCGCTTTCCGTTTTTCAAGGACGTTTATCGCTCGTTCCGCGTGCCCAAAGGCCTTGCAAAGCAGATCGTAATCAAAGGGACGCCGCTTCTTTTGAACGAGGCGTTCTGGTCGCTCGGCATGACGACCATGATGCAGTGCTATTCGACACGCGGCATTTCCGCCGTCGCGGCGCTGAACATTTCGAGCACGGTATCGAACCTTTTTAACATCGTCTTTATGTCCATCGGCTCTTCGATCGGCATCATCGTCGGCAACCTGCTCGGCGCGAACAGGCTGGAGGAAGCGAAGGATACGGACAAAAAGATCATTGCGCTTTCGGTCTGCACCTGTCTGTTCTTCGGCGCCGCGCTTGCCGTCGCCGCACCGTTCATTCCGAAGCTCTACAATACAGGGGACGAAGTCAAGGCGCTTGCGACGCGTCTGCTTTGGGTCTCTGCGTGCATGATGCCGTTCAACGCGTTCACGCACGCCTGCTATTTTACGCTGCGCTCCGGCGGGCAGACAAGGATCACCATGCTGTTCGACAGCTGCTTTGTCTGGGCGCTGTGCATTCCCGCGGCGTTCGTTTTAAGCCGGTTTACGGCGCTTCCGATTCTGCCGCTCTATATCGTCTGCTGCTCGCTGGATCTCGTCAAGTGCGTCATCGGTTTTCTTCTTGTAAGGAGCGGGCGGTGGGTCGTTAATATCGTGCAATCGGAAAGGCAGGCGGATGCGGATGAAGAGAACGCCGATCAATGAGCGAAAGCTTCCGGATTATACGCGGGGCGAGGAGATCATGAACATGGTCAGTCACATCGCAGGCGGCGCGATCGGGATCGCGGTGCTCGTGTTCGGCATCCTGTTTTCCGCGCGGAAGCACGACGTGTGGGGCATCGTCAGCGTCTCCGTCTACGGCGCGGCGATGATCTGGCTCTATACGATGAGCAGCGTCTATCACGGGCTCCGGCCGGGACGCGGCAAAAAGATATTGCAGGTGCTGGACCACTGCACGATCTACGCGCTGATCGCGGGCACGTATACGCCGATTCTGCTTGCGGGCATCCGTCCGCTGTATCCCGCGCTCGCATGGGTCTGTTTCGGACTGGAATGGGGACTTTTAGCGCTCACCACGACGCTGACGGCGATCGATCTGCGAAAATACCGCACGTTTTCCATGATCTGTTATATCGCGATGGGATGGCTCATTATCATCGCCGTGCCGCAGACGATCGAGGCGATGACTGAGACCGGGTTTTACTGGCTGCTGTCCGGCGGCGTCGCCTATACGGTCGGCGCAATTCTGTATGGCATCGGAAGCAAAAAGCATTGGTTCCATTCGATCTTCCATCTGTTCGTGCTGCTCGGCAGCGTTCTGCAGGCGGCGTCGATCCTGTTCTACGTGCTGCGCTGAAAACCGACACGAAAAAAATCGTCCCCATGCGAGGACGATTTTTTGTATAAACAGTTACGCCTCGTCCCGCGGAACGCGCGGATGATCCCGGAAAGATCCGGGATCCGCGGCTTTTTGCAAAGCGCCGGAACGACGTCCTCCTCCTTGCAGTATTCGACCCGGTCCGGGTTTTTCAACAGATTGCGTGTCAGCATGGTTCTCCTCCTTATGTAAACTATTATCGAAGCGTCTTCAGGTATTCCTTGTGCGCGTCCGTGACGCGGAAGCTTTCGATCGCCTTCTGAATCGTTTTTTTATGCGTCCACGGTTCGAGACGGTGTTGTTCGATGTATGGAATCGTCTCGTCGTACTGCTTTGCGAGCGCGGTCGCGAAATACCACGCAACCATCATTTTGATGTAGTAGTCTTCGCCGCGGACGTTTGCGACCCACTCCGGATATTCCGGCTTGAAATCCGCGTCCAGAAACTCGTTCATCAGCATGCGGATGCCGAACCGTGCGGTATACACGTGCTCCGACGCGATCCATGCTTTGATATAGGGCAAAAGCTTTTCATGATTTTTACGGAACGCGTTCGGCGTCGCCTGATCCGAAACCGGCCAGCAATCGACGTACGGCAGGAAGGCCTCCGCCGCGTGAACGCAGGCGTCGAAGTCCCGAATCATCGAAATCAGGAAGAAATGCACGAGATTTTCCTCGTAATACCGGTGCGGAAGCGCCTTAAGGAAGTCCTCCGCCTCCGGCGTTCCTTTGATCTCCTTTGCGATCCTGCGCATATCCGGCGTTCTGACGCCGATGACCGTCTCCTGCGGGATATTGGGAACGAGCCTGCTTTGAAACGTCCGGTACGCCTCGTCGCCGCAGGCGGTCAGCCTTTCATAAACCGTCATAAAAACCTCTCTTTTTTTCCTGTAAACAGAACGACCCGCGATTCGGATCCTTTTGATGGAGATTTCCGAAGGCGGACTTTTGGCGCCGCCGCGGGCGGCTATACGGGTTTATTCTATCACAGGGACGCCGGATTGTCACGAAGAAGCTGCCGTACATTACGCCGCGGAGGGATTGATCCGGCATCCCGAAAGCCGTGAACGGATCCGCATACCGGAAAGGGGGAAACGAAACAAGGCAGGGAACCCCGTCGTCTCATACTCCCGCAAGGGGGAACCGCACGGCAGCGTCAAGGCGCAGAAAAAGGGCTATACGGAGCGTTCAAAAGGCAGCCGGAGGGGATTTTTTGAGATCGGAACCGCCGCGCGCTTCGCGATCCCCTCTGCCCGGCAAGGCGTGGCGCGCGCCGCGTTTGCCGCGGCATGTTTTTTCTTTGAAAAATGCGCGTACCTATGCTATACTGACAGCATATAGGAGAATCCGCATGAAAGACTTTGCATCCGAAATCGATCTGATCGTCGTGATTCCGCTGGTTTTGCAGCTTTTGGGGCTTGCCTTGGTGGTTTTGCTCGATCCGTACATCGGGAAAAAACAGCGCAGGCTGCTGCTTCTGAATGCGGCGCTGATCGCCTCCCTGATCGCGGAAAACATCGTCAGCGACTGGTTCGTCGTACACGGAGACGTGCCGCCGTGGCGCACGCTGTTTGCCGTTTACGCGTATGCCGTCCGCCCGCTGGCGCTGCTGCTGATCTGCTGCATCGCCGCGCCGAACAGGAAGCATACGCCGTTCTGGATTCTGCTCGGCGCAAATGCGCTTTTGAACGCGACCGCGCTGTTCTCTCATATCTGCTTCTGGATCGAGGATAACCGCTACCACCGCGGACCGCTGGGGTATAGCTGCCATATCGTCAGCGCGATCATCCTGCTCTATCTTCTGTATCTGACCTTCACTGCCCAGCCCAAACGCGACCGTTTTCAGCTCATCGTTCCGATCATCAACGTTGCGCTGGTGGTCGCGGGCGCTTTGATGGACACGTTCATCGCGCACACGCAGAGCGGCATCACGTTTCTGTCGGTGGCCATGGTCTCGAGCGCGCTGTTCTACTACATCTGGCTGCACCTCAAGTTCGTGCACGACCATGAAAAAGCGCTCGAGGCGGAGAGCCGCATCCGCATCATGATGAGTCAGATCCAGCCGCATTTTCTCTATAACACGCTGTCCTCCATTCAGGCGCTTTGCCGCATCGACCCGGAGAAGGCGTTCGACGTGACCGAAAAGTTCGGCACCTATCTTCGGAGCAACATCGACTCGCTCGACCGGCCCGACCTGATTCCGTTTACAAAGGAGCTTGAGCATACGCGCGTGTATTCCGAAATCGAGATGATCCGGTTTCCGAACGTGCGCGTCGACTATGACGTGACGGACGCCGGCTTTTCCGTGCCCGCGCTGACGGTGCAGCCGCTTGTCGAAAACGCGATCCGCTACGGCGTACGCATCCGGAAGGAAGGGATCGTCACCGTTTCGTCAAAAAGGGCCGGCAATTGCCACGAAATCGTGATTTCCGACAACGGAAAGGGCTTCGACACGTCGCTTCTGAAAACGGCCGACGGGACGCACATCGGCGTTCGCAACGTCAGAGAACGCATCGAGAAGATGTGCGGCGGAACGCTTACGGTCGAAAGCGCCGTTGGCGAAGGAACGACGGTGACGATACGCATTCCGCTGACCTGAACACGGCCTGCTTTGCTGGACATTTGTTGGACAAAGCGCGATACAGTTAAACAGAAAAAGACAGACAGGAGATTGGCATGACGGTACAAATTGCGTTGAACGGGCGGATTGATTCCAATAACGCCCCCGAGATCGAACGGAACATTCTTTCCGAGCTTGCGAATCACGACGGCGCGGCGGTCGTTCTGGACGCCGGAAATCTGCAGTACATCTCAAGCGCGGGGCTTCGGGTGCTGCTTCGGATCAAGAAAACCCATCCGGATCTGACGATCAAAAACGCGAATTCCGAGGTCTACGAGATCCTCGACATGACCGGCTTTACCGAAATGATGAAGGTCGAAAAGGCGTATCGCGTCGTTTCGATCGAGGGCTGCGAGGAGATCGGGCGCGGCGCAAACGGCACGATCTACCGCATTGACCGCGACAACGTCGTCAAGGTCTATAAAAACGCCGACGCTTTGAAGGACATTCAGCACGAACGCGAGGTAGCGAAGCTTGCGCTGATCCTCGGGATCCCCACGGCAATCTCCTACGACGTCGTAAAGGTCGGTTCGAGCTACGGCTCTGTGTTCGAGCTTTTGAACGCGCGCTCGTTTTCGAAGATCCTGAAAAACGAACCCGACAAGTTCGACTGGTGCGTACAGGAATTTGTGCGGATGCTCAAAAAGATTCACGCTACGCGCGTACCGCGGGGAAAGCTCCCCGATATGAAGGAAACGGCGCTCGGCTGGGCGGCGTTTTTACGGGACTATCTGCCCGAAAACGCGGCGAATAAGCTGTATGCGCTGATCGAAGCCGTACCGTACGACGATCATATGATCCACGGCGACTACCACACGAAGAATCTCGAGCTGCAGAACGACGAGGTGCTGATCATCGACATGGACACGCTCGCCGTGGGCTATCCGATCTTTGAGCTCGGTTCGATCTACAATTCGTTCGTCGGCTTCTCCGAGGTCGATCATGACGTCATCCTGCGGTTCCAGGGCTTCGACTTCGAAACGGGCAAGCGGTTCTGGCGCCGTGCGCTTTCGGCGTACCTCGGCACGACCAATGAAAAGAAGCTCAAAGCCGTCGAGGACAAGGCGCGTATCATCGGCTATATGCGGCTGATCCGCCGCTTGATCCGTAGAAAAGGCCTTGAAAACGAGATGGGTCGCAAAGAGATCGCGCACTGGACGGAAGAGCTTCTGGGGCTGCTCGATTCCGTCGATTCGCTGCTGTTTACCAAAAACGAGATCGAGGTCGAGGCGACCGATGAGAATTTGCCGAAGGTGCAGGCGTTTATCGAGCAGCATCTGGAGGAAAACGACTGTCCTTTGAAGGCGCGGATGCAGATCGAGGTTTCCGCGGAGGAGATTTTCGTCAACATCGCGCATTACGCGTATTCGCCGCTTTCGGGCAGCGCGACCGTTCGCGTTGAGTTTTCAGAAGACCCGTTGAGCGTATCCATCACGTTCATGGACCACGGCGTGCCGTACGACCCGCTCGCGCACCGGGACCCGGACGTGCTGCTTTCCGCAGGGGAGCGCGAGATCGGGGGCTTGGGCATCTTTATGACCAAAAAGATTATGGACGACGTTGCCTATGAATACCGCAACGGACAGAACATTCTGACGCTGAAAAAGAATCTTTGAACCACATGACGAACCGGCTACCGAAAATTGATCTGCATATGCATACGACCGTGTCCGACGGCACCGACACGCCGGAAGCGCTCCTCGCGCGCGTAAAGGCAGCGGGCATCGGGCTGTTTTCGGTTACGGATCACGACGCGGTCGAAGGCTGCAGACGCGTGCTCGCGGCGCGGACGGCGGACGATCCCGCGTTTGTCACGGGCGTGGAATTATCCTGCAGGGACGAAGAGGGGCAGTATCATATCCTCGGCTACGGCTACGATCCGGACGCGGAAGCGATCAACGCGATCGTGCGGCAGGGGCACGACTTCCGCATGAAAAAGCTGCTGAAACGATTGGCGTTTCTCAAAGAACGGTTCGGGTTTGCCTTCTCCGAAGAAGAGGTCGATACGCTGATGCATACAGACAATCCCGGAAAGCCGCACATAGCGAACCTGATGGTTTCAAAGGGCTACGCAAAGGATCGGAACGAAGCGATCCGGACGTATCTCAATCAGGCGCACTATGCGGAGGAATACGTCCGCCCGGAGGACGCGATCCGCGCGATCTCGGAAAGCGGCGGCATACCGGTGCTGGCGCATCCGCCGTTCGGGAACGGCAATCAGCTGATCCTCGGAAACGATCTTCGTGCCCGCGTGAAAAAGCTGATGGGCTTCGGGCTTTCGGGCCTTGAAGGATTCTATTCCGGGTATTCGGAAAAGCTGCGAAACGAGGTGCTCGCGCTTGCCGAAGCGTTCGACCTGTACGTCACGGCGGGCAGCGATTATCACGGAAGCAACAAGCCGGTCGGATTGGGCGATACCGGCATGGACAATACGGCACGGATCCCGAACGGGATGACCGCATTTTTACAAGCAATCAAGCAACGAAAATCGGAGGAGATCGAATGAAAACAGACGTTATTGAAATGACCCCGAACGGGGCGGGATTTGAAACCGCGCTTTTAGAAACGGAACGCGCGGCGGCGTATCGCGGACTGGAACAGAAGCAGGCGCTGAGATTAAGGCTGCTTGCCGAGGAGATGACCGGCATGCTCAGAACGCTGGTCGGCAACGAACGGTTCCGCTATTGGATCGAGTCGAACGGCACGTCGTTTTCGCTGCATTTAGAGACGCAGACAATCGTGACGCATGAGCTTCGCGAAGCGCTTCTGAAAACAAGCTCGTCCGGCAAAAACGCCGCCGCGAAGGGCTTTATGGGGCGGTTACGGGAGATTTTGACGACGATGTCCGAATCGCATGATTGCGCCGCCGCCGAGCTTGGATACGGCTATTCCTACGTGGACGTCGCCGGGTTCGACGCTTCCATGGATATGTCGCCGAACGCCATGCTGTACGGCTGGTCGCTTCGCGCATACCGGAACGCGGTCACGGAAAACAAAGAGAAAGAACCGGAAAAATGGGACGAGCTGGAAAAGTCGATCACGGCAAAGCTCGCCGACGACGTAAAGATTTTTATCCGCGGAAACAACGTGGAAATGGTAATCGAAAAATCATTCTGAGAGGAGAATCGCTATGACCATACATCAGGAGAAAAACGGAACCGCGCTGACCGTGGCGCTGGAGGGCAGACTGGACACCATGACGGCGCCGAATCTCGAAGAAACGCTGAAGGATGCGCTGATCGGCGTTACGGAGCTGACCTTTGATTTTGAAAAACTCAACTATATTTCATCCGCGGGGCTCAGAGTGCTGCTTTCCGCGCAGAAGACGATGAACCGGCAGGGCAGCATGAAGGTCAAAAACGTCAACGAGATCATTACGGAGATCTTTGAGGTCACCGGGTTTTCCGATATTCTGACGATCGAATAAGGCCGCCGCATCAAAACGAACGCGTCGCTGTCGGACATTTGTCGGACGGCGCGTGTTTGAATACCCTCGTAAAAACTGCAAAGGAGAATTTCTATGGTTTCACTCAGGGGCATCCGCCTGCGTTATATTGCGCTGGCAATCGCGCTCATCGCAATCGCTGCGGGCGTGTATCTTACGTTCTTCCACTCGAAGGGCTTTGAGAAAACGACCGCCGAGATCGTTTCGATCGAGGAGCAGGAAAAGATTTTTGAAGACGACGATACGCAGTACACGGTCAAAGTCAAATACGCCGTCAACGGAACGGAGTACGTCGAAGAGCTCGGTTCCTACAGTCCCTCCTATAAGGTCGGCAAAACGATCAACGTCCTGTATAATCCGAATAACCCTAGCGAGGTGCATTCCGGAAACGGCTTTGGCATCTACGTGCTGATCGCGGGCGTCGTGATCCTTGCGGTCGCGGTCGCTTCGATCGTCATCGGCCGAATCAAGCTGAAAAAGCTCAAAGAGACGGAAAACGTCGGCAAGGAAGCGGTCTATGCGCCGTCCGTTTCGGGCGAAGAGCGCGAGCTGTACTTCTTGACCGATCTCGGCACGCTGAAGGCGGGACACCGGATCGAGGACGCGAACCGCAACGTGCTGTTCGAGGCGGTCATGACCAAGCACAGTCTGACCTCGCCGTATGAGTTCGACTTCATCGACCACGTCAACAACGTCACGAAAGCGCATCTTGTCGGACACGAGGAATCGACCGAATGGAACTCGCTGCTCATCGACAACAACCATACGTTCAAGTTCGACGGCGAGGACGTCTGGAAGCACTTAAAGCGCAACGGCATCGACGTGAAATCGAAGATCGGCAGCGGCAGCGGCAAGCTCATCGGCGTGAACTTCACGGTCTTCCGCGACAACGCGGAGCTTGCGCGCGTGGAAAGCACGAGCCAGTACGTACACGAAGAGGACGCCGAAGCGCACAAGATCGCAAGCGCGATCCCGGCCAAGGGCTTTTACCGCGTCTGGACAAAGGAACAGAACCTCGAACTGCTGTTTTTGACCCTTCTCGCGTTCGCGCGGACCGAAGCAAGCGACGCGTCCGGCGGCACGAGAAAAGCGCTGTTCAACACGCTGAAGGGCGAATAAACCCGCGTTTCCCATGAAGATCATCTGCATCGACGACGAACCGCTGATCCTGAATATGACCGTCGCGCTTTGTCGGGAGCTTCCGAACGCGCCTGAGGTCTGCGGCTTTGAAAAAGCGGCGGACGCGCTCCGCTGGCTTGAAGACCACACGGCGGATATCGCTCTGCTCGACATCAACCTGCCGGACATGAACGGCATCGAGCTTGCCGCGCGCCTACGCGAAACCGATCCGAATCTTTCGATCATTTTCCTGACCGGTTATTCGGAATACGCCGTGGACGCGTTCCGGCTGCACGCGTCGGGATACCTTCTGAAGCCGGTCAACAAGCAGCGGCTCAAGGAGGAGATCGATCACGCCATGCGCTGGCGCGGCGAGCAGAGCGACCCGTCCGAAAGGCGCGCGCAGATCTATGCGCGCACGTTCGGTGAATTCGATCTCTACGCAAACGGACAGGTGGTCGCCTTTCCAAGGTCGAAGGCAAAGGAGCTTTTGGCGTATCTCATCGACCGGCAGGGCGGCAGCATCACCCGCGCAACGGCGTTTGCCGTGCTGTGGGAGGAGGGCGTTTACGACCGCTCGATGCAGAAGCAGCTCGACGTCGTCATCCGCTCGCTTCGCGCAACGCTGAGAAGCGTCGGCGCGGAAGACGTCCTCGAAATGAAGCAGGGCGCTTTGCGCGTCTGCCCCGAAAAGCTGGACTGCGATCTCTACCGCTTCCTGGGCGGCGACGTCAACGCGATCAACACCTACCGCGGCGAATACATGAACGCCTATTCGTGGGCAAGCCAGACGGAGGCGTTCTTAGACCGCATGCAGAGAAGATTATAACAAACCGATATAAAAGCCGCCGCCGGCAGAACGCCCGCGGCGGTTTTTGATTCTTCGTTGTTTTAAAATCCGCGTTATGCGGCAGGTTGAAGCGCCTCGTCAAGCACAAAGGGCACGTACTGCTCCTTCGCCTTCACGACGCCGTCCGGATAGATCACGGCAAAGTCGCTCTTCATGGAGATCGGAATAAAGCCCTTCGCGGCGTAGTCTGCGGACTTTGCGTCCCAGTCCTGCTTGCCCCATTCGCGGAAATTGTCGTCGGCAACGACCATGTACGCCTCGGCGCGGTACGAATTTCTTGCGTCGATCGTATAGTTCATCATGCTCGTATCGCTGCCGCTGTTGCCGAACGCCAAAACGGGACGCTGCCCGATCTCGCGCTCGATATAGATGGACTTGTTGGCGTTCAGGTTCTTCTGGATAAAGCCGCCGGTCAGCACCAGCTCGTCGCCGTTTTCATACTTGAAATCCATGTTGGACGGTTCGTCCTCGTGTCCCTTCTGCTTGACCTCGAAGTCCGTGCCGATCACGTGCTCCGGCGAAACGTAATCCCGGATGGGCGAATTGGCGACGATCGCGCGGGTCGTCGTGCGCTCGGTGCCGCTGATGACCCAGATCTCGAACCCGTTTTTGTAGAGGTATTCCACGAGCTCGACCATCGGCAGATAGAAGTTGTCGATGTAGCGCATGTTTTCAAAGCTCTGCGTGTTCTTTTTGCCGAATTCCTCGACATACGCGGAGAATTCCTTCACCGTCATGCCCGCGTATGCCTTTGCGAAGTTTCTCGCAAGCGTCTCGTCGGCAAGATAGCCCGGCTGAATGGCGGCGGCGACCTGCTTCAGCTCGTCCGAAACGCGCTCCGGGTGGTCGACGAGACAGTATTCGATGAACATCATCGTGTCGTAATAGGTATAGTACGTCTCGCAGGTGAGCGTGCCGTCCATGTCGAACACGGCGATGCGGTCCTTTTCCGGAATATAGTCCTTGCCGCCCTCGGTCGTGACCGCGGTGACGTAGTCGATCAGCGCCTGCTTTGCGCCGGAGCCCTCGTTCCACAGCGACAGGGGCGCGGCTTCATCCTTCGGCGCTTCTGAAGGCTGCTTCCAGCCGACGCCGAAGGCGTACAGAACGCTGACGAAGATCAGCGCGCAAAAGAGTACGGCGGCGACGCAGCGCCAGAGTCTGAGTTGCTTCGTTGTGTTCATTTTCCCTTGTTCCCTCATTTTCTCATGATACGGAAAAACAGCATAGCAAGCTCTGTCCAACAAATGTCCAACAGGGTTTGCCCCGTCTCCTTGCACCGCGTCCGCCGCGCAGGCTTTTGTTGGACATTTGTTGGACAGGTTATGATAGATAAAAAAAGATATCTGCACATAAAAGAGGATATGAAAATGAAAAACACGATGAGAGCACTGATCCTTGCGGGAACGATCCTGCTTCTGCTTTGCGGGTGCGCGGCCGGTTCCGGGAAGGACGAAACGAACCCGGCTTCCGACGGCGCATTCTCTTACGTGCACGATCCGCGGGAAAATCCGGAAGCGATGAAGGACGTCGTGGAAAACCCCGACGCGGTGTACGGTTTTTCGCCGGATCCGGATTCCAAACGGCTCGGCGTATATGCGGAATATGACTGGACGGATCCGCAGTTTGTCGCCGGCGCAAAGGAAGAGCGCAGGGCATATCATGAATCCATGCACACGATGATGGACATTCTTTACGCGATGCGCGCGGACGGCGCGACAATGGAGGAGATGGCGCGCGCCGTCTCGACCGAGCGCAACCGGCTGCGCCTTGCGGCATACGAGAACGATCCGGAAGGGCTCGAAACGCTGAAGAAAAGCAATCTGGAAGCGTACGGGCACGAGGACGGACCGACGCCGGACGAGCTGTTTGAAAAATACGGAAGCTGGCAGGAGGTCCTGCAAAAAGCCTTCAGCACCAACATGGGCATGGACGCGTGCTGCGGGCTGTACGACGAATACTATCCGCTCTACGTTGAGCTCGGATACGTCAACTGATTTCGGTTGCGCATTGATACGATCCGCAAACCATTGACAGCGAGATCGGAACGGTCATAAACGGAGGAAACCGGCATGAAAAAGATATTGGGCATTACGTTCGGCGGCTTGCAGAAGAGGGCGATCCTGCTCGTCGCTTTGATGCTTCTTCTGTTGGCGGCCATGTTCGCCGGCATTACGGTCTACCAGAACCGCATGCTTTTAAACGTCGTTTCCGAAACGCGCGTCGAACAGCAGAACGCCATTTCCGAGACGTCCAAAGCCACGATGCATCAGGTCATCGAGGGCTCGCTCGTTTCGTCCACGGAGCTTCAGGCGACCCTTGCCGACAACGATTTTTCCGAGATCGTCAGCAATACGCGTATGCTGCAAACGATGGCGGAAGGCATTCTGGAAAACCGCGCCAGCCTCTCCCCGCTGCCGGTCGCGCTGCCGGACGCCGCAAACGACGGAACGTCCTCCGCGTTCGTGCTCTTTGAAAAAGGCGTGGATTACACGAAATCCGAATACCTCGGCTACCTTGCGCATCTCTCCGCCCCGATGATCGCCATGCATCGGAACTCGCAGAAGATCGACGGCTGCTATATCGGATTGAAGGACGGCACCGATCTTTGCGTCGACGACAAGGCAGGGATCAAGCTCACCGAATCCGGCGAGCCGATCCCGTTCCCGGTTACGGAGCGTCCGTGGTTTCTCGGCGCGCTTCGATCGGACGATCTGTATTTTACCGGCATCACGCTCGACGCGTTTTCCGGAAAGCTCCTCATTACGTGCTCCGCGCCGGTTCATCTGAACGGCGAGATCGTCGGCGTCGCCGGGATCGACGTCGTGCTCTCGAGCGTCAGCGACTTTATCGAGTCCTCCGGGCAGGGCGCGTACTCCTACCTGATCAACGACCGCGGTCAGGTGATCCTCGGCCCCGAAGCGGACGGGATCTTCAAGGTCACGCTGCAAAGCGAGGCGAAGGATCTGCGCTCCTCCGACAACGAAACGCTTGCATCGTTTATCGAAGCCGCGCTGCGCGGATCGACGGGTCTCTGGACCGTGTCCGTCGACGGAACGGAATACTATATGGTGGGCTCTCCCGTGCCGACCGTCGGCTGGGCGGTCGTGAACGTCGTGGAGAAAAGCCTGACCGAGCAGCCTGAGCAGGCGCTTCTTTCCGCATACGACGGAATCAACGAAACCGCGAGCGCGACGTTTCAGAAGGAGTCCGCAAAAACGAACCTGATCGGCATTCTGCTGCTCGCGGTCGCGTTTCTGATCGGCAACGGCGCCGCCATGCTCGCGGTCAACCGCATGGTCAAACCGATCCGGCAGATGACCGAGGATATCACCCGATGCGGACAGACCGGACAGCCGTTTGAAATGCAGGATCGATACCGCACGAACGACGAGATCGAGGTGCTTGCCGAGTCGTTTGCCGATCTTTCAAAAAAGATCCGGAAGTATATTCAGGACATCACCGCGATCACCGCGGAAAAGGAGCGCATCAGCACGGAGCTGGCGCTTGCGACGCGCATTCAGGCGGACATGCTGCCGAGCATCTTCCCGCCGTATCCGGATCGGACCGAATTCGATATCTATGCGAGCATGGACCCGGCAAAGGAGGTCGGCGGCGATTTCTATGATTTCTTCCTGGTCGACGACGATCATCTCGGCATCGTGATCGCGGACGTGTCCGGCAAGGGCATTCCCGCCGCGCTGTTCATGATGGGTTCGAAGATCCTCGTGCAGAACTACGCCATGACCGGCATGCGTCCCGCCGACGTCCTCGCAGCCGTCAATCACCAGATCTGTCAGAACAACCGCGAGCAGATGTTCGTCACCGTCTGGCTCGGCATTCTGGAGATTTCCACCGGCAAACTGACCTGCTCCAACGCCGGACACGAATACCCCGTACTGAAAACGCCGGACGGCGATTTCGAGATGTACCGCGACAAGCACGGCTTTATCATCGGCGGCATGGACGGCATGCGCTATAAGGAATACGAGATCATGCTTGCGCCGGGCGCAAAGCTGTTCGTCTATACCGACGGCGTGCCGGAAGCGACGGACGCGAATGAAGCGCTGTTCGGCACGGAGCGCATGCTTGCGGCGCTGAACGAGCAGAAGGACGGGTCGCCGGAAGCGATTCTGAAGAGCGTGCGCGCGCACGTCGACGCCTTTGTCGGCGACGCGGAGCAGTTCGACGATCTGACGATGGTGTGTCTCCAGTACCGCGGGCCGAATGGCACGGCGGTCTGATCAATCTGCCTTTTCGGGACCCGGCGTCTTAAAAAACCGATCGAAGCCGGGAACGGCACGAGCGGAAATTGCGGCAAAGCTTTCGCCGCCCGCGACTGTTCCGCCGCGCAGCGCGCTCCGTTCGCCGCACCGCAAAAGACCGGACAAAAGCGGGTTCATTTCGATTCCGATTCATTGACACGGGCGTCGTTTTCCGATATGATACAAAATATCAGGTTCAGGAGGGTTTCTGCAACGGCAGAGGATTCACGCTGAACGCCGAGGAGTACCACAAATGCAGCGAGGTCAATTATTCCACGACCGGGCTTGTGCTGCTGCTGGCGCTGCCGGGGGATGTGCGTGACCGCGTTTTAGATTCCCGGGACGTCAAAGGCTTTTATCTGCCGCCTGATACGCTTGTCGAGATCCATCCGCGCGTGCTGCATTTCGCGCCGTGCCGGATCAGGGATTCCGGCTTCAACTGCCTCGTCGTGCTGGAACGCGGCACCAACGCGCCGCTCGATCATGTTGATCCGTCCGCGCCGGGAGAGGAAGGTCTTTTGTGGATGCGCAATAAGTGGCTTCTTTGCCATCCCGATTCGCCGCAGGCGCAAAAGGGCGCGTTTATGGGAATTGCGGGTGAAAACCTGACGCTTCGGATTTGAAGGAAAGCCGACCGGAAGAAACTTGCGCGCGGCGCGCGGGCGGGGGCTTCGGACGCACCGGGGCGAAGTTCGTCTGCCGCTTTCCGCTTTTTTCGTGACAGCGGGAAACGCCGAAAGGGTATTCCGCTCTTTTATTCGGCTGCCGCAGGCATGAAACGGCTGAATCCCCGCGCCGCGGACAGGTTGTTCAACCGCGGAAGGAATGCCTTGACATCATAAAAAGCGTCGTTTATCATATCGGTATCATCCGAAAACGAGGTGCGGCACAAGCATGAAAAACCGGGATTATGACCGACAAACCGAATTGCTGTTTGAAACGCCCGCGTGGGTCGTTGATGTTTTTCCACTACAGGTTCCCGCCGAGCGGCTGCAGCAATACCTTTCCGCGGAGCGATGGCTGCGAAAAACGCCGCGGCTCGAAGCGCTGTACCGGCGCTTTGCCGAGCTGCTGGTGGTGCTGGGCTGCTATTACGATCTTTGGATTTACTCTCCGGAATCGGATGAATGGCAGGCAATGCCCGATCCGGAAGATCTGACGGAGATGATCGCGTCCTGCACCGACCGCGGCGACCGCGTCTTTTTGTTTCCGCGCCAAAATGCGCTGCTTTCTCTGAACGGAGGCGATCTGTATCTGTCCCTTTACGATCCCGACCGCCGCCTGCTGGAAACGGTCCGCGCCTTTGCCGCGGCGCACGGGCTGTTTGTTCGTGAAGGCCGCGCATAAGCGCCGTCAGGGTTTTTCAAAACGGAATCTCTTCGATTTTTAGCGTCCGGTCGACAGGATCCATTGAACAGCAAAACGCTCCCGACCCGGGAGCGTTTTTTAGATCGAACGCGTCGGAGCGGAATCGGATCAGCCGTTCCGCGGCTATGACCGGCATTCGGCACGGAACCGATCAGATGTTCAGCAGTTCGCTGTATGCTTTCAGCGCGCCGTCGGTTTCGTGTGCCAGCACGCGCTTGGCCAGCACCTTGCCCAACTGCACGCCCTCCTGGTCGAAGCTGTTCACGTTCCAGCAGAAGCCCTGGAACATCACCTTGTTCTCAAAGTGCGCCAGCAGCGCGCCGAGGGCTTCCGGCGTAAGCTGTTCACCGACGATGATGCTGGAGGGACGGCCGCCGTCAAAGCTCTTGTTGGGATCTTCGTTCTGCTTGCCGCAGGCAAACGCCATGATCTGCGCGGCGACGTTGGCGCACAGCTTTTGCTGGCTTGTGCTGCCCTGAATGTCCGCGTCCATTCCCGCCTGGTTCTTACGGAACCCGACAAACTGCAGCGGAATGACGTCCGTACCCTGATGCAGAAGCTGATAGAACGAATGCTGACCGTTGGTGCCCGGTTCGCCGAAAATGACGGGTCCCGTGGGATAAGCGACCGGTTCGCCGAAGCGGTTGACGTGCTTGCCGTTGGACTCCATGTCGAGCTGCTGCAGGTGCGCGGGGAAACGGCTGAGCGCTTGCGAATAGGGCAGCACGGCGGTGACCGGATAGCCCAGTACATTGCGCTCGTATACGCCGATCAGCGCGTCAAGCATAGCGGGATTCTTCAAAAGGTCGCTCTCTTTTGCCGTCAGATCCGCCGCGTGCGCGCCGCTTAAGAAGCGCGCGAACACTTCGGGACCGAACGCCAGCGACAGTACCACGCCGCCGACGCAGGAAGTGGAGGAATAGCGCCCGCCGATGAAGTCGTCCATGAAAAACGCCGCCAGATAATCATCGGACTTTGCGAGCGGTGACGTCTCGCTGGTGACGGCGACCATGTGTCTGGAGGGGTCCAGTCCCGCGTCTTTCAGCGCTTTCTTCACAAAGGTTTCGTTGGTCAGCGTTTCCAGCGTGGTGCCGGACTTCGAAACCAGCACGAACAGACTGTGCCCGAGGTCGATCGATTTCAGCACGTTTGCCGCGTCGTCGGGATCCACGTTGCTGATAAAACGGGCTTCGAGCCGGAATGCGCCGTTCGCCTTTGCCCAGTTTTCCAGCGCCAGATACATGGCGCGAGGGCCGAGGTCGCTTCCGCCGATGCCGATCTGCACGACGGTCGTGAACTTTTCGCCGTTCGCGTTGGCAATTTCTCCCGCGTGAACCTTTCGGGCAAACTCCGCCGCTTTTTTCTGCTCGCCGGCATAGAACACGTACTTGTCCACGCCGTCCACGATCACGGGATTTCCGAGCTGTCCTCTCGTCAGCTGGTGCAGCACCAGACGCTTTTCACCGGTGTTGATCATTTCGCCGTTGTACAGCGCGGCGTACTTCTCCTCGAGCTGCGCCTCGCGCGCAAGCTCTTTCAGAACGGAGAGCAGTTCGTCGTCTACGGCCTTCGCCGCGAAGTTATAGGCCAGCCCGCAAGCCATCGGCACCGTATACGTAAGGACGCGCCGCGCACCGCTTTCGCCCGCCATCGCTTCCGGCAGATTGACGGTGCCTTTTTTTGCTTTCAGCTTTTCAAAAGCCGTCAGCGTATCGAGATTTTTCCAATGCAACATGGTTTTCGTTTCCTCCTTGAACCGGCATGAATGGTGGAAGTTTCTTCCGTGTGACAATTTCAGCGGGGCGGGGATCGCGTTCCTGCCTTCCGGCGCTTTCTTAAATCCAAAGGAACGACGGAGATTTCTCACGGACTCTTTTTCGGGATCGCAAAAGATCCGGCAGGTATCCGCCTTGCCGCACGGGAACGTACGGATGAGATCCGGCGCAAAGCGCACGGTTTCCCTCCGTCGATTCAAATTGATCGGTAAAAGTTTACCATTCCCGCGGCGTTTTTTCAATCCCCCGAAACCAAAATCAACGTCCTCATATGAAAGCGGTAGGCGGGAATTTCTCTGATATGGCCCTCTCGTCCGTTTTTTTTGCGGCGGCGGGTCTTCCTGAATACGCAAGGCGGCATCTTCCGATCCTTTTAGGCACGCAGGTAACGGTCTTCCGCTCGCAAACCCCGCGTCCTGTCAACCGGATCCATTGAACAGCAAAACGCTCCCGGGTTGGGAGCGTTCCTTCTTTTTTTCTTTAGCTTGTAACATACAGGACAACCGTTTCCGTTGTGTTGTCCTGCGGCGCGGAGCAGTCCGCGGGATCTTTGAAACGGCCTTATCTCGTATTGCGCCGGTCGAGCCGCTTGCGCGAGGAGGAGATCGCGCCGTTCGGACAGACCAGCAGGCAGAGATGGCAGCCCACGCATTTGCTTCCGTTCAGCACGGGTCGGCGGTTTTCATCCAGCCGCAGCGCCTGATGTCCGCCGTCCGCGCAGGAAATCACGCAGCGTCCGCAGCCGATGCATTTCTCACGATGGAACTTCGGGAAAATCACCGTATCGCGCTCCAGAACGTCCGTCGTACTGCTTATGGAATCGAGCGCAAGCGCCCGCGCCTCGCGTACGTTTGCAAAGCCCTTTTCCTTGAGATAATAGGCAAGGCCCGACTTCAGATCGTCGATGACGCGGTAGCCGTACTGCATGACCGCCGTGGTTACCTGCAGGCTGTCCGCGCCGAGCAGAATGAACTCCAGCGCGTCCGTCCACGTCTCGATCCCGCCCATGCCGGAGATATGCATCCCGGACAGATTTTGATTCTTCCCGAGCTCCGCGATAAATCGCAGCGCAATCGGTCTGACGGCATTGCCGCTGTACCCGCCGACCGCGGATTTGCCGCGCACCGCAGGCGAGGAAACGTAGGTGTGCGGATTCACGCCGATGATGCTTTTGATCGTGTTGATCGCCGCGATACCGTCCGCGCCGCCGCGCTTTGCCGCCTCCGCCGCGGGGCTCATGACAGCGACGTTCGGTGTGAGCTTTGCGAGGATCGGCAGCTTCGTTCCGCGCCGCGCCGCCGCCGTAAAGCGCTCGACAAGCTCCGGCACCTGCCCGATGTCCGAGCCGAGTCCTTCGTCCATCATGTTCGGACAGGAGAAATTCAGTTCGATCGCGTCCGCGCCGTTTTCCTCGCAGAGCCGACTGAGCTCCTCCCATTCCGCGTCGTTCTGTCCCATGATCGAGGCAAGGATGAATTTGGTCGGATAGTTCTGCTTGAGCCGCCGGAAGATTTCCATGTTCTCGGCAACGCTGTGGTCGGAAAGCTGCTCGATGTTTTTGAACCCAATGATGCTGCCCGAATCTCCGGTGATTGCGGAAAAGCGCGGCGACGCCTCGTGAATCTCGAAGGAGCAGATCGTTTTGAAGCAAGCGCCCGCCCAGCCCGCTTCAAACGCGCGGGCGCACATGTCATAGGTGCTTGCCACGACCGAGGAGGACAGCAGAAACGGGTTTTCGAGCGGAATGCCGCAGAAATCGGTTGAAAGAAAAGCGTCGTCCTTCGGAGGCGCTTCCTCCAGCGCCGGACGCACCGCGTCGTGCAGGCGCGTCAGAAGCGAGCGGATCGGAACCTCGTTTTGCCGCACGCACGCTTGTTCGCACGGCGCGTCGCAGTCGATGCACGGATTGGATCCAGGAAACCGCAACGCGGCAACCTTCTCATTATCAAACCAGATGCTGCGTAAGAGCGCCGCGGGATCGCATGCCCTGCACACGGCAGAGCACGGCGCGTCGCCGCACAGCGCGCAGCGGATCATATCGGACCGCATGATGTTTCTTTCGTATAGCATTGCCCTGTCCTCCTGTTTTTGATCGGGATCGTGTTTCGTTATGGAGATGCTTCAAACCTTTTCACGCGCGGTCGGCGCATCGATGCGTCGTCCGCTCATTGTCGGAAGACGATCCAGTTGTGCGACCACGGCACCGGAAGCCCGAACAGCGTCACGACCCGATCCGCCGCGTTCCGATACCAAGAATAGTTCCATCCAGCGCCCATGTCCATATACAGCGCGTTGGTCACGCCGAGGCGCTGCAGCTCCTCTAAAAACGCCTCGAAATGCAGCATGTTGACGGAATCGATGATGCAAAGATGCCCGTTCAGCTCCGCAAGCGTCCGGTAGCAGCGCGCCCGCGGCCGGTCAAAGCGCATGACGATCTCTCCGTCCCTGATCAGCCCGTACTGCATAAACCCGCTCCCGCCGGCGTCCGCCGCGTCCCTGATCGCTTTCCTCGGGTCGTCAAACTCGAACGAAAAGCGGCCGTCGGCGAACGTAAACGCCGCAAAGCTGTCCTTGTTGTATGGGCTTTCATAGAGCACGCCGTTTACGGCATGATCGCCCTCCACGTTTTCCTGCGTAAAGCTTAAGCTCACCGTATGCTGAAACGCCGCGCCGCTGCACCACGTGACGGATCCGTCCGATTTGGACGGGCGCGTCCCGCACGCAAGACCGACCTCGGAATACTTGGGGAAGATGACGTACACCGTGCCGGTATTGTAGACGACGGTCTCCTCTGCCGGAAGGATCTCCGCCGCCTGCATGTCCGAGGCGTCGATGCTGTCCGGGATCTTCACGTGATACTGGGATACGAGCCCCATAAAGATGAAGATAAACGCGGGGATCACGAAAAACGAGGATGCATACAGGATGCGGTACAGCACGCGAAGCGGTTTGCGTTTCAGCTTCTCCGGTCCCCACAGATACACGATCAGCGTGACGATCTCAAGGATCGCCAGGGTCAGGTATGCGGCGTGCAGAACGTTCAGCCACATCTGCGCCACGAAGAAGACGGTATACGCGCAAAGGGACAGCAGGGTCATGGCGATCAGCCAGATACCGGACAGGCGTTCTTTGATGCTCATCTTGCTTTCCTCGCTTCCCGTTTCTCTTTCAGCAGCTCCCGACGCAGCGCGTTGAAGGAATCGAACTGCGATTCCGTGCTGACGAGCAGCAGGAGCAGCGCAATATCCGTCACGTACTGCAAAGCGTTTCTCCAAAGCTCCGCAGCGGGAAACCCGAGCCTGCCGATGACCGCGAACAGCAAAAGATAGACCGCAAGCTTAAAGACGATGGCGATGCGGTTCAGGATCACGTTTTTCGGATTGCCGTGCGACGCGTAGCTGATAAAGAAGTGATTGACCGTGATGATGATCGTCATGAGAAACGTCATGCCGGCAGCGGCGAGGTACAGGCTCCCCTGCACGCCTGCCGTGAGATAAGCGTCGAAATCCTGCTCTCCCCACAGTTCTCCGAGCGCCAGATGCGCCTCCTGATACAGCATGCAGAACAGAATCCCGCCCATCAGTCCCTTTGCGACGTCCCATTTATAGAACCGAAACGCGAGGTACATGGCGACCGCCGTGACAAGCTTTGTCAGGATGCCGAATATCGCAAAGGAGTTCCCGTCCTTGAAGCCGAAGATCAAAGAGCCGAGGCTTGCGGCGACGGCAAGGAAGCACGCCGCCGCCATAAAATATTCGTGCAAAAAGACGGAACCTTTCTTCTTTGCAGCGCTGCTGTCTGTCATAGGATGCGCCTTTCTTTAGCCGTACGGTTTATGCCGCTTCGTCCAGCGCGTATGCGTCGAGGATGCGATCGTATTCGTTGATGCTGCCGCGGAGCAGGTTCATAAAATCCCGTTCCGCGTACAGCCCGTCCGCGTTCGGCGTGATGCCGGAAAACCGCAGCGGCACGATTGCGGGATGCGATTCGAGATCGAGAAGGGTTGCGCTTCTCAGCTGTTCCGTCGTTTCATAGACGAGATCGACGGTACAGTACCGGCTGCCGTCCGGTCCGACCCAGCGGCAGAATACGAGCTTGCAGCCGATCGGCGTCTTTTCGATCGCGCCGGGCAGCTCGTACGGTTCGGCGCCGAGAGCCGCAAGAACGCTTCCGACGTTGGAGTCGTGTCCGCAAAGGAAGGTGAATTCTCTGCCGGAGGTCAAAAGCTCCGATTCGATCTCCTGCAGCAGCGGATGCGCCACGTTGGCGGCGATCAGCGGCGCGGTAAACAGTACGTCGCCGTAGACGTCCTTGACCTCGGAGATCTGCTTCCATTGTTCAAACGTCAGCGTGTGTCCGAACGCAGCTTTGCCGTCGTCCGGCTGCTCGAAGTATTGCAGCACGAGCGCGTCGGCCACCGAGCACGCCGTCTTCAGCGACCCCTTCACGGACGGCTCCTTAAAAAGCTCCAGCGAGAGTTTGGAATCGTCCGTAGTAAACGCCGCCTGCGTTCCGTTCCTGTACGCCTCGGACTGCTCCATGTCGATCACGTCGGCGATCAGTGCATAGTTGTCCGAAAGTCCCTTGATCGTGTCGCCGTACAGCTCGAAGATCTGCGCTTCGGCGTCCGCGCTGTATCCGGGCGAAACAAAGGTCAGCTGCGGCGTAAAGACCGGATCCATCGTGTCGTACTCCGCATGCGTCTCGATCTCCGTGTTCGCGGTCGGCAGCAGTCCCGATACGAAATACTGCGCGGTCGCGATCGTGCGCTGCTTCGCGTTTGCATAGATGCGGACCGCCCCGTCCTCCGGATGATAATTTTCGGGGAACAAGCCCTCGGCTTCGAGCCATTTGCGGAAATACTGCCCCATCTCGGTTTCCAGAACACCGCCGCGCAGCGAGAGCTCGCTCGGATCGGACGACCATGCGAACCACTCGTGCGGCGTGATCGTGCCGAGCGCCGAGCCGCTGCCGCTCAGAGGCGAACGGATGTTGTGACGGCTCAAAATCACGACCTGCTCCAATCGATACCCTTCGCGGGAAAGATTGCCGACGGCTTCGACGGCTGCCGAAGTCTGCGCCCGCTGCGTCTTCGGCGCAAAAGCGCCGGCCCAGAACAGGCACTGTACAGCAAGGACACATATGAGCAGCAGCGATACGGCGATCAGCAATCCGCGGGTTGTTTTTTGCGAAATCGGTTTCATGTACGTAATCCTTTCTTGCGTATAACTCTGCGCGGCATTCTCTCACACGTCCGACAAACGGTGTGCCGTTCCGCGCTTTACTGTTTTTCCGAGATCCGCACGCGGACGGTGTTGGCGTCCGCCCGCGCAGGGTCGAAACGATAGGTCAGCTCCTCCACGCTGCGCGAGAGAATGCGGTACGAGAGCTCGTTTTCGCCCTCCCGGGGATCGAAGCGTTCGCCGCCGTACGCGGCGGTGACCGTCGCCGTCTGTTCGGCTTCGGAATACTCTACGGTGACCCGGATCGGCGTGCGGTCCAAAACCGGCAGCAGCATTTGCTGCACGAGCTCCTCGATCGCGAGGCGGATGCGGTACTTCGTGCGCGACGGAATGTCGTTCTGCATACAGTAGCGGTCGATCTCGGCGCCCGCGCCGATAAAGTCGAAATCGCGGCTGTCGACGGTAAGCTCCAAAACCTTGAGCTTTTTGATAAAGCGCCGCGTCAGTTCCTTTTCGGGATGATCGAAGATCTGTTCCGGCGTGCCGTCCTCGTAGATGCCGCCCTGATCCATGTAGAAGACGCGATTAGAAATCGCTCTCGCAAAGTTCATTTCATGCGTCACGATCAGCATGGTCTTGCCGGTCTTTGCAAGGTCGCGGATGACCGCCTGCACCTCGCCGACCATCGTGGGATCCAAAGCGCTCGTCGGCTCGTCAAGCAGGATCACGTCCGGGTCCATCGCGAGCGTTCTTGCGATCGCCACGCGCTGCTTCTGCCCGCCGGAAAGCTGCTCGGGATATTGAAACTCGCGTCCCGAAAGTCCGACTCGCTTTAAGAGCGCGACGCCGGTGTCGTACGCCTCCTGCTTTGATTTTTTCAGAAGATCCATCGGCGCAAGCATCAGGTTTTCGATGACCGTCAGATGTCCGAACAGATTGAACGACTGGAACACCATACCCATCTTTCGCCGCGCCTGCGTCAGATCGTACTTCGGCGCGGTGATGTCCACGCCGTCAAGGAGGATCTTTCCGCTTGTCGGACGTTCGAGCATATTGATGCAGCGGATCAGCGTCGACTTGCCCGCGCCGGACGGCCCGATGATCGAGATCACGTCGCCGTCGTTGATCACCGCGTTCACGTCCTCAAGCGGCGTTGCGTTTTCATACTTCTTTTGAAGATGCTGTAGTTCAATCATCGGTCTTCACCCCCTTCAGGATCTGCTGTTTCGATCTGCGGCGCGGATCGATGCGGATCTCGATCCGGTTCACAAGGAAGGTCAGGATCGCCGCAAGGATGAAGTAGATGATCGCGACGGCGATCAGCGGGAAGAACGCCTCGTAGGTGCGGCTTCGCACGACGTCGCCCATTTTGGTAAGGTCCTGCACGGCGACGTAGCCGACCACGGCGGTCGCCTTTATGAGAGCGGTGATCTCGCCCTTATACGCGGGCATGAAATGCGGGAGCGCCTGCGGCAGTATGATGCGGAAGAACGCCTTGCGGTTCGTATAGCCCAGGGCATACGCCGCTTCGAGCTGTCCTTTATCGATCGCGCCGACGCCTGCGCGCAGCATTCCGAAGACCGCGGAGCCGAACACGAGCGTAAAGCCCACCACAGACACCGCCGCGCCGGAGATATTGACCCTGCCGAAGATGATGTAATAGAGGATCATTAAGAGCACGACCGCTGGCATGCCCTGCACGAGCCACACGAAAAACCGAGTGATGAAATTTGCAGCCGGGTTGCCGTTTCGGCAGAGCATGAACACCGCAAAGCCGAGAATCGTTCCGAACAGGACCGACAGCACGGTGATCAGCATCGTCGTGCCGATCCCTTTCAAAAAGAGCTTCCAGCGGTTTTCACGGATAAAGGTCTTTTGGAAACTGTCAGCGATCGCGGACAGGAAGCTCCCGCCGGTCTCAATCCTGAAAGCCCGCACTGCCAATACGAACGCCGCAGGGTAGTATTCTACGAAATCAACAGACTGCTTTCGCTCATCCGTGGCGATGATGGAGCCCGCGCCGAGCAGCGCCTTGCCCGCCTGTACCGACGACATGATCGCGGAAAACTCCATGCCGGTGAACTCCACATGGACGTCCAGCTCCTTTGCCATCAGCAGAATCATCTCGATATCGAACCCTATGAGCTGTCCGCCATTGCCCATATAGCTCATTGGCTCAAGCGAATCGCATACGGCCGCCTGCACCGTGCCGTTACTGCCGGGCCAGTCCTGCTCAGGGAGAAGCTTGACGCTGTCGTCCGAGCCCGTCCATTTTTCCCACAGCGCATTCTTCGTTTCTTCCGATATCGCATCATACGCCGCCTGCCACATATCCCGCGCCGGGTCGCCCTTTGCAAAGGCGATGCCGAAAGCGCTGGTGTCCAGGTCCTGCGGAAACAGCGCAAGCTCGGGGTTTCGATTCACAGCCAATGCCCCCACCGCGTTATTGGTCAAAAACGCATCCGTCTTCCCGGATTTCAGAGCCAGGATCGCATCTGGGGCGCTGTTGAAATAAGAAAACTCTCCCACATCCGGTACCTTGCTGCGTACTAACTCCTCAAACGGCGCGCCGGTGAGCATGGATACTCTTTTGCCGCTCAAGTCGGAATACGCGCTGTATTCCGCCGCGGATCCAGGCCGGCTCGGCGCCGCAAGATCGGACGCGCGAACCGCAAGCACGATCCCGCCGTGACTGGTCGGATCGGAAAAGAGCACCTGCTCCATACGCTCCGGCGTCACGTTCATATCGGTGGTAAAATCGTATTTGCCGGATTGGATCGCGGGGATCCTGCCCGCAAAGTCCACGTCCCCGATCTCCAGAGCGTAGCCGCGATCCCGGCAGAAGCGCACGACGAGATCGATGTCGTAGCCGACGTGTTTGCCGTCCTTGATGTACGACCACGGCATATCGGTAGACGTCGTGACGACCCGGATGGTACCGTTTTCGCCGGAAAGGTCCGACATATCGACCGTCTTTTTCGCTTCGTCGACGCCGAACCAAACGTCAAGCTCCTCCATCGTGCCGTCTTCCCAGCACTTTTTCAAAAACGCGTTGAACTCCCTGCAGAGCGCGGCGCTTTTTTGATCGTCCTTGCGAAACGCAAAGCTGTAGTTGTTTTCGGTCAGGTTTTCATGAATGTAATCGACCTTGGGCTGCTCCGCGCGGATCGATTTCACCCCGGGCTCGTCGCCCAAAAAGCCGTCGATCTTTCCGGAGAGAAGCGCGGTCACGCAGTCCGGATAGCTGTCGAAGAGCAGATATTCGCTGTCGGGGAAGAATTCCTTTGCCGCGTCCTCCATCAACGGCCCCACGAGCACGCCGAGCTTTTTGCCGTTATAGTCCTGCCAGCGCACCGTGCCTCCCGCGGATCCCCGCAGCGTGCCGTCGTCGCGCACCATCGCCGTGATCTCGACGTCGAACAGCGGATCGGAAAACGGGATCGCTTTCGAGTTTTCCGGCGTGCGGAAGAGGTTGGACATAATGCAGTCCACGTCGCCGCTTTGCGCAGCCGCAACGATGCCGCCGAAATCGTAGATCTTAAACTCCACGTCCGCATTGAGCCACGCGGCAAAGCGGTACGCAAGCTCGATGTCGTACCCCGCAAGCTCCGTTCCGACGTAGTACGAATACGGCTCCACCGTCCCCGTCGTGCCGATGCGCAAGTGCGTCGTCGGATGCTCGGGCAACGCAATGTCCGGCATGATACCGTCGCCGTTGATCACCCATCTCAGATACATATCGTCGAGCGTGCCGTCCGCTCTGCTCTCCGCAAGAAACGCGTTGATCTTATCCTGCAGGTCGGAAATGCCGGCTTTCGGAGAGACGCCGACCGCAACGGTATTTTTGCTGTAATTTTCGTCCAGCAGACGAACGCCCTTCGTTCCGTTCGCAAGCGCAAATTCCATTTCACGCCTTGCGTATACAAAGGCGTCGAGGCGACCTTTTGCAACGTCCTCGTACGCCGAAGGGTTGTCTTCGTATGCCAGAACCTCGGCGTTCGGGTAATCGCGCTTCAGCATGTCAAACTCCAGCATGCTGCCCGGTACGCCGATCTTTCTGCCCGCCTCGCCCAACTGTTCGAGGGAGGTGATCGGCTCGCTGTCTGGTTTCGCACAACCGAACAGCAGGAACAATGCCGCCAGCAGGCAAATCAAGGCCGCTGTCTTCCGATTGCGTTTGTGATCGATCACGTTCATCCTCCTTCGAAATACGATTGATGCTTGCTGATGTTCTGTCTTTTTCTCATTCATGCTGTTTACTGCTGCCTTCTTTCCACTGCGCTCACCGGACACACGGAGACGCAGTTTCCACAGTGCAGGCAGTGTTCCTGCCGGATCACATGGGGGATGTTGTCTGCAGCAATACAGTTCTGCGGACAGACCTCGGTGCAGCTTCCGCAACCGATGCATACGTCTGTGATATAGTACCCCTCTGTTTTCTTTTCTGCTCCGCCGAAGGAAAAAGAGGCACGTTCTATCGGCTTTTTCGACAGGTCAAACCATTCACCGGTGCCCTCATAGATTTGAAAAGCAGTCAGCGCCTTCATGGACGCATCGGTCGGATAGATTTGGTGCATGTACGGGTTTTTCTCGAACAGCTCCGGGATCTTTCCATAACCAAGTTCGCGCACTTTTCCCCTGACGGAAAGGGCTACACTTGACATGGTGTCTTCTCCCTTGAGCGCCGTAAAGGCAAGGAAACCACGCTTAACAACCCGTTCATAAAACCCTTTCCCTTTTGCAGTCAGGAAGTATAAGCTGTTCTCATCGCAATCCATCATGTCAATGGCCGCTGTAACAGGAAGGCCTTCATCGTCCACGGTCGCCGCTATGGTCGTGTGGATTTCCTTTACAAGATAGCGGAAATAGGTTTCTGCGTTCGACATCGTTATTCTTTTCCTTTCAAAAGCGGTCTGTTCTTTTTATATGGATCCCAATGGTCTATGCCGAAACAAGGCTCAAGATCCTCCGTTCAGCACCGAAAACAATTGTGTTTTCCTTGTATGTTACCGAAGGCTATGGTTACTCTTCAATACCAAGTTCTTCGGTGCAATGCTCACATATCATTCTCCCATCAACCAAGATAAAGTCAATCGCGGAAGGATCCCATAACTCTCCACGTTCATCACATAGTTGAAGCTCGTTATACCAACAGCTTTCGCAAACGAAATAACTGTTGATATAAATTATACTATTTTTCGCATTGTTTTACAATGCCTTTAACGGGACAGCGAGAAATACTTGATAATCTAAACAGCGGCGATCCGATACGGAGAATCCGCTGATTGTACAGACAGAGGAGGATTCTCCGGCGACGCGCGTACGCGAAGCGACCGCGCGTATACGAACGGGCGCTGCGCGCCCGTTGGAATCAAAACATCAGCCGCAATAAAAACGACCATCCGATTGGTGGTCATTTTTTATGGTAGCGGCGAGGGACGTGCTGGAGTATGCAAGATTGCACCTGCCGATCCTGCTCGGAACGCATACTTCCTTCCGGCGAAAGCAGCCCCCGCGCGAAGTACACAGAATCCACTGAAGGAGGTATCAAAATGAACGTCACATATACCACGATCGGCAGCATTCAGATCCCGAATCTGGTCCTCGATCCCGCGCCCGACGTCTCCATCGGCAAGTACGGCAGGATGCGGAAGCGTTTCCTGGAGCAGCGGCACGACGGCACCCTGACCGCCCTTGTCCTCTCCGGAAAACTGACCGATCATCTTCTGGAGATCGACCGCACGGCAAGGGAGCAGATCGAAGCCACGGTTTCCGAAATGGCAGCCGCCGAAGGCGTCACCGAGCGCCTGAAAGCCGCCGATCAGATGGAATGGCTCCGCCGCATGAACAACCTCCGCGCTCGCGCAGAGGAGATCGTCATCCGAGAAGTGGTTTATGGCGAATAGCGGATAACGGTTATTAACAGCATTTAACCCCTTTTGACCGACACGGCAAAAGGGGTTAAATTGTTATTTATAAATTTGATCTGTTCGGTTCAGTCTGCTAATGCTTTGGGTTGATCTTCTAAAACTTCGATCGTCGTTTTTAAGAAACGTGTGTCGCAATTACATCTTGTCAGAATAATATGCTCCGTTTTTTGAGCTTTTCTGCAAACACGATTGTGAAAAGTCATTACCCAAATGTACTTCTTTAAAATTTTTTCTCGTGCTTCTGCTGCTTTGATATTGTCCAAGGCAATATCATCATAGTTACCATATTCTTTTAATTCAAATTGCACTATTCTTTTATGTGTTTGCAAAATCAATTCAAATGATTGCTTTTGCTGATCTTGATTGTTTGCTTCAGGTATGAACTTTTCAGCATCCTTGGGAGAAGCTGTGAGCAACGCTTTACAAAACTGTTTAATAACAGTTGGTTCAATAATATCGGTCATATCAATGATGTGAAGATAGTTAACAACCCAGCAATCATCATCCCACGGTACTACAATATATTCGTTTATGTATTGAAATAAACGGTCAATAAAGCAATTGTTGTTTGCGACAGCACATTGCTTAATATCTTCCTCTGAAGCATTCTCTCCTTTTTTTAGTTTTTCTACTGTTTTTAGAGCGCGCTCATAAGCTTCTTCAGAACAGAATCTTGTATTATTGAGTTCATTGACTATATCTCCTCTAATAAGAATGCGAGGATACTGTGCCATTCCTTCCATTGAAACCGCATCTATTACTCCTTGACCAAAAACGTAGTCATCATTGAAGGATAACTGTCCCTTCACAATTCCTCCTCTTACAAACAATCCATAATGCAAGATAAAGCCTCGTTGAATGTCGGAAACCGCTTTGATGAAAGCAAGCAATCTGACCGGCTCCAACACTTCCTCGGTGGTTTCCATGCATAGTAATATGTTGTCTGAAAACACTCTTTCCTTTATGTTGATTTGTGCAAATTCTCCCAACAACGGCGACTGTTTTAGGATACTGATATGCGCCTTGGTTCTTTGGATAGCATCGTGAATCGAATTCAAAAGCTCCGGGACCTTATCAGCGTGTTGCCGGAAAAACTCTTTGTATCCCAGAATATCGAAATAAGCAATATAATACTCTTTAATCGGATTCGGTGCTGAATGTTCCATAATTCCTGTCCTTCCCAGATGCAAACGAAAATTACATTACATCTAATAAATAACGCATGCTATTACGCTTTATTTCAGCCGCGCACAGCGCGAGCGGATCAGTTCTTTCAACGCATCTTTCATGTCCTGCGGCAGGTAGGAATCGTCGCACAGGGAAAGGAAGTCGTCTTCGGCGGCGAGCACCTTTTTGATGATCTTTTCCGCTGCCGTTCTTCCGACGCCGCTCTGCTCCGCAAAATGCAGGAAATCGTTTCGGTGAAGGTTCGCTTTCTTCCCGTTCATCGTCAGCGCAAACTCTTCCCGATCCTCCGGCATTATCAGATTGACCGGAAGCAGATCGTACGCCGAGGACAGTACAAATATTCCGCTGCCCGGCGATGGTTCGATCAGCGAGAAGTTCTTGAGATGCATATCCGAATTGCCCGTGACAAACGAAACGACCAGCCGCAGGAACAGCTCACTTAGATCCAGACCCGTCCGCACGGAATATCGGGAAACGATCTTCGCGCAGCGCTCATAGGAACCGCGATACTTATCTGCGGTCAGTCTTTCATCCAGTTGACAAAAGTCCTCCATCGCATACTTTTGCACGCGAACCCGCTGTTTGCCGGTGATCTTCCGATCGATACGCTTTGTGATATACGCAAACTGTCCGTTCATCCGAAGCAGCGCGTGCGGCACGGTCCTGACGCCTGCCTTTTCCGCAATTCGCATAACAAGATCTTCGGCTTCCGGCAGATTGCGGTACTCCGGCGTTTGCGGTTTCAAAATGTAGCCGGTCGGGTAATTGACCAGCGTCAGGCGCGGCGCCTCCTTTTGATCCAGATGCAGCGACATCTTCCGCTGCACGCCGGGCACAGTCAACCCTTTGAATACCGATTCCGTGACATACGACGCAAGCGCTTCCTCACGCAAATCCAGTTCGGGCAGCGCATCCGTTCCGAAGAATTTGCGGATGCAGCGCGTATGCCAGCCGCAGTTGCTTTCTTCCGGCAGGATCGGTTTTCCGCAGCATAAGCACTTCATTGTTTCGCCTCCTCGATCCGCACCGCGCCGATACAATCCTTGCAGGCAACCAATAGCAGTCCGAAGCGGTCGTTCTGATCCAGCTTCCAGTTTTTGCTTACGATGTGCAAAAGCCATCCTTCCGGAATCAATCCGTCGAAGAACGGAAACAGCACGTTCGATTCATACGGCTCCTTCCGCGGCGGAAGCGTTAAGGAGATCGGTGCAGCGTCCGGTAAGGTCAGATACGACGCATCATACACAAATCGATACCCACTGTCTGTCTCAAAAAGAAATCCGGCAAGGCGATCGCGCACATAGACCGCCGCTTTTCGATACGCACTCATTCGTCATCCGCCTTTCCCGGCACCGCCTTCATGCCGAACATGGCAAGCGCCTGATTGACCTTGTCCATCCGCACCGTTTCCTTACCCTGCTCCAGATCGCGGACAAAGCGCAGCCCGAGCCCTGCGCGCACGGCAAATTCCTCCTGCGTCAGTCCGGCTGCTTTTCTGTTTTCTTTGATAAATGCTCCGATGTTTTTCATGCGTCAATTTTATACCTCATCGGGTATATTGTCAACTCATTTCTTTTATTTTATACCATATCGGGTATATTTTAATCGAAAACCACCGCTATTATACCTGAAAGGGTATAAATCTGCAAGAATTAAGACATTGAAATCTTGTCTGTCTGTATTCGCGTAGAAATCATCTTCTCTTATGAGTAGTCGCGCGAGGGCGTTCGCTCTCGCGTAAAAATCATGTTCCCTATATGGATGCCTGCAGAGGAGGTGATGGCATGGCAAGACGGCAAAGCTGCTTTGGCACATTGGTGGATCTGGCTTTGATCTGTGCAACGGACGGACTGTGGCTGATCTGGATTCTTGTCCGGTACTTGCGCAACAACAGTTAAACAGAAAAACGACAATCAAAGGAAAGAGGTGAATGCAATGGAAACAAACGAAACAATTCACGACGGAGTCATGAAAGATGTGGACGGGCAGTTGAACCCTGTGCCGCCTAAGCAGAACTCGGTGCAGCCATCTGTGGCTGAAGTGTACTTTTATGAGGAAGACGTCTCGCTCCCTTACTATACCGATCGGTTCAATTTGGAGGAAGGAGATACGGTATTTGTCGAAGGAAAGATGGCGGGCAAGCGTGGTCAGGTGCAGAAAGTGAGCCACACATTCCGCATCAGATCAGGCGAATACGAGCAGATCAGATGCGTGGTTACATTCAGCAAGCCGAGCAAGCTGTATTTCAGCACGTCACATTTGATCGAATTCAGAGCAAGAGCACTTTCTGTCAAACAAGTAAAAAGCTGGTTTGGAATACCCGATGAAAAGGTTGAGCTACTGATCGGTGAAGGCACAGAGACCTTCCGGGTCAGCGATCCCTTTACCACCGGCGTCAATTACGAATTCGGCATGAAGGCGCACAATGAGTATTTTCGGAAAAACAAAGTCAAGTATCTCTCGCTTGAGAACGGCAACGGTTACGCCATTGTGGTGGACGATCAGCCGTATGAAGTCCGTTTCCGCATGGACAAAAACGGAACCGGCAGAGCGCTGACCTGCTCATGTCAGGAAGTAGGCGTCTGCGTGCACAGTCAGGCAGTCGTTTTCGAGCTTTGGGAACTGATGGATACCATCATGGGGAAATATCGGCATGAATACTTGCGGTTCAATCGGTTCTATGCTGTCTCCAAGGACTTTATCCTGCCCCTGCTGATGAACGCAAAGCAAAGCGGCAGTATCACAATCGACTGATAGAAAAGGAGGAAACAACATGAAAATCTGTAAAAACTGCGGAACTGAAAACAACGACGGAAATGCCTTTTGCACCGCCTGCGGAGGCAATACTTTTGTCCATCGGTGCAGCAAATGCGGAACCGAATTCACAGGCAATTTCTGCTCGAATTGCGGAACGCCTGCAGGCATGGACATGCAGGGAGATCGTTGGACGATGTCCGCGGAAGAACCGAAGAAAAAGATCACATTCGGCAGAGTGCTGCTTTGGATCTTCTTCACCCCGATCATGGGCATCATCGCCATCTGGAGAGCGGAAAGACTGAAACCGGTCTGGAAAGTCCTGTTGACCTGTCTGATCGTCGCCGTGTGCCTATTCGTGATCCTTCCGCGAAACAGCACGAAGGAAGCAACGGCAACCGTGCAGACAACAAGGCCACCGGTAGTGATGACGACAGACAGAGTATCCGAAACGCAGCCTACCAAAGCCCCAACGTCAAAACCAACCGCTACGCCGAAACCGACAGTAACGCCGAAGCCGACGAAAAAGCCGACGCCCACACCCACAGATGATCCGACGCCAAAAGAGTACAAAAACGCGCTTGCTTCGGCGCAGACGTATGTGGATTGGATGCACATGTCAAAGGCGCGGCTCTATCATCAGCTTACCAGCCCTTATGGAGAAGGGTTCTCCGAGGACGCGGCACAGTACGCAATTGACCATGTAAAGGCAAACTGGAAAGAGAACGCCCTGAAGACGGCTCAATCCTACAGCGACACCATGCACATGTCCAAAGCGCGCATTTATGATCAGCTCACCAGTGAGTACGGCGAACAGTTTACAGCCGAAGAAGCCCAATACGCCGTCGATCATGTCAAAGCGGACTGGAAAGCTAACGCTTTAGCCACTGCAAAAAGCTACCGGGACAATCTGCACATGTCCGCTGCGGCCATCAAAAACCAGTTGACGTCCGCCTACGGTGAGAAATTCACCGCAGAAGAAGCACAGTACGCGATTGATCATTTGGATGATTGAATATCTTTAGAGAGTTCGATCCAAGGGATAGCTTTCCCTTGGATCGAATAGCATTAACATGGCTGTCCTTTGATGATAAACAGTAATTGTTGGATTAATCCCAGACTGTTGCTTCGAACCGTTTCCATTTCACTCAATACCGTCTTTTTATCCTGACAGCATTGTTCTTTACTGATAATACTTCCTCCATGCGATGCATTATTTCTGTTTGGTGTGGCTTTATTGACAGCATCCTTGAACCCACCAAGAATGTTCATAAACTCTTTGTCTACGAGCATATCCGATACTCTATTATATCCGGCTAATCTTGAAAACCACTCACGGAACGTTGGGGCTGTCGTTTGTTTATTGACCACGTTCAACAAATGATAAAAGGTCCCAAAGACACAGTAAGTCACAACGCGTCTAGGATCTTCCTTTTTGGAACCAATCTTGGGAAAATAGTATTTATCAACGTTTTCCTTGTTTCCAGGAAGATATTCCCAATAAAGTTTGTTAATTATGCTTGGATCATCTGCGGTTTCATCCAATTGCTGATTAATCCAATCCGCATAAGATTTCCAAATCATTTCATTATACGCTTCCTCAAATGCCTGATAGTACAGTGCAGAAATGCTACTATAATCAAATCCTTTTTCTGCAAACTCTTTAATTGCATTTTCTGCAATAGCATATTTGCTATACAGCAATTCTGCCGTAGTCAAAGTATTAAGTGCGGCTGGTGGTAAGCGCTTAGAGTGTTCACCTAGTAGACGAACTAATGCAGATTTAGTCTTGTCGAATTTATCGTCATTCTTTTCGCAACAGCTCACGAACGCCTTACACAATTCTGCAACAATTGAATCAATTCTCTCTGCGAATTGTTCTTTTGCATCACACTCAAGGCAATCAGCTATTTTTATTCTGATGCGTTTTTTTGCCTCAAATAAGTGTTCAATGTCCTGGTATTTTACAGCTTCGACTATTTCCTCAAGACCACTTATAATAGTCTCATTTGTCTGAGCGTTACGTATCTTCTCTTCATGTCTCTCTTTTCTGGCAATTACTTTCGTATCATAACCTTTTTCTTTTCTATACTCTTCTAATTCCAGTTCATGAAACTCAATCTGAGAATAAGCCGCGTTTTCTATCGAATATCTTATCTGCTTAAGGTTCTTCACATATTTTTTCACAATCTCCGGATTATCGAAAAGGGACAGCATGCCATCATCTGCGGTTATCATTTCGAGGAATTCATGCATCAAATAAATGATATCCACCGAAATAACGATTTGACGAGCTTCTCCTGCTTTCTTACGAAACTCTTCATCAATACCAACTGCACTAGACGTATTTAAATCTTCTGAAGAGAATAATGATGAAGCCTGTTTTGAAATAAAGTAAATACAGACAGAAAACAATAATCTCAGTTGCTCATCATCAGGCAATTCCTCAATTTTCTCCGAACGTAATAACTCATACACATCATCTATGGATTCACATAATGACGGATCTATGCCTAGATTAGTTATGCTAGATTCATCCTGAAGGAGATGAAAAGATACTTCAAGGATCAATGAACCATAGAACTTTGCCTCCTCATCCACCAACAATCGCATGTAACTATTTATTAATTCTTGAAGACTTGATGCGCATTCATTATGGGAACTTAAGTGATTATTCATAGTCGCAGCTATACTTTCCACCTGATCTGTATACATCTTGCGAAAATAATCATCATACAAATTGAACTCATATAAAACTGAAGATGAGCGCATCTCAGGATTGGCTGCGACTGCATCACCTTGTAATGACTGGAAACCAAAGTCCTTGATTATTGCTCTATGTTCATCAACAAACGAAGACGCAATCGAGCAAAAAGACTTAATCATTTCATCTAAGCTTGATGACGCTTCTTCTTGGATGTTTAAGTTGTTCATAAGATCTTTTAGTGCTGTCTCAACAAAAACTTTCGCATTCCATATCGTTGGATTTAATCTAAATCTTTGAAAGACAATGTGGAGGAAATTGAACGTATTATAAGGTTCGACTACAAGTCTAAAAGCCACTGGACTTAGTCTATAAGGATCTTCTATGCCGTCTGATAAACAAACATAGTTAACAGCATGTTCAGTTCTTCTCTTTACTGTATCTCTAAGGGTTTCAAAGGATACTATTAATTCATCGACACAGTATTCTTGCTGCTCTAGCATTGACTGAACAGCTCCTAAATATACTTCAATCGCCCGGAGTTTTTCCTTATCAGAAGGTTCACTAATGATTTGATCAATTATATGCGACTCCTGTTCCGATAGCATATTTATAAGAGAAATATAGAATGCCCATAGATTCTTTGTTTCCTCTGCAATATTTTTTGCATTATTACGTTCTTCCTGATAATGCTCGAGAATGCGCTGCCGACTATCGAACAATTGTTGTAATTCGCGATATTCAGAATATGTAAGTTTTCTGAAGCACTCGGCATCTACCTCATCCCAGTATCCCAGAATAATATCTAGTAATGAGCTATGTGAAAAAGCTGCATCCATATCAATTGTCTTGCCAGTCTGTAATTCTTTTCTCTGCACTCGTCGCAAAAGATAACCCCATACTAATGCCATATCATATGATTCATTATTATCTGATGGTGCTGGAATGCTAAATTCTGCACACAAGTAAAGAATTTTATCTAAAAAAGTAACTACAGGATACAATCTACTGGAAAGCTGTGTGGTCTCATTCACATCCATCACTCGGCCAATTGCTAAGCCTAGATTTACCCAATAGTTTAGTTCGTCATACTCATAGGGACTGTGATCATCAATCCTGTCAAATTGTTGAACAAAAACAGCATATAAAGCAAAGTTCAAAGGTAAAAAACTCGATCTAATGATTTGTCGGACGCCTTCTTCCACCATTGCTTCTTCATCAATTTTAGGACTGCAGTACAGGTTTACCGGCTTAAGTTTTGATTTTGGGAAATGTCCGCAGAGAACATCCTGATTCGCAACAATATTTCGCTGTGCTACAAAATCTTTTCTTCTTATCATAAACAAATCTCCCCCAAACCTGTGTTGTTCTATATTTGAAAAAGGCACATGATCATAAGACCGTGTGCCCTGACGGCAGCTCGGGTCACTTCTCTTTGCTACTACGAGTGCTTCGCGGCAACTCGCGCTTCGCAGCATCAAAGTCACGGATCCGATCAGCATCGGCTCTGGCAGAATCTACTTTGTCAGCAATACTGCTGATAGCAGAAACGCCAATACCCAAAGCGCTCACAATCGGGCCAGCCCAAGCAAGGACGACTCTGAACTTCGAGCTCATGGCACTACCTCCTTTCCGGGTAAAACCCTAAAATTATAATGGGATAGGCCATGTCGTCCTCCGTCTTAAATATTGTACCACGGTGGCGATTTCTCGTCAAGAATAGCTAGAATATCGAATAATCTCTTTTCCTTTACGGATGGCATATTGCAGCATAGCGCTTGCGCCGCCCCAGTCATGCAGTACATAGGCAACGATCACATCGGCATGGTCAACCATCCATTCATTGCGTTTTATGATTGCAAATCGCTTCGGGACATTTTCCAACGGCGGATAGATCGTCCCGTCATACAAATCGTCCTCTGCTTCTCGATTCAGATATGGGAGGACAAGTATCGATTCTACGGAAGGATTTACGGCGGATATGTTGTGCAAAACAGAAGCAGCCGTCCGATCAAAGCCGCCGTATCCGCCGAGGTAGAACGTCGTTGCTCCTCTTTGAATGAGATCGCCTACCGTGTATTCCAACCACCACCGCACATCGTCCGGATTCGCAACATCGTTATGTCCGCAAAAGGTAACGATCATTTGACAGAGCATCTGCCTCTCTTATAAACTGTTTGCTTTTGTTATTATACATATTGCTTTATAAATAAGTCAATCGCTCTTTGTATAATGCTGTAACGCTTTTCGGGGCAGTCTATAATTTCAGATGGAAAGGCGGTGCGATCATGGCAAAGGATGCGATCAGTTTCAAGAACCGGGATCGGTTCATTCAAATGGGAATTGCAATCTCCTCTCTTCGGAAATTACGCGGAATGTCACAGGAGCAGCTTGCGGAGAAAGCGAACATCAGCCGATCTCATTTGAGCGCAATCGAAGCGCCGGGAATGGTGCGCGCCTTTTCGATGGACGTTTTCTACAACATTGCAGACGCCTTGGAGATTGATCCCGCAGAATTGATCAATGCAGCCATGTTTCCGGATCGCATCCTGAAGAAGGAAGAAAATAAGAATCTATAAAGCCACAACACAAAACAGCGCAGCCCGGAACTCCCGGACTGCGCTGTGTTATATGGGACAGCGAGAAGTTTTCATCTTCATCATTTTCTTCAAAAATAGGTTGATTTTATCCTACTATTCGCGTATACTATAAGCAGGAGGTGCAATATGAAGATTGATACCAACACCATTGCTTCCATGACCGAAGCAAATCAAAACTTTTCGCGGGTCGCGCGGATTGCCGATCGCTATGGCGAAGCTGTCATTTTCAAGAACAATCGGCCCAAATATCGCCTTGTCGATCTTGAGCAGGATGATGATCTTGAACTGACTGATGACGAGAAGATCGATGTCGTTGCGAAACGCTTGCTGAATGAATACCGTCCGGCGTTCCTGGAGTTGGCAAAATGATTAAGTTTTCAAAAGATAAAGTGCTGCTCCTGCATCAGCTGATCACCGAAGAAACCGGCGGCGACAGCGGTGTTCGGGACTTCGGTCTGTTGGATTCTGCTCTGGAAAGCGTTTACCAAACGTTCGACGGGATTGAACTCTATCCGACCAAGGAAGAAAAAGGCGCGCGGCTCGGATATACGCTGATCTCCAATCACGCTTTTGTGGACGGCAATAAGCGGATTGGTATGTATGTGATGCTCGCATTTCTGCAGGTCAACGGCATCCACATTCATCCGACGAACGAGGAAGTCGCCCGCGTCGGGCTCGCCGTCGCTGCCGGAGAAATGCATTATGAAGACCTCTTGAAATGGGTGAAAGAAAACGTCGTGAAAGAGATGTAAAAGGAGTATCATTTTATGGGAAATACTGATTTTGATAAGATAAACGCGCTAAAGGATATCTCGGACCGTCAGCAGCTGATACAGGATTATCGCCGCACGGGGTATCTGGATCGGCAGAAAGCGATCGATAAGATAATGGAATTGCGTTATACCGATGGCGAAGTTGCGGCAATTACCATAGCAAACAACACACCGCAATCAATACCGCTTGTCTCTGCATCGGATCAAGGCTTGGTTTCCGAGCTTGAATTGCAAATCACGATCTTGTCCAAAAAGGTTTTACAGTAATGCCCAAAGTCAGCGCAGCCCGGATCACCCGAGCTGCGCTTCCATTGTATGGATGTTATAGGTTGTTACCTAAACGGTCTTTATAAGTACTCCTCAACAATTCGATACAATTTACAAAGTCGTTCATCGTTCAAAGCGTAAATATCATGTGCATTGATGAATTCAAATGATTGGTGAAATTTGTCTGCTTTCCCGACAAATATTGCCTCATCACAATCATTAAACTGATCGCCTGTGATATCTACAATGATTCCTTCCGTAAAATCAGATGACTCATAATTCGTGAGTTCGAAACCACTTTCAGGGTGTTCAATGCCGTATCTTTTCAAATCAACTTCAAGTTCTTCGGGCCAGTAAAAAGGTCTTGTCGTTGGAGGCTTTACTCGTTCGTCTTTAACAACAAGCCAAGCATGTGACCAATCATTTCTTTCGGTAGAATACCAAATGGTCTCAATTCCAGCTCGTCTTAGGTATTCTGCAAGGAGATAGCAAGCATCACCGCAGCATCCCCGGGGAAAAGTTCTAAAACGGATATCTTTGACAAACATTCCATCTTGATAAGCAGAATATAAGGCTGTGCGAAATGTTGTAGCATATTCTGCTATCTTTTCTATACTTACCACGAATTAATCTCCGTTGAGTCAGATATTTATAGCGTTACAAAATCGTCCATCACAAAGCGGAAACGGTCAATCGTTTTGTCGATATGCCAGTGCCCGCAAAGCCAATGCCGATAGGTCAGACGATCCTCAATCGTGTCCAACCATTCTTCTGTGCACCGGTCAACCAATGATTGGTCAACGCACGACATAAATGCTTCAACCGGTACAAACTTCTGCGGGCATGTGTGGGAAAGTACAAGGTCAATGTTCCAGTCAAAAGCATCCAGCGCGGCTTCGACCCGTGTTTTGATCGCATCGTCCGGCTGCTCGCTTGCGAACCAGTGATACCCGCGTGCAAGACGAAACGGCTTGTCAACCGAATATGCGCCGCCGATCACAATCGCCTGATGACCGTCGAGGTCATAGACCTCCCCATCTTTTCCGAACAGAATGTTAGGGAACTCGTCCTCGACATAAACTTTTCCGCCGCGCCACTCTGTTTCATGATAGTAAGGCAGATTGTACGGTCGCTCTTCATGGTTCCCGTGAATCGAAAAGATTGTGATGCCCATCCGTTTCAGAAACATCTTTGCAAGGCGGTCATGGCTGCTTTGATCGTAGTTCCATCCGGCGTCGCCGAGAATAACGATCGTATCCTCTGCCATCAGCCCGAACCGCTCTTTGAAATTATACAGTTTTTCCACATCCCCGTGGGTGTCGCCAGTATAGTAGATCATTTTTCAAAAATTCGGACTACTCTTGAATCTGTGAATATACAACCGCTTCATCTATCGCATACATCAGCATACTTGCCGTTGCCAGCCGGCGATACGATTCTTCTGCTGTGATGATTTCGCTGTTGGAATGCGCTTTAGGGTTACGAAGCGCGGACATTGCTCCTGCAAGCATTTGCATATATCCTTTTTGCTTATTGAAGCCAGTCTCTGTACTTTGATCGCAGAAAGAGACCAACGGGCTATTTGTGGAAAAAACAGTGGTCATTGCAGATTCCCCATCGGGAACTTTAGAACCGGGCTTAACTATCGCAAACAGCTTTTTAACACGGTCGTTTATTTCTATGAAAGCATCCTCGGCAGCATTGGCATAATGACCATCCATATACAACTGCTTTGAAGACTTTTGTATCATTGGGTGAATACACTGCCATTTTTCATCTTCTTTTGGTTTGTTGCTTTGAGCTTGTTGCTTCTGGATCAGATAATTCAATCCAAATACAGCTTCTCCTAACGCGATAAGATTGATAACGCCCTGCCCGTAAGCGTTAATACCAAATAAAATATCGCGAACATGAAGAAGTTGCCCCGATAATGCTGGTTCGTCTTTCTGCACACATTCAGCAACAGTCTGGAGATCTTCTCTTAGTTTTGATACGTCAATAGCACTAAAAGACATAATCCCTATATTGGGAGTATTTGCAATGTTATGAAAGCGTGAATATATGCTCGCTAGTATTATCGAATTCATAATGTGTCCTCTGTTAATTGCCAGATTTTTGCCGGATCTCGTTTAGCCATTCACCATTGTATTTGAAATAGCGCGGACCGGCGACAGTCCATTTTGCGCCGATAAAATGTGTTGCCAATGCAGAAAGCGACCATCTTTCGCCCTCATATTCCACATGCTTGTCATCAAGAACCTTGCACAGCGTTCCGTCATGCGGATTACCGACACAGCAAAATTCAACCTGCTCGCCTGGTTTGATGATGCATTTTGAAAAAGCAAATGGGGATATGCGCTCCTGATGCGCTTCATCGATTTCCTTTGCCATCTGCTCCTCTTTTCTCTCTTCTGCCGATGCCTTCCACCTTTTCAAGCGATGCGTATAGCCGTTGATTTCGGCGATTGCTTCAAGAATCGCAAACGCGTCCTCCGGAGTCATCGCATAGAATTCGCGAACACGCTTCCGCCCGTCGATCTCTTCCATTGAACGCAGATCCGGATTCAACTTGTCCAAAATGGAGTGAAGCTTTTTGTCGGACAGCGCCGAGTCAACCTCATAGGTAGCGTATACGCGAAACGCAAACGGAACGGCGGTGCTACGATTCAGCTCCTCCAAGCGCTGTTTCACATCTGTTGCATAGCCGATCTTTACATACTGCGGAAACGACGGGTTTGTTAAGATATAAATATAGCCCATATTGCCCTCCTCACAAACTGTTTCTCAAATAAGCATCCATCTCAGCACTATTTTGTGTTTGAGTTCTATGCCTTGACGATCTCAATAATCCCGTTCTCCAGCGTAATCTGAATCGACAGGGTCTTTTCGCCGCCGGAAGCAAAGCGCACCGTCATCGTGGTATCGTTGAAACCTGTGATTTCGCCTTCGCCGAACTTCTTGTGACGAACCTTTGCGCCAATTTTGATCCCGCTTGTGTCGAGGTTCTTTGCTTCAGCTTTTGCAGGCGCGGGAACAACAGGCTTCTGCGTGATCGGTATCGCTGTCGGTTTCGGTTCGATGGGCTCCACCGGAATGGTATAGGTGATCACATCCGCATGTTTCTTTTCTTTCTTCTTCGGCTTGACAGGCTCCGGTTCCGGTTCATCCTCGTCCGGTTCAAAGACATACGGCTTGTCCGGCAGATCGTCTGCAGCCGGCGCGGCTGCCGCCATCGTCGCCTGCTGATTATAGAACAGCTTTTCGTATTCCTTGCGCTTGATGACGGTATCCCAGCCGCCGACGTCCTCACCCTCGTGCCTGTCAATGCCGGTATAGGAAAGACTCGCATCCTCGTAGCGCTTGAAGTTGTAAACTGCGGGATTCATCACAGCCGCATTAAACACGTTGAGCGACACAAGCAATTCGAAGTCCTTGACGTCGAGACCTGTAACCTTCTTGAACAGCCCCGGCTCAAGCTGTGTGATGACGTCCTTCAGAGAGCGCTCGCGGTAATCCGTCAGATACATAAAGATTGGGACGCGCGTTGCAAACTTGATCAGCTTCTCCTGAATCTCCTTGCGCTTGCTCTTGAATTCCTTTTCCTCGTCAGTAAGCTTCTTCTTTTCTTTGTCGGATAGCTTTTCACCTTTTTCCTTTGCTTTCTTGACAGATTCCGACTTGTTGATGATCGTCTCGATATCTGCATTCAGACTGCGGAAGCCCTCGATCTTCATCAGCGCAGCCATTGCCTCCTCGTTCGCCATCAAGCGGGCAAGCGTCTCGTTATCCACGTTGACGAGAAGTGCGCTCTGCCAGCGCTTGGCAAGCAGCGTCGCGCTCGTTCCTGCCATCGCAATGTCAAGAATATCCTGCGCGTCCACCTGTTTCATGCTGCTGCCGTCATAGGCAAGTACCGGCAGGAAGTTGATGAACTCCGCAACACTCTTTTCCGGATTCGCCTCATGCGGATGGAGTTGAATGCTGTAGCTCGAAATCTGTTTCAGAGCACGATCCAAAGCGAAGTCGAACACATAGCATTCGTGCTTCATGATCTCCTTCGTGCCCGCTCCGGTTGTGATCTCCCACGGAGACTGCACGCGGAATGCCGCCTGGAAGTACGTCTCCGGGCTTTTGAGGTTACGCAGCATAAAGATGCCTGTCCATGGACGTACGGTGACGCCGGTGGTCAGCTTGCCGCAGGAAAGCGTGATCGTCTTGGTTTCCAGCGGATCGCCCATCGACGCCTGTACCGGCGCGAGCGCATCAACGCCGATCCCGGCCTTTGTTCCGGCACAGACGTTGACTTTGTAATCATGATAGAAACTATTCTGCTTCTGCGCCAAAAGATTCGCCATAGCAAAACAGCTTGCCACGTTCGGCATAAACCACAGCGTATGCGACAGCACGTTCAAAAGGCGCGTGTCGGAATACGGCATCGGCGGGCGCTTGTCGCGTCCGAGCTTCAGATCGTCCATGCTCGCGGGAAGATGCGCACCGCGAATCAGATCGAGCCACTTCTGCACCTCGTTCTCATAAACGAACTTCGCCGTCTCCGGCTTGCCCTTCTGCTGCACCTTCGCTGAGAAGAACACATTGAGATCGAACTCGTTGAACTCGCCCTGTTCCGCAACGCGGCGGATCTCTTCGGGAATCTTATAGGTCAAAAGCACCATCCGCGGCAGCGCGCGGTACGGATTATCCGGCGTGTTGCCCCAGGCTTCCTTGGCACGCTGCTCGTCCGAATACGTCCAGTTATAAATCTGCTCTTCTATGAACTCGCCGCTGTTCAAAGCGCGGAACGGCGTACCGGAAAGGAACAGATACCGCTCCGTCGTGATCGGCAGGAACGTTTCGTTGTAGGCGTTGTCCGCCTCGTCCTGCTTATATTTCTCTGCATCGAAGTCGAAATCTTCGTCCTCATCCTCGACCTCAAACAGCTTCTTCGCGTTCTCGCGCCATGCACCGAAATGGTACTCGTCGAAGATGACCATGTCCCAGTTCAGCTCGTGCACCCACTCGTTCTTTGCTTTGATGCCGCCGCTGTCGTTCGTGCCAAGATAATCCTGGAACGAGCCGAAACAGACGAACGGACGGGTTTTGTCTGCCTGCTCGTAGGTCATGCCGTCACGGCAAATGAACTGCCATCCTTCAAAGTCCACATGGGTCATCAGGTCTTCTTCCCATGCGGCTTCCACCGCCGGTTTGAAGGTCAGAACAAGAACCTTCTTACAACCCATCTTCTGCGCCAGCTTATAGGCGGCAAAGGTCTTGCCGAAGCGCATCTTGGCGTTCCAAAGGAACTTCGGCGTCCGATCCGGCTGATCCTTCTTTGCGGAAGCATAGTATTCCATCGTCTTATCGATGGCCTCCCGCTGTTCCGGACGCAAACCGAAGCTCTGCGTGCGGTTTTCCAGATTCTGTGTGCCGGTGCGAACCGCAAGGATCGCAGCTTTGACGTCCTCCTTTTTGCAGCGGAAGAACTCCGTATTGTCCTGCGAGATCGAATCCTTGAACCGCTTTTTCAGAACCGCATGAACCTCGTGATCGGTAAAGCAGCTTCCGTCCGGTTTCATGGCGGATTCCACCAAAACGATCCGATACGGCTTTAACCCGTCCGGGCGCTTTGTCGGATACTGTTGTGCGACGCGCTTTTCCGCCCCGATCTCCGTATAACCGACTTTCAGAAGCCCCCTATACTGCGGATTCAAGTCTTCATAAGCGTAAATTGTCGGATGCGCGTCCGGACGCTGTGGAAATGTTACGGTTGCCATGTTCTTTATCCTCGCTGGTACTATTATTCTTTGACTATGATTTCACAATTAGAGGATTAATTGGTTCCATTATAGCATGAATTCTTCCATCGTCACGGAGTAATTCAAGGTTCTCACTCATGGGTATTTCAAACAATGCTTTCCCAAACAACACTATCCTAACAAACAGCTTTTCTTCATCTCTGTCAAGCTGAATCGTATGATAACTCGAAACAGATGGGAAGAATTCCCCGTCGTTAATCTTCGGTTCTATTATGCTCGGTGGAGCGGGATGCTCGTTATTCATGCAGCGAAGCAAGTACTCCCGAATAGAAACAATAGTATCATCCGAAAGTGCTTTATAGCCTAAAGAGGTACAAGCATATTCAAATGCTATTTTATATAAACAAGGTAAGCAATTGATCTTATCAAAAGTTATAGCGAATTTATATTTCTCCAAGGTATACTCTCTTCTTCCCTTTGATATGATCTTATCAATATCCTCCGGCAAAACCCCTATCTTCTTTAGTTTTCTCTTCACATGTTCCGGAGAAGAACTATGAAACTGTATATGTCCATCATCCATGAGTTGAACGGATGTATTTCTCGCTTCATAATCGTCATATACCGTCGGAACAGTCACTCCATCACCATGTCCGAGTATAGCTCGGTTACCTTGTTCATCATAAAGGGGAAAATCATAAACAGTCGGAATACTGCCGCTTTCTCCTTCTAACTGATAAAGCATTCTGCATAGTTTTATTAATGGCTCTTCCAAGAACCAATGATCAACGGTTCTTCCTAAACTATTGTTACAACCTCGGCACACATTTCTAATGGTGAAAGTTCCACCAATAGCTTTAGGAAAGATATGCTCAATGCTATCATTGATTCCCTGTTTTATTGCTTCTCCACAAAAAATACACGAATCCATTGGACTATATTCCCCTATTTTGTCAACAAAGCGATAATTGATACTGCCAATGCTGCAAGAGCAATCAGCGTTGTAATACCGTATCTAACCCATTCCCAGATCTTTTGTTGTCGTTGTTTGTCCAAATACTCCTTTTTCAAATCAAAATAATGCTCTCCGTTGTATGTAAGGTCTGCTCTTTTCATTTGTCTTCCAGGAGCTTGTATTGTCTTATAAGAAACATATCCTAAACGGTTGAGTTCGTCCATTTCTGATAAATGTTCAATATCAAGCGGCAGCCCAAACGGACATTTCTTTGCTCGTTCTTGCACCCGCCTTAAGTATTGCTCTAAATTATTATTAAGTATCGTAAACTCGCTCATATTATCTCCGCCGCTTTCACCAAATCTTTGTTCTATGGTATCCTTGTTTAACAATGTTCAAATTTTATGAGTCAGTTTAATTATTCACCATTTTCGGGGGAAGAGTAAATACACTTCTTGTAATATGTTCTTCCTTTACACTATCATAATCGAATTCAAAGCCGATTTTTTGTTCATATGCGCGATCCAAAAGATCCTTATACCGTAAAACAAGATACGCAGTATTGTACATAAATGTATCTGATGGATAATGGAAGATAAGCCGCATAGAACAGTGTTCCCTGTTCTGTAAAGCAATAATCGGAAACGGTATATCACAAACATTGTCAAAATTACAATATAAGCAGGTAATATCTTTTGCCGTACCTAATCCGATGTTCTTTATATCTACTCTCACATGATACGAGGACTCTCTTTTCGCATCATCACCAACATCTAAGTGGCAGAAGTAGTCAGTCAAGCTATTTGACGACTCCGAAAAACAGATATACGGCATTAGCCCTAAACGACGGGTTTCTTCAAACTCGCGTTTAGATTCTTCAAGCTGTTCTTTTGCTGCCTTTACTGCCTTCCTGTTTGCTAACAGAATCAGAACCGTTGCAATAACATAAATGGCTGTAATTACAACCATGATCCAGTCCGTAATCAGCGGGCTATTATTCATCGCTCCCATCAAGCACATATGATTTTATCCTTTCTATCGGCGATTACAAAGCGACAGTCCTTAAAACGTTTTTCAAAGTAACAACGGCGTAAATCTGCTATAATCTCATCCGACATCGGCAAAAGAACATTAGCCATCTTTCCCAACTTGTTTTCTGTCCATATCAAAGCATAGTCGGGAGAAATCGGAAGGATTAGCTTGTCTCCGTCAAGCTTTCTTGAAAGATAAATGGGCATGCTCGCGGTAATCAATCGCCCTTTAGCAAAGCCGACATAGAAATAATACTTTCCAAAGTGCTCTTTTCTTTCTCGTGCAGCTCTTTCATCAGAATAAAGAATAAAACGATTAAAGGATTCGTGAAAGTTTTGCAACTGTTCAATTTGAAGATCCGGAATCACAGCTTTTTGTTGATCGTCTATGAATTCATACATTCCTCCTTTTTCTAAGGACGATGAAACCGATTGCAGAGAAACAGGATTCCGCATCAAAATATTGATTGTCATATCAAGCAACATGCTTTTTTCTTCTGTGCTTGCAACAAAGGAACTCCCATTACTGATGGTGTCGCAGATACGAATAATCCTTTGCAACAATAAAGCCCAAATCGCTTCTTGCTGTTGGAATTTGTTTTCAATAGCGTTTTCATAAATACGGTTGCCATCAAAATCCGTCATCTCGTAGAAATAGTTCTCCACGCATATATCATCAATGCTCGGATTAAAGCAATGTCCGTCTTTTTTATCTAACGCCCAAACCCTACCTTTCTCAGAAAAGTTCTTAAGATAGAATCTCGGTACAGTATGTTGTGACCTTGTTACTTGATCCATTAACTATTGATTCTCCGGTGCGCCGTCCTCTTCTTTGTTATTTCTTACTCCATTGGCTTGATCATGGATTCAATGAGAGCAATTTCTTCATTGGATAAGCCATATTTGACATATAGTTCTTCATCCGTCCAAGACTTTGAAAAGTCTTGAAGTGGGACAAATGCAAATCTATCTCTTGAGATGTTGATAGAAGATAAGCATTGAAGGAGCAAAAAGCGAACAAATTTTGTGGCATAGTAGTCTCTACAGTTTTTTGCTGTTACCTTATCCGAAAAAGCGCCTGCGATAAAATATGAGAATGTGCATACAAAACCAGGCTCTAACACATCAAGCGTTGCTATAACCTTTCTGGTTCCATCTTTCTTGTTTGCTGTTGCTGCGCCTGCAGAGGTTGCTTTTCCAATAATTACCTTCCACTTGTCGATATAGTTCAATCCGTTTTTAACGCTTGTTTTTTTAATATAACTATCGCCGGCACTTGAACGAAGGCGATAACAATCACCAGTATTCTTTTCGATTCCCCGTTCTGCAGTACCAATACCAAACGGACCAAGCGGACTCATGATCGTGCCAATATTCTTCTCATGGCTGTTCATAACCTTATGAACTATGCTGATTGCGTTGTTGTTGCGAACAAACACATCATACTCGTCAAGTTGCCGAATGAGCGTCGTTCGTTTCTCACTATCGATGTATGTATATTTGCAATCGCCTTTATAAGACCTATCCCAAAGAAAATAGTTTACACCTCCAGCAATATCTACACCCGGAAAGCAATCTGTTGACATTGAATAGTCAACTATCTCACGAAGCCTCCCATCTTTAAGCATGGTTGTTCTAAAAGAATCCAATCCCATCCCACCAGCAAACCATCGAGAAGGAGTAATCATCAGCAAATACTGAGGATTCAGCTTAATTGCTTGCTCGATAAAGCGATGATAAAGTGGCAACGCTTGCGATTGACCCTGTCCTGTACTAAGTTGGTAAGGAGGATTGCTGATGATCACATCGAATTTCATTTTATAAATCTCCTGTGGTTTTGAGGTGTGAATAAACTCATACGAATGTGTTTCAAGTGAAGAATCACGATCATACTGATCCTGAGATGCCCCGCAAAATACGCATCGGCCTTCTTTCCATCGGTGTTCTATCCTATGAAACCGTACGTTGCCCTCTGCGTTCTCAAACTTACTGACGGAATATGCGCCGTTTGGGTACTTGCTGCAATAGACGCTGCGGCGGGAAAGAAGCGAGGTCAGCTCCGTTATGGCGATGCCGTAAAGCTGTTCGTGAAAGATGTGATCCAATCGCTGCTGCAAGTCCGGGATCTTGTCCTCCAAGCCGCGAATCAGGCGCTTTGCGATCTCACGGAGGAACACGCCGCTTTTGCAGGCGGGATCGAGGAATTTCGTATCGGGACTTGTAAACAGCTCCTGCGGCAGCAGATCGAGCATGGCGTTTGCTACCTCCGGCGGGGTAAAGACCTCATCGTTACTGAGGTTTGCAAGGCAGGAAAGCACGTCCGGGTTGTATAGACCGGTATAGAGATCGTTAGGCATCTTCCCAAATCCTCCTGTAATCCTTCGGTTCAAACTCGCGAATCGGCTTCGGCGTCGGTTTGTTGGTCTCCGGATCGATCATCCAGTTGTCGGCGTCGGACGCTGTATCGCCGAACAGCGAAAGCTGCATGGAGTAGTTCTCCTGATCGGGATTTTCCTCCAGCAGCACGTCCAGCCGGAAGTCCCGCCGTTTGACCTTGCTGCCGACAATGAACGTCCATTCGGCAAAGATGATCGGTTCTTCCGTATCCTGTCCGTTTGCGTCCACCTTTTTCAGCGAAAGCGCGTTGCCGCAAAGGATGTTCTTTTCGAGCACGAATCGCGCGGCTCTACGGCACTCGTCATTGGCGTCCTTTTTGCAGGCGGCGGTATAGGCTTCGTTCCAAATCCCATAGAGGCGTTCGCGGCACTCGACGGCGTTGTCGTTCAGAAGCTCCACGCCGTAAATGTTCATCAGCGCGATAATGGACCATTTCTCATAGTCGGCGGGATTTTTGCCGTACATCCGCTTGACTACGGCAAGCTTGCGCCGCAGAATCTCCGCAAGGAAATTGCCGTTGCCGCAAGCAGGCTCCAAGAACCGGCTCTCAATGCGTTCGGTTTCGTTTTTGACAAGATCGAGCATGGCGTTCACTTCGCGTTCTGCCGTAAACACCTCACCGTGATCCGCTACTCTCTTTTTCGACTTGACCTGCTGTTCCATACTGACCCCATACTTATAGATATTATGATTATACCATATATTCTCCTGCTTGAAAAGTGAAAAGACGACAGAGAGCCCTCTTTATGGCGAAAGCATCTGTCGTCCCGTGTTTTCATCAGCGGTGGCAAGGCATGTCATACCGTCAATCATCGAAGATCGCATGCAGTGTTTCCATTTGGTCTATGAAGCCGAGGAAATCACCTGATTCCTGTCTCCTCTGTTCTTTCACTATTCGCCGATAGGTCCTGCTGTCCACAAGGATTGTTCGTTTCTCATAGACGACTCTTTTCCTACCGAAGAACCCTCGCCAGACTACCGGCACTTGTACTCTGACTCGGTGTTTCATGAACTTCCTCCGTTGGGATCAACCCTCGCCTTCCTCCGCGTCAACCTCGTCCTGAATCCGGCTCGGCATGCTGATCATATAAGAGACGCTGCTATAGTCAATTTCCTCATCCGAATCCGAGTAATTGTCCATACAGAATTCATTCTCGTCTTCCGCCGCTCTCCTGATACGACTGCGAAGTTTTTCAAGTCCTCTGTAACGATCGATGTCGCCATATTCACGGCAGCATTGCTTGAGCAGTTCGTATTCGTCTTCCGTTACAGCAACGCTTACGCTGACATCCCCGCCGTCGCCTCCGCCCAGGCAAACCGTCACGTCAAAACTCAAATGAATCTTCTTTTCTTCCATTGCTTTGTCCTCCTCTTTTTCTTTTCATACACATTCTCTCACAGGATATATCCGATAAACGGGACAGAAATAAACTATTTATAGGACAGCGAGAAGATTTTATCAGCGGATTTGCGCCGCTGTTTTTATTGTTCAAGTCGTTGCAGGGACCTGTCTGAAAAAACACAATTTTACGTTTTTCCATTTCAAAAAACCAGCTCCCAACACCTGTTATAGGTAGAGAGAAAAAACAGTTCACAAGTGACTTCCACTTTAACGTCTGTTGTAAACTTGGCAGCAGCGATCCGATACGGAGAAATCCGATCAGATACAGCGCTGCGCGCTGAATAAGGATATTTCTCCGCGAACGCGCTGATCCGCGCCGAGGGCGCGGGCGCGTTACCGAACGGAGCGCGTTGCGCCCGCTCTCATAAAGAGCGCCGCTGGCAAAACAAAAACCACCCGGATGGGTGGTTTTGTTTTGGTAGCGGCGACGGATCTGGTTGAATTCGCAAAAACCCATCTCCCGATCCTTTTGGGGACGCAGGTCACCGTTTCCCGGAAGCAGATTCCGTGTCCTGTCAACCGGGATAATTGATGCATGACATTCGAATATGTTCAGCAATAGCACAGATGCTCTCTGCGCTATTAGTCACCGGTTATTTCACTCTTTTCATCTTTTCTAAAAAGAAACTAGTGTTGTAAGAACGTGATACAAAAACAAGATGAATTATAATAGAAATCGGATTCACCATTGTCGGGAAGCCATCACAGCCATAAAGGACCTCTATATGAATATGCGTTCTCGCTTGGCAGATATAAGGACTCGGAAAAAACACTTAAAGGAACGGTGAAATACTATGAAAATAAAAGCTCTGTAGTCATGAGTCGAAAAGAACTATATAATCATGTTTGGGAAAAACCGGTCAGTCATTTTGCAAAGGAAAACGGATTAAACTGCGGTCGTTTGCTTTGCACTTTGAAAGAAAATGATATCGAAAGCGCCTTTTCGGAGACGTTTTCGATTCTCGCCCGCGCGGAAGAGCTCGTCCTCCGCGAGATCGTCTTCGATGAATAACCGCAGCACATAACACCAAAGCCCGAAGCGCTCTCACTTCGGGCGTATTCATTTTATTCAACAATAATACCCGGATAATCACCGTTTACGAAAGCAGATTTTTTGCGGGAACACGATCAAATGCAATCTTCATCCGATGTTTTGTCAATCCTCCGCCTTTCGCTGTCGGACGCAAAGGGCGTAGAACAGGATCGCAAGCAGCTGCGATGCAACGGAGATCAGCACAAGCAGGGCGGGATTGACGTCGTACAGCGCGCCCAAAAGCCAGCTTCCGAGAAACCACGCGACGCCGAAACCGGTCTCAAAGACGCCGAAGCCGGTGCTGCGCATGGAACGCGGAACGATCTTGCTGACGGCTGCCTTCATGATGCTCTCCTGCGCGCCCATGCCGACGCCCCAGAGAACGATGCCGACCGCGATCAGGTACGGGTTTCCGGTTAAAAACACAAAGCCGGAGAAGAACGTGCTGAGCAGGGTTGAGAGGATCAGCGCCCGAAGCCCGATCCGGTCGAACAGCCAGCCGAAGAACAGCGCGGCAAACGCGTCCACTGCCATCGCCGCAGCGTAAAGAAGGCTCAGCGTCGATTCGGGGAACGCCTGCGTCTTTGCCGCGTGCAGGGTGATGAGTGTGAAATCCGCAAATCCGAACGCGAACAGGGAAATGGCGATCATATAGAGCACGAACGGCTTTTTGAACCGGAACGGCTCCGCTTCCTCTTCGGCTTTTTCAAAGATTTCCGGGTGCGGGTATCTGATGCGGGAGAATACGACCAATCCGACGGTGATGAGCGCGGGAATCCCGAGCAGCGCAAAGCACAGCCGGTAGGCGGAAAACAGCGTGCCCGATCCTTTCAGAGACACAATCAAAAAGAGAATGACCGGACCGATAAACGCGCCGAGCTGATCCAGAAATTCAAGAAACGCAAACCCCTTGCCTACGCCGACCTCGCTTGCCGCAAAGCTGACGAGCGTGTTCTTTGCAGGCTTCTTGACCGCCTTGCCG